>NZ_JBKEZJ010000013.1:0-174471 GCF_046449555.1 Rahnella selenatireducens
TTTGCCCCTTTTACTTCGCCGCGACGATGATTTCCGGCACGCTGTTTTCTTCCCCCAAAGCCACACTGATCGATATTTTCTCCAACCTGTTCAGGGCGGAGATTTTCAACGTCTGGCCGTCATCGGTCATGGTCACCTTATCCAGCCGTTTTTCGCCGGACAAATCGTACAGCGCAACCAGTAAAATCTGTGGCTGATGGCTTCTCGCCATCAGATAACTCAGGAGATGAGACGGCGGGTTTCCCGGCGCTTTTCCCTGAAAAACGTCTCCCCCGCCGTACAGCCAGACGGAAAATGCCCCGGTCTGCGTGGCAAAAAGGTGTGGCAATACACCCGTCAGTGGCCGGGTACTGATGTCCGCCATACCGTGCAGTGGCCCGGCAGGAGAAAACTGTACGCCGGTATACGGGTAAGCGCTCAGCGCTTCGGCACTGGCGTGTAAGATCCAGTCAACCTGCTGGCGGTGAGGGTTTGAAACTTGCGTCACGTCGAGAATGATGTCGCCCGCCATCAGTAAACGGCGGCGATAGAAAACATCCTGATAGGCGGCGCTGTCCCATTTTATCTGCGTCAAACTGTCGGGCATGATGGCCGGGGTTGACCAGTCAACGCAGACATCTAGGTATTGCATTTGGGAAGTCATGTGCCACTGCAAAACTCGGGGGATTGCAGGTGGCTGGTTGGCCTGATTGATGCAAATTGTATTGTGCGTGGCGCTGTTTTTGTAATACCCCTCGTGTAACGGCACACCATAACCGGTTGTGCCCAAATCAGGGAAGATCTCATTCCCGTGATTGAACAGCAGGATCCCCAGCCGGTCGTAGTGATCGTGTTCGCCACCGTAAGGCGAGTGTTTCACCAGAAACGCCCGCTGGCTGGCGGCATCGCGCATGACCGTTAAGCCTGCGCCGGGGTCGTGGAACGGCGTCACCGGGGGCAGATTTCCCTGTTCCGGGGGCAATTGTTTTACGCCATAAAGCAGGGCATCAAGGTTTTCCCGCGATTGATGCTGATAAATAATATGCAGTGCTTCAGCGTAAATCGGCTCACCGGCGTGCCGGTAAGCAAATTCGTAGAGATCGCTGTGGGTCAGTTTTTCCTGGCCGGTGGTGCAGTCATTCAGACGGGGCGTCGTACCGTCCGGCATCAGTAAAGCCAGCGGCAATGTCAGCATCTGCCGGTAATGTGGCAAATCCAGCAAACTGTAAGGCGTGTTTCTCGCCAGTTTCTCGAAGGCAAAAAAGCCCTGCAACGCGTAAAAATGATAATGCAGCGAACCTTCAAACCATAACCCGCCCGGCAGCAGGGCGTGCTCAAGCTGATAACGCAATCCGTAAGGGCTGTTGACGGCGAAATCCAGGTACCGGGGCTCGTCAATGACGACGCCGATCACGCCAAGGGTTGCGCTGATTTTCACTTCATGATTATGCAACTGTTTGTGGCGGTGACGCATCAGAAACTCCGCTCCTTCGCGCAGCAGGCGGGTTTCAATCAGCGTGCGCTGGTCAGCCGAAAGCGCATCGCGGACAAAATCATAGCCCAGCGCCAGTTGCAGATGGCAATTGGCTTCACAAAGTGTTTGCGCATTGGCTTTGCCGGGGCCGTTGTAGGGGATGCCGCCATGTTCCTGATAATCCGGATAATAACGGGCATAAGTCAGCAGCAACGCACTGACTTTTTCCAGATATCGTGTTTCACCGGTCAATTGCCAGAGTAATCCCAGCTCCTGACAGGCCTTGGCATTCAGGCCATTTAGCCAGCGCCACCACGCGCCATCGTAGGGTTCGCCCTGAAACAGATGGCCGTCCTCCGGGCAACGGTGAGTTTTTGGCGAGTCATAGCGCCACTCCAGACGCACGCCATGCTGCGGGCAATAATAGTAATGATTCCAGGTGGCGAGCGCGGTTTCCTGAACCACCAGCGGGTGATTCAGGACAACGGCATTCTCCTTTTCCAGCATGTTAATAACGTGCTGAAATTCCGGTAACCGTTCGCGAATTTCCTGCATCTGGTCGGGGCTGAATTGCTTCATCAGGAGACGGTCCTTGTCTTCAGCGCACCAGCGGTGCAGTGATGGTTAACAGATTAATGTTATCAGGATAGGCCACAGACAATTGTTGTGCCCTCTCGTGAAACAGGACATTTTGCGGATAAGCGTGCGCCGCTGCGAGCATATTGCCGAGTGCTTCCTCAGGTTCGAATTTCAGCTCCGGGAAGGGCCATTCAGCCGGTTTATCCAGAAACTGCGCCGGGACGGTCAGAGCTTGTTCCAGCCGGTGATCGTCGATAGCTGAGTTCCATAAATCCACGCCCGTCAGTTCGCCGTAACGTGCCAGACGCTGAAATGCCGACAGGGCGAATTGCGTGTAATGCCAGGAGCGTGTGCGTTCGATTTCCGCCGTCAGGTACCCCTGCCGGTCAATTTGTGCAGTCAGATGGCGCAGCATCGCGACGCGCATTTGTTGTTTTGCGACATCGGGGTGGTCGCTGAATAACGAAAAGGCCACGACTTGTGCATCATAGAATACCCCGTGATTATTGTGCCAGTTGCCTTCTTCAAAGCCATTATCACTGGTCAGCAGCCACTGAGAAAATGCCCCGTACCAGCGTTTGACGGCCTGATAATCCGCTTCACTTAAGGTATCTGCCGGGCGGATAAGTTCGATGCTGTCCATCACGTCAATCAATACGCGGCTGTCAATGATGCCGATGCCCCGGCCATCTACAACACCCGGAATCGCCTGTGCATAGGCCATATTCGGGTTCATTTGCGTCTGATCATTGATAAACCAGACGCGTGCCATTTCCGCGGCTTTGGCGGCATACGTTTTGTTGCCTGAAAAGAAATAGGCTAAGCCGAGCACGCGCATGTCATCGGCGAAACGGACTAATCGCTTGCTGTCCGTGGCGTCGGTTTTGCTTTCAGGGTTGGTTTTACCGTCCTGACGGATATACGGCAGATGGCTGGCCGTATTCGGGTTCGGCCACCAGTAAGGCCCGAAACTGTAATAATCATGTTTATCCCCGGAGGCGGGCAACAGCGTTTTCCGGGTGACACTCAGCGAAGGTTCCTTTAGCGCTTTGTCTGCCGCTGCCAGTAATGCCTGATATGCCGGTAACAACGGGCTATTTTTCTCCGTAATCTGAGAACGGGTTTGAGCCAGCGTGGTGGCATCGTAGGTGAAGTAGCGTGAAGGTGCTGCATGGGATAACCCGCCGCATACGAAAAGCAGCGCCGGGAGTGTGCGTATCATCAGGTTTAATTTATTCATTTGGGTTACTCATTTTGTTTATCATCAATTCTAAATCGCCCGGCCATTACAGATTGAATGTAATACCGATGCGGTAACGAGATTCGGCTTTGTTGCCTTCGCCGTCGTAATAGCCTGTTTTATCCAGATAGTCGTATTCGACATAATTGCTGACGGTGTTATTCCATTTATAGCGCACAGTGAAGGCATTTTCTGTAGACCAGGATTTCCCATTTTTATATTCATAGTCCGCGCTGGTGTGACGATAAACGGTTCCCTGGTAATTCAGGCTCCACGTGGCATTTATTTTGTAACCCAGATATAAATCCAAACGATTGACGCTGTCACGATGTAGTTCGCTGTCCGTATTTTTTGTTTCATAGTCGTTATAATCATACCGATAGCGCAATCCTGAATTCAGATTGTCACTTATTTTATAATTCAGACGAATATAAGGACGAAGCTGTGTTCCGTTAGTACTCCAGTGAAGTATTCCTCCGGGTTGTAAGCTCCATTTATCGTTCAGTTTATAGGTGTAATTGGTTTCGATTTCATTATAGTCGGTGGCAATATCACCTAAAGAGTGTGAACTGTCGATTTTATCTGTGCCATTAGCGCCGCGTCCGTTATTTTTATTGTTCTTATTATCGGTTTCCATACTGGCCCACCAGCCGCTTTTCCAACTCTGGCTGACTTTAAACCGGGATTCATAAATATGGCTGGCGGCTTTATATCCGCCCCGAATATCTAAAGTAACGGCGTGGCTAAATAATGGTAATAGGGTGACCAGACCACAGGCAAAGCGCAGTGGCGATTTGATATTCATATCAAAGTCCTTATTATTTTTAATTTTTTACGAACAGTTTTGTTTCAGATTAATGCGTTTCAATCCCTGTACGGGCAAATGAAGAGGGAGTTTTTATCGGATCGCGAACCAGCATCCACAAGAAAAATGCACCAATGAGGTCAAAGAACCCTAAGCCAACAAAGAAGGCGGTATAGCCTACGGTGGCGACTGTCGCCCCAAGGAACAGCGAGAACAGGAAGTTTCCTGTGCCCCCCGAAAGTGCCGCAAATCCGGTCACCGTACCCACTTCATTTTTGTTGAAAAGATCTGCTGACATGGTGATCACGGTGATGGAAAGACACTGATGTGCAAAGCCTGCCATGCAAAACAGCGCAATCGCGATGTAGACATTGCTAACCAATCCGACGCCTGCCATGGACAACATCAGTACGGCGGCAAAGGTAAACGTGATACGGCGGGCATTGATGATGGAAACCCCGCGTGCATTTAATATCCTGCACATAAAGCCTGAGAACATGCAGCCAAAGTCAGAGGCGAGGAAGGGGAGCCAGGCAAAAATCGCAATTTCATGCAAATCCATATGGCGCACCGTCACAAGATATAACGGCATCCAGTAATGTAATGTTCCCCACGCTGGATCCGCCATAAAACGGGGCAGGGATATGCCCCAGAGATTGCGGTTCCCCAGCATTTCTTTTAAGGGAGTACGACGTGGTTTTACGGTTTGGTTATTAACTGTTTCCTGTCCGTCATGGATATAGTTAATTTCTTCCTGCGTCATGGATTTATGTTTTTCGGGTGACTGATAAAACACCAGCCACATAATGACCCATATCAACCCGACAGCCCCGGTAATCACAAACGACATTTCCCAGTTATATTCTAATATTGCCCATACAACTAAAGGTGGTGCCAGCATTGCGCCAAGGGATGTGCCGGTGCTGTATAATCCACAGGCAATTCCGCGTTCTTTTGCCGGGAACCATTCGGCGACAACTTTCATTCCACCCGGATTTGCAGTGGATTCTGCCACGCCCATTAATCCGCGCAGAAACGCTAAAGGTTGCCAGGAACCTGCAAAGCCGTGAGCCATATTAAAGAGTGACCAGGCCACTGCGAAAACGGCAAATCCCACTTTTAAACCTATTATATCGATAATATAACCGACGACCGGAGCACCTAACGCATAGGTAGCCTGAAATGCACTTACGATGTAAGAGTATTCCTGCTGGCTGATCCCCAGATCTTTAATTAAAGTGGGCGCTGCCACCCCAAGTGCGCTGCGTGATAAATAATTGGTGATAGTGCCCAGCGTCACTAACGCTATTATCCACCACCGAAGTCCTTTGATTTTCATGTGCCATCCTGCATTTGGTAAGTTATTTGAATTGTCAGTTTCATATAAATGAAACGGTGTTTTAGTATTGGCTTGTTGTGCGGTTTAGGCAACAGAAAGTAATGTGAGCTATCTCAAATTAAATTAGATCTATTGAGGTGATGAATTATTAATTTTCATTTGGATTCTATATATATGCACTAAACTAAGACGGAGAGGTTAGATTGGCTCTGGCAAGAAGGGCGCGGAGAAATCGCAGATTTTCCCTCCGCAAGCGGGAAACTGCGAAATTTGCCACAATTAACAGGCGACCCGCGCGCGCAGCCTTGTATAATGCCCGCCTTCGAGGTGCGTAGGGGTAAACCCGGTGGCATTTCCTCGGTTTACTTTTAACAGGAATACAGAATTATGATGCATAACCATGTTTTGCGCAGTGTGCGCTACATGCTGGATTTGAGCGAAGGCCAGGTCATTGAGATCCTCAAAACCACCGGCACGCCGGTCAGCCCTGAAGTGATGTCCCGTTATCTGAAAAAAGAAGACGAAGAAGGCTATATGGAAGTGCCGGACGAAGTGATGGCCAACTTCCTCAACGGGCTGATTGTGTTCAAACGCGGTAAAGACGATCGCTTCCCGGCACCGGAAGTGGAGAAGCGTCTGACCAACAACATCATGCTGAAAAAACTGCGCGTGGCGTTTGAACTGAAGACCGAAGACATGATTGCTGTACTGACCTCGGCAGATTTCAAAGTCTCCGAAGGCGAACTGAGCGCATTCTTCCGTAAGGAAGGGCACAAAAACTATCGTCCTTGTGGCGATCAGGTTCTGCGTTATTTCCTGAAAGGACTGACCGCGAAGATTCGTCCTAAGAAAAGTTAATCTGTAAACATTCGGCTGATAAATATATTCGGCACAATGTATTTGAAATGAATAATAAGCGGGATGCTGTGAATAACAGCACCCCGTTTTTTATGTTTATTGGTTTTGTAAGGATGAAATTTCGTTATTACAGTTTTACTTCACGTTTCCCCGCTTTATTTTTGACAGTTTATTCGGCCAGAATCTATCTTCATTTCTCATTATGAAACCTCCGGGCACTATTTTAATAAAAACAAAACAACGTCGTTAATTGATATCGATGGTTTGATTTTGTATTGAAAAGGATATCGTAATTATGAGAAAGATTAAGACGCTGGCATTATTAGTGGGGATCGCCGTGTCGGGTTCTGCGGTGGCGGCAGGCTCTTCAGCCAGTCTTGAAGCCCGTATGGCGCAGCTTGAAGAGCGTCTTCAGCTGGCGGAAGCCCGCGCAGAATCGGCAGAAAAACAAATCCAGCAGCTGAAAAAACAGGATGTGAAGCGCGAACAGGAAATTGCCAGCGTGAAAGAATCCACACCGGTAGAAGTAAAAACTGACGGTATATCGAAGGACAAATTATTAACGCTGAATGGTTTCGATAATCTGAAATTATACGGTGACGTAGAATTTAACGTTGATGGCGCAAGCCGCAGCGGGCAATTAATCTCTGCGAAAAATGGCGATGATAATAAATGGAATGGCGGCAATGAACGCTGGGATGTGAATGGCCGTTTGCTGATCGGGCTGGATGGTTATCGCCGGAATGACAAAGGGCAATTCTCCGGGTTCTCCGTGCAACCGACCGCTGATTTAAACGGTTCAATGAATGTCGATGATGCCGCCTTCTTCTTCGGTAAAGAACAAAACTGGATGGCAAAAATCGGTCGCTTTGAAGCCTACGATATGTTCCCGCTGAATCAGGATACGTTCATAGAATACTCCGGGAATACCGCCAACGATCTCTACGCCGACGGCTACGGCTATGTGTACATGATGAAAGAAGGGCGCGGACGCAGTGACAGCGGCGGTAACATTCTGCTTAATAAAACGCTCGGCAACTGGTACTTCGAACTCAATACGCTGATGGAAAACGGAACGTCGCTGTTTGCCGATCAGAACTACCACGGCAACAAACTGGAACAGGATAAAAACGTTGCGTATCTGCGACCAATTATTGCCTGGAAAGGGGATGCGTTCTCGGTTGCTGCGGCGATGGAAACTAACATCGTTAACAACGCTTACGGCTATAAAAACGATCAGGGCGAAACCATTGATCAGTCCAAACGTAACGGTTACGGCATGACCATGACCTGGAACGGGCAGAAAGCGGATCCGGAAAACGGCATTGTCGCGAACCTGAGTACGGCGTACATGGACGCCTCCGACGAGAAAGATTTCACGGTCGGCACCAATGCGTTGTGGAAAAACATCGAGCTGGGTTACATCTACGCGCACAACCGCATTGAAGAGTTTAATGCCAACGGTTTACGGCCAATGAATAATGAAAACGCCGGTGATGACTGGTTCAACGAGCCGGGCAGCTACGATATTCATACCATTCACGCCAGTTATCTCATCCCGAACGTGATGGACATGAAGAACTTCAATGTCTATCTGGGCGCGTACGTGTCGATGCTGGAAGCGGATAAACATTACAGCAACGATAATGACAGCGATCAGCGGTACGGCGGCCGTGTAAGATTCAAGTATTACTTCTGATTACCCGTCATCCGGAAATGAAAAAGCCTGAGTGCGTAAACACTCAGGCTTTTTTTAACCGTGAATTTTAAGGATTAAGCGGCTTCGGTATGGCGCGGTTTGGCGTCATCCTTTTTTGCGCTTTCTTCCTCCACGTCCTGCTTTTTCGCGGCCAGTTCGTGTGGCTCAAAATCATCGACGTTAATGGAACGCAGACGGCTTTCCTCCGCACGGCTGAGGATCCGCGCATCGTCGGCGCTCAGATGACCGGCATCCAGACCTTTTTGCGCCAGAATATCCAGACGGGTGAACGGCAGTTTTTTACCCATCGCATCGCAGAGACGTTTATGCACCGGCTCGGCGGCCAATATATCCAGCAACGCTTCTTCCAGCAGCCCGACCGGGTTGTGCTCGCTTGGCGTCAGATACTGACCACGACCAATGCGGCTGCGGGTCGCAGAAGGCACCTGCAGAATGCGCGCCAGTTCGTGATCCAGACGATCCGACGGGGCTGCGTGCGAACGGCCCAGCGGGAAAATCACCAGGCGCATCACGCCCGCCACAAACGCATTCGGGAAGTTACGCAGCAGGTCGTCGATAGCCACTTCGGCCTGATGCAGACAATCCTGCACGCCCCAGTGAACCAGCGGTAAATCGGCCTCGTTGCAACCTTCTTCATCAAAGCGTTTCAGGGTCGCCGTCGCCAGATACATCTGGCTGAGGATATCGCCGAGACGGGCGGAAATACGTTCGCGACGTTTCAGGCTGCCGCCCAGCACGCCCATCGACACGTCAGCCAGCAGCGCGAGGTTCGCGCTCAGACGGTTAATGTGCTGGTAATAACGCGCGGTTTTATCGTTAACCGGCGTATCGCTGGTGCGGCCGTTGGTCAGACCGAGCCAGAAGCTGCGCACTTTGTTGCTGCCTACGTGGCCGATATGCCCGAACAGCGCGCGGTCAAAATCGTCCAGATCGTTTTTCTCAGCCGCCGCCATTTCACGCAGAACGTAAGGATGGCAACGGATAGCACCCTGACCGAAGATGATCATGCTGCGGGTCAGAATGTTGGCGCCTTCCACGGTGATGGCAATCGGCGCGCCCTGATAGGTTCGGGCCACGAAGTTGCTTTTACCGAGCATGATGCCTTTACCGCCGGTGATGTCCATCGCGTCCATCACGGCGCGCTGACCACGGTGGGTACAGTGATATTTCACAATCGCCGAGAGCACCGCCGGTTTTTCACCGAGCATAATGCCGTTGGTGATGAGCGTTGCAGCGGCGTCCATCACATAAGCGTTACCGGCAATACGCGCCAGCGGTTCTTCGATGCCTTCCATTTTACCGATAGGCAGTTTGAACTGACGGCGAATGTACGCGTAAGCGCCGGTCGCCATCGCCAGTGATTTCAGGCTGCCGGTGGAGTTAGACGGCAGGGTAATGCCGCGGCCCACGGACAGACATTCCACCAGCATACGCCAGCCCTGACCGGCCATTTTCGGGCCACCGATGATGTAATCGATTGGAACGAAAATATCGTTACCGCGCGTCGGACCGTTCTGGAAAGGCACGTTCAGCGGGAAGTGGCGGTGGCCGATTTCCACGCCTTTAGTGTCCGTTGGGATCAGCGCACAGGTAATGCCCAGATCCGTTTCACTGCCGAGCAGATGGTCCGGGTCCTTCAGTTTGAATGCCAGACCGAGCACGGTAGCGATTGGTGCGAGCGTGATGTAACGCTTGTTCCAGGTCAGGCGCATGCCGAGCACTTCTTTGCCCTGCCACTGGCCTTTACAGACGATACCGAAATCAGGGATCGCACCGGCATCGGACCCGGCTTCCGGGCTGGTCAGTGCGAAACACGGAATTTCCAGACCCTGCGCCAGACGCGGCAAGTAATGGTCTTTTTGTTCTTCAGTGCCGTAATGTTGGAGTAATTCGCCCGGGCCGAGGGAGTTTGGCACGCCGACGGTGATCGCCAGAATCCCGGACACACCGGCCAGTTTCTGTAACACGCGGGCCTGAGCGTAAGCGGAGAATTCCAGACCGCCGTACTCTTTCTTAATGATCATCGCGAAGAAGCGGTGTTCTTTCAGGTACGCCCACAGCTCCGGCGGCAAGTCGGCCAGTTCATGCGTGATCTCAAAGTCATTCGCCATGCGGCAGGCTTCTTCCACCGGGCCGTCGATAAAGCGTTGCTCTTCTTCGGTCAGGTGTTGTTCAGGGTAATCCTGCAATTTCTTCCAGTCCGGCTTGCCGCCGAACAGATCGCCTTCCCACCAGGTGGTACCGGCTTCAATCGCTTCTTTTTCCGTGCGTGACATTGCGGGCATCACTTTACGGAAGGTGCGAAGTGCAGGCGCAGAGAACAATGCGCGGCGCAGTGCGGGCACATTGAATGGCAGCAGGATAATCGCCAGCGGCAGTAACAGCCACAGCGTCCACAGATGAATAGCGCCCATGACAGCGGTAAATGCCAGTAAAATCAGGCTGCTAAAGGCAAGATTGACCTTGTGATAGAACAACACACCAAGGATCACGACAAATGCAACAATGCTAAGAACCATCATAGTAAAGCTCCTGAGTAGTAGGAGGTCTGACCTGTTGTAGGGATACAATGGTTGTAGTTCATGCTCATTTCTTTATCAATGTGTTTACATACTAATTACAACGCAGCTCACAAACCGGCCGCACGAAGCGTCAAAAACGGAAACTATAAGAATCATTACCGCTTCTTGGCTTCTCGCTGTTTCGGCTTTCCGTTAAACTGCTCAGCGGAAAGTTTTATTGCTATCGGCCAGCCACAGCTGGCTGCAAATGGACATAAAAGAGGCTGCTATGTACCAGGATATTATCCGTACTGAACTGAACGAAGCTGCTGCTACGCTGAATAAATTCATCAGCGATCCGGCAAATATTGAGTCTATTCAACGTGCAGCAGTGCTGCTGGCCGATTCATTCAAGGCGGGCGGGAAAGTGATTTCCTGCGGTAACGGCGGTTCACACTGTGACGCCATGCATTTCGCAGAAGAACTGACCGGCCGCTACCGTGAAAACCGTCCGGGCTACCCGGCGATTGCGATTTCTGACGTCAGCCACATCTCCTGCGTGGGCAACGATTTCGGTTACGAATATATCTTCTCCCGTTATCTGGAAGCCGTGGGTCAGAAAGGCGATGTGCTGCTGGGCATCTCCACTTCCGGCAATTCCGGTAACGTGATCAAAGCGATTGAAGCCGCGCGCGCCAAAGGCATGAAAGTCATTACCCTGACCGGTAAAGACGGCGGTAAAATGGATGGTTCTGCCGACGTGGAAATTCGCGTGCCACACTTTGGCTTCGCTGACCGCGTGCAGGAAATCCACATTAAAGTGATCCATATTTTAATTCTTCTGATTGAAAAAGAGATGGCGAAGGCGTAATGCCTTTGCTGTAAAGGAGGCGGGAGATGTGCGAATTGCTCGGGATGAGCGCTAACGTTCCAACTGATATTTGCTTCAGTTTCAGTGGATTAGTGCAGCGCGGTGGCGGGACTGGCCCGCATAAAGACGGCTGGGGCATTACCTTCTACGAGGGGAATGGCTGTCGTACTTTTAAAGATCCGATGCCGAGTTTTAATTCGCCTATCGCCCGCCTAGTTCAGGAATACCCGATCAAATCCTGCGCGGTGATTTCCCATATTCGTCAGGCAAACCGTGGCGAAGTGGCGCTGGAAAATACCCATCCGTTTACCCGCGAACTGTGGGGCCATAACTGGACTTACGCGCACAATGGCCAGCTTCGCGGTTACCGCCAGCTGGATACCGGCACGTTGCGTCCGGTCGGGCAAACCGACAGTGAATACGCATTTTGCTGGTTGTTGCATAAACTTACGCAGCGTTATCCGCGCCGCCCGGCCAGCTGGCCGCCGGTGTTCCGGTATATTGCGTCGCTGGCGGATGAGTTACGGCAGAAGGGCGTGTTTAATATGCTGTTATCGGACGGGCATTTTGTGATGGCCTATTGTTCGACCAATCTGCACTGGATCACGCGGCGGGCGCCTTTCGGAAAGGCAACGTTGTTGGATCAGGATGTTGAAATTGATTTTCAGCAGCAGACGACACCGGATGATGTCGTCACCGTGATTGCCACGCAACCGCTGACGGCAAACGAAACCTGGAACAAAATTGCTCCAGGTGAATTCGCATTATTTCACCGGGGCGAACGCCAGCTGTGAAGGCAGCGGGATGTTTGACAACGGTTGCAGCACTTCATATTGCCCGTTAGTCACCACGACGTTCGGTGGCTGATGGTGTTTCTCAAAGTACGCAAAGCCCGGCTGTAGCTGACGCCAGAACGTGATGTAGCTTGAGTTTTTGTGCGACTGCATGTTGGCATCGGTCATCTTGAACGGATAAATGCTGATCTGCACGTTGCGCTGGCCGAACTGGAAGGCCGCCTGCACGTAGGTGAAGATTTCATCCATATAACCGTCAGTCATCGCATAGCAACCGATAGATTTGCAGTTGCCGTGGATCATCAGATACTTACCGGAATAACCCTGCGAGATGTCATAGGCGTTCGGGAAACCGATGTTGATGGCGCGATAAAAGCGGCTGTCCGGTTTCAGGTGGTGAATATCCACGTTGTAGAAACCTTCCGGGCTTTTAAAATCACCTTCGCGACGTTTATTTCCTAAACCGCCAGAAAAATCGCAGATGCCGTAGCTGCCGATCAGACGATATTCGCCGTCGAGCTGCGCATACAATTCGAGTTTACGTTCTTGTTTAAAAATCTGGATATAAACGGGAGCACCTAACAATTGTTTTTTAAGCGCCGCGTTTACCGGGACAGCCTCGCTGGCCACGGCGTAATTTGCTGTAAATAAAGGCAAACTGAGGAGCATCGCAAGAAACAGCGCGATTCTGATCATTCTAAGTCCTGCTCGATAATAATTTTGATTATTTTGTCTACAGATGAACTACCTGTAAGACCGCCACTGATTTTCTTCTAATGTACTGCCTGTCTGAAACGTTGCCATATTAATACTGATTAATTTTTTAGCAATCACCAAATATTGAATTCTCGCTTCAGGAAATGTAAATACTTTCTGATGCCATTAATGGTGATTAATTAAGCCAAATTAACCGTCATTTTCTGTGTTTGAAATCTCCTGATTCAACTGTATACTTATACAGTCATTGGGGGAGGGTTATGCGTAAAATCATTCATGTGGATATGGACTGCTTTTTCGCGGCCGTCGAGATGCGCGATGATCCTTCCCTGCGCGACATTCCTATCGCCATCGGTGGCAGCCGCGACCGGCGTGGCGTCATCAGCACCGCCAATTACCCGGCACGCAAATTCGGCGTACACAGTGCGATGCCGACCGGAATGGCGCTCAAACTTTGCCCGCACCTGAAAGTGATTCCCGGCAGAATGGAGGCGTATAAAGAAGCCTCAAACCACATCCGCGAAATCTTTGCGCGTTATACGCCATTGATCGAACCGCTGTCACTCGACGAAGCTTATCTGGATGTTTCAGAATCGACCCAATGCAATGGCTCCGCAACGTTGATCGCCGCTGAAATCCGTCAGGCGATTTTTGATGAAATTAATCTGACGGCCTCGGCGGGCATTGCACCTATCAAATTTCTGGCAAAAATTGCCTCAGACCTGAATAAACCCAATGGCCAGTTTGTGATTACGCCAGACAAAGTTGAGGCTTTTTTACTGGATCTGCCGCTGAGTAAAATCCCCGGTGTCGGCAAAGTCACCGCCCAGCGATTGCAGGAGCAGGGGCTGATCACCTGCGGCGACGTGCAGCGCTATGATTTAGCGAGGCTGCTTAAGCAGTTCGGCAAATTTGGCCGCGTGCTTTGGGAGCGTTGTCAGGGCATCGACGAACGTGAAATTTCAGCCGAGCGGTTGCGGAAATCGGTCGGTGTTGAACGCACGCTGGCGGAAGATATCCACAGCTGGGAAGAGTGCGTGGCGCTGATCGAAATGTTATATCCTGAATTACAAACCCGCCTGAGCCGTGTCAGCCCGAATTTACGCATCGCACGTCAGGGCGTGAAACTCAAATTCCATGATTTCCAGCAGACCACGCAGGAACACGTCTGGCCGGTGCTGAATAAAGAAGATTTACTGAAAGTGGCGCGTGAAGCGTGGGAACAGCGGCGCGGCGGACGGGGGGTGCGTCTGGTCGGGTTGCATGTCACCTTGCAGGATCCGCAGATAGAGCGGCAGTTGTTATTGCCGTGGGAGTGACTGTAGCTCCTCCCCTTTTAAGGGGAGGAGCTAAAACAATTACTTACGTTCAGGAATCGCTTTCAGCAGTGCTGTCAGCAGTTTCCAGTACAGCTCAACGCTGGCGATTTCAACCTGCTCATCCGGCGAGTGTGGCCCGGTGATGGTTGGCCCGATGGAAACCATGTCCATGTCCGGGTACGGTTTTTTGAACAGACCGCATTCCAGACCGGCGTGGATCACCATGATGTTCGGGGTTTTGCTGAACAGCGTTTCGTAGGTTTCACGCACCAGCGTCATCACCGGAGAGCTTGGCTCAGGTTTCCAGCCAGGATAGCTACCTTTTGCCAGGCTTTTCGCGCCTGCCAGTTCGCTCAGCGAATTCAGCATGCTGACGACGTATTCTTTGCCGCTGTCGATAAGGGAACGGATCAGGCTATTGATCGCCACTTCGTCATCTTTCATGGTGACAACGCCGACGTTCAGGGAGGTTTCTACCACGCCTTTAACGTCATCGCTCATGCGGATCACGCCGTTCGGCGTCGCGTTCAGCAGTGCAATGAATTTGCACTGGCTGTCTTTGCTCAGCGCTTTCGCTGGGCTTTCTGCCGCTTCAACGACGAAAGCGATTTTCTTCTCAACCGCAGACAGTTCGAACTGAATCGTTGCCAGGAATTCCTGTGCAGCGGCTTTCAGTGCGTCTGCTTTATCGGCTGCAATCGCCAGTGTTGCGATGGCTTCGCGGGGAATGGCGTTACGCAGCGTGCCGCCGGTGAAATCCAGCAGGCGCAGGCCGAGGGTATCGGCGTGTTCTGACAGGAAGCGCACCAGCAGTTTGCTGGCATTGCCCAGACCGAGGTGGATATCCGCGCCGGAGTGGCCGCCTTTCAGGCCTTTCAGCGTCAGTTTCAGCGTGGTGAAACCGGCCGGAACCGCTTCGCGACTCAGTGGCAGCGTGGCGGTAAAATCAATCCCGCCGGCGCAACCCATGTAGATTTCGCCTTCGGTTTCAGAATCGGTGTTGATCAGAATTTCAGACTGTAACCAATTCGGTTGCAGGCCAAATGCGCCCGCCATGCCGGTTTCCTCGGTCATGGTCAGCAGCACTTCCAGCGGGCCGTGTTCTACGCTGTCATCAGCCAGAACCGCCAGCGCAGAAGCCAGGCCGATACCGTTGTCAGCGCCCAGCGTGGTGCCACGGGCTTTTACCCAACCGTCTTCGATGAACGGCTGAATCGGATCTTTAGTGAAATCATGAACAGTATCGTTGTTTTTCTGCGGCACCATATCGAGGTGAGCCTGCAGGGCAACGGCTTTGCGGTTTTCCATGCCTTTGGTGGCCGGTTTGCGCAGCAAAATGTTGCCAACTTCATCACGCTCAGCGTGGATACCTTTTTCCTGAGCCCATTCAACGATGTGTTTTGCCAGCGCTTCTTCATGATAAGAAGGGTGCGGAATTGAACATACTTTGGCAAAAATATCCCACAACGGTTGTGGCAAAAGCTGAGACAGTTCAGACACTATAAGTCTCCTGTAACAGTCAGCTCATTCAGGCTCCAATTGCAGGGGAACTGATTGAGATGCTGTAGGTTTAAGGTTAAGTAATCCCCGCCAGACTGTGTGGCGAGTGGCCTGACAGAATATCACTTAATCTTAACCTGTGCGCGGGCGCGGGGAGAAAATCCGGGTTTTTTGCGGGCTGGCGGTACTATAATCGCTGGTTTTTGTGAACCGGACTCACTATAATCTCGCGCAACCTTTTTCCCCCGAATACACCCGTCATACTTCAAATTGCAGATGCGTTGGCCGCGTTCGCTCACCCGAATCACTGACTTATGTCAGCTCATCGGGATTCGTTCACTTGCCGCCTTCCTGCAATCCGAATTATTTAGGGTTTAAATTTTTAGAAGCCGTCAATTCACTGGCTGGGATACCTTTATGAGCGAAAAATACGTTGTAACCTGGGACATGCTGCAAATCCACGCCCGCACAATGGCTAAACGCCTGCTGCCGGCAGAACAATGGAAAGGCATTATTGCCGTCAGCCGTGGCGGTCTGGTTCCGGCAGCGTTACTGGCTCGCGAACTGTGCATCCGTCATGTGGATACCGTATGTATCTCCAGCTACGACCATGACAATCAGCGCGAAATGCAAGTGCTGAAACGCGCAGAAGGCGACGGTGAAGGTTTCATCGTAATTGACGATCTGGTCGATACCGGCGGCACCGCAAAAGCAATCCGCGAGATGTATCCGAAAGCGCATTTCATCACCATCTTCGCTAAACCTGCCGGTGCGCCGCTGGTTGACGATTATGTCGTAGACATCCCGCAGAATACCTGGATTGAACAGCCGTGGGATATGGGCGTGGTGTTTGTACCGCCTCTTGTAGGAAAATGATCCTCTCTGCTTTATAAAAACGCCTGGCTAATCGCCGGGCGTTTTGCTTTTGTTGACTTGAAATCCTTTCCGCTTGACCTCACTCCTGTCTTGTCGCAACGTGGGCGGGTTATAATCCCTGCCTGAAACGTTCGCCTGCGGGCGAAAAGCTGCTTGCTAACGGAGGACCTTGCATCATGGCTCCAGCCAATCTCACGGAAAAACTGTTCAAACCGTCATTCAAATATCCGGAAACTTCGACACTGGTTCATCGCGTTCATCATCACAATACGCACCCGCCGATGCACTCAGCGCTGGAAGGGGATACCGTGAATTGTTGGTACCGGACAATCAACCGTCTGATGTGGATGTGGCGCGGCGTTGATCCGCTGGAAGTGGAAGAAGTGCTTTCGCGCATTGCCGTTTCTCAGGCTGAACATAGCGACCCGTTATTGCTTGATACTGTTATTGGCTATCGCAACGGTAACTGGATTTATGAATGGTCGAATCAGGCCATGCAGTGGCAGCAAAAAGCCGCCGATGAAAAAGACGCCAATCTTGCCAGCGAATACTGGCTGAAAGCCGCTAACCTTTACAGCATTGCCGGTTATCCGCATCTGAAAGGCGATACGCTGGCGGAGCAGGCGGAAGCGCTGGCCAATAAAGCGTTTGAGAAATCCTCCGAACATTCACCGTATGATCTGAAAGAGCTGGAATTCAAAATCCCGGGCGGTGCGCCGATCACCGGCTTCCTGCATCTGCCGAACGAAGGCAAAGCGCCGTTCCCAACGGTTATGGTTTGCGGCGGTCTGGACACGTTGCAAAGTGACCATCAGCGCCTGTTCCGCTCTTATCTCGCGCCGATGGGCATTGCGATGCTCACCATCGACATGCCGTCGATCGGTTTTTCCTCAAAATGGAAACTGACGCAGGACACCAGCTTCCTGCATCAGCAGGTTCTCATGCAGCTTTCTGATGTGCCGTGGGTGGATGCGAGCCGCGTCAGCCTGCTGGGTTATCGCTTTGGGGCGAACGTCGCCGTGCGGCTGGCGTATCTCGAGCCGCGCCGCGTGCGGGCTGTGGCGACGCTGGGCGCGCTGGTGCATTCGCTGCTGAGCGACCCGAAATGTCAGGAACAGGTGCCGGATATGTACATGGACGTGCTGGCGAGCCGCATCGGAATGTCGACGGCGTCGGATTCCGCGCTGAAAACCGAACTTAATCGATATTCTCTGAAAACTCAGGGGTTGTTAGGGCGTAGAACACCGACGCCAATGCTCGCCGCCTACTGGGAAAGCGATATCTTCAGCCCGAAGAGCGAAGCCAGGCTGATTGCGGATTCTTCCGCCGAAGGCAAGATTTTAACCATCAAAAGTGAACCGCTTTACCAGCACTTTGACAGCGCTTTACACGAAATTTGTGGGTGGCTGGAAAAGCACATGCGCTAACTTAATGGTTGCTAATTCTTAACGGTTTGCTAAAAAGGATCGTCTTTCTATGGAGGTTGTACAATGACGTTACCAAGTGGTCATCCTAAAAGCAGGCTAATGAAACGTTTCGGTACACTCGGGCCGTACATTAGAGAAGGGAAATGCGAGAACGACCGCTTTTTCTTTGACTGCTTAGCGGTCTGTGTGAACGTGAAACCCGCGCCGGAGAAGCGTGAATTCTGGGGTTGGTGGATTGAGTTACAAGCCGAAGTTGAACGTTTTACCTATACTTATCAGTTTGGTTTGTTCGATAAAGACGGCATCTGGAAGGCACAAAACATTAAAGATGCTGAAGTGCGTGAGAAGCTTGAGACGACCCTGAAAGGGTTTCACAAAAAACTCAACACCATGATCGAAGAGATGTCGCTCAAACTGGAACCTGCTGATGATTTCAGCGAAGAACCGGTGAAGCTCTCCGCCTGACACCTTCTGTACTACCCATTCCCATACTGAATGCTGCTATTATAGCGTTATGCCGGTTGGCATAACGCTTCTCCCCTGTTACAAAGACAACGAAGCATTCCTTATTTCACCTTAATGGAAAGACTAATGAGTGGCAGTCAGACACTGGTTGTAAAACTGGGCACCAGCGTGCTCACTGGCGGTTCACGCCGCCTCAACCGTGCTCACATTGTTGAGCTTGTCCGCCAGTGCGCGCAACAACATGCGGCAGGGCACCGGATTGTGATTGTAACGTCGGGCGCGATTGCTGCCGGGCGTGAACATCTTGGCTACCCCGAACTCCCCGCCACCATTGCTTCCAAACAGCTGCTGGCTGCCGTCGGGCAAAGCCGTTTAATCCAGCTCTGGGAGCAATTGTTTTCGATTTACGGTATCCATATTGGTCAGATGCTGCTGACCCGTGCCGATATGGAAGATCGCGAGCGTTTTCTGAACGCCCGCGACACGATGCACGCGTTGCTCGATAACCATATCGTGCCGGTGATCAACGAGAATGATGCCGTCGCCACCGCAGAGATTAAAGTCGGCGATAACGACAATCTCTCGGCGCTGGCTGCGATTCTGGCCGGTGCCGACAAACTGTTACTGCTGACCGATCAGAGCGGCCTGTTTACTGCCGATCCGCGTACCAATCCTGAAGCCGAACTGATCCGCGAAGTCATGACGATTGATGATGAACTGCGTGGCGTGGCGGGTGACAGCGTTTCCGGCCTCGGAACCGGCGGAATGGCAACCAAACTGCAAGCCGCAGATGTCGCGTGTCGTGCGGGTGTCGACACGATCATTGCCGCAGGCAACCTGCCGGGCGTGATTGGCGATGTGATTAACGGCATTTCCGTCGGTACGCGTTTCCACGCTATGGAAACGCCGCTGGAGAACCGTAAACGCTGGATCTTCGGCGCACCGCCAGCCGGTGAAATCACCATCGACGACGGCGCGGTTGCCGCCATGATGGAGCGCGGCAGTTCCCTGCTGCCCAAAGGTATCCGCGAAGTGAAAGGCGATTTCTCGCGTGGCGAAGTGATCCGCATCCGTAACCTGAACGGGCGTGACCTCGCGCACGGCGTCAGCCGCTATAACAGCGATGCGATGCGCATGATTGCCGGTCATCACTCTCAGCAGATCAGCGAAATTCTCGGTTACGAATACGGCCCGGTTGCCGTTCACCGTGACGACATGATTGTCAGTTAAGGAGTTACACATGCTTAACGAGATGGGCAGGGCCGCGAAAGCCGCGTCCTGGCAGCTCTCCACCCTCAGCACCGCGCAGAAAAACCGCGCGCTGATGCTGATGGCTGACATGCTCGAGGCCAACAGCCAGAGCATTATTCTTGCCAATGAACTGGATATGGCCGCCGCCCGCGAAAGCGGCATGAGCGAAGCATTACTCGATCGCCTGCTGCTGACGCCTGCGCGCTTATCCGCCATCGCCAGCGACGTGCGCGATGTCTGCCGCCTGAGCGATCCGGTCGGGCAGGTGATTGACGGTTCTCAGCAGGACAGCGGTTTGCGTCTCGAACGCCGCCGCGTACCACTGGGCGTGATTGGCGTGATTTATGAAGCGCGGCCGAACGTCACTATCGACGTCGCCAGCCTGTGCCTGAAAACCGGTAACGCCGTTATCCTGCGTGGCGGGAAAGAAACGCATCACACCAATCAGGCGACGGTCAAAGTGATCCAACTGGCGCTGGAAGAATGTGGCCTGCCAAAAGCCGCCGTTCAGGCCATCGAGAGCCCGGATCGCGCGCTGGTGGCAGAACTGCTGCGTCTGGATAAATACGTCGACATGCTGATCCCACGCGGTGGCGCGGCGCTGCACAAACTGTGCCGCGAACAGTCCACCATTCCGGTGATCACCGGCGGTATCGGTGTATGCCATACGTTTGTGGATGAAAGCGTGAATTTCGACAAAGCACTCACCGTGATTGAAAGCGCGAAAGTGCAGCGTCCGAGCGCCTGTAACAGCCTCGAAACCGTGCTGGTTCATCAGGCGATTGCGGAACGTTTCCTGCCGGAGCTGAGTGGCCGTATGCACCGTGCGGGCGTAACGCTTCATGCCAGTGAATCCGCCATGCCGCATCTGCAAAATGGCCCGGCGAAAGTGCTGGCTGTGACCGAAGAGGATTATCAGGACGAATGGTTGTCGCTGGATCTGAACGTCACCGTCGTCGCCGATCTGGACGCCGCCGTGGCGCATATCCGCACCTACGGTACCGAACATTCCGACGCGATCCTCACCCGTTCCATCAGCGCCGCCGACCGTTTTGTGCGTGAAGTGGATTCCTCGGCGGTCTACGTCAACGCCAGCACCCGTTTCACCGACGGGGGGCAATTCGGTTTAGGCGCAGAAGTCGCAGTCAGTACACAAAAACTGCACGCCCGCGGCCCGATGGGATTAGAAGCCCTGACGACCTATAAATGGATTGGTTATGGCGACGATTTAGTGCGTCCGTGACCCTTTTTACACCGGTTTCAACCCTATGAAACCGGTGGAAATTTCCTATTTTGCGTCATTTGATGAGAAAACCAGCAAACGCACTTTCAGGGGGTTGACGGCAGCGTCAGATTTCACTAATTTAGCACCCCGTAGTTCCCCGGTAACACTTCAAAAAGCCGACTTAGCTCAGTAGGTAGAGCAACTGACTTGTAATCAGTAGGTCACCAGTTCGATT
Source organism: Rahnella selenatireducens (assembly GCF_046449555.1). NCBI lineage: Bacteria > Pseudomonadati > Pseudomonadota > Gammaproteobacteria > Enterobacterales > Yersiniaceae > Rahnella > Rahnella selenatireducens. Next base: position 21,176 of record NZ_JBKEZJ010000013.1, read on the forward strand.
CCGGTAGTCGGCACCATTTTTCAGACCCAATCCCAGAAATATCAAAACGTTAATACTCCACGCTCCGGCGATGTCTGGTTGTTCTCAGCCCGCTTTTTCACGCCAAAACAAACATAATAGCCATAACGTATGCAGGGTGATTAAGATCACGCCAGACGTACTTTCAGAGTCTCGACGGACGCCTTAGGTAAGGAATAAGTTGCTGCCCCGTAGCCCCCGCCAATCCCTTAAAAAGCCGATATAGCTCAGTGGGTAGAGCAGCTATTTTTAATGCAAAATCTCTGATTCTCTCAGTTAATTTGGCATGTCAAGCTCATATGACTTCTCATAAGAAAATTACTGGTATTAGTTCTTAATATAGTTATAGTATCTTACATATCAATTAAATTTAGTTAGTAATTATATTTACCAAGGTTGGTTTTAATGGGTGCAACCAAACAAGATATAGTTGACTTTAAATTCATTTATTCTGAATACCTGCGAATTCAAGAAAATTTATCCCAAGGGATTTTTATTGATGAGTTCAATAAAGAGTATGATGGGAAATTTGGCAGTATTGGCATGATTATTGATGTGCCAGAGAATGTTTATATTAGAGATAGAACAAAGAGTTACCCTCAACTTAAATTATCATATAAGGCTTATGATAAATTTTTAGAAATATCAAGAAGGCAAATAAATTCAAATCGTTTAGCTAACCATATTACTCTTGGAGAGCTTTCTACATTTTTACGCGAAGAGTTTTATTTGTTAATACTAAACAATAAAGTTGTTGACGAAAACAGATCTTACTCAAAATTAATCGATAAGGCCATTAAAAAGTCATTTAAGAAAATGGATGCTGAAATTTTCTATTTCCCGATTTTGGCATTAGGTTTAGAAGGGGATCTAAATATTGGAAACGCCAAGATTTGCACTAAAAATTCTATTTTTGATAGAGCTAACATTCTGCATGAAAAATATATAATCGATAATGCTATTTCTTTTTGTGAAAGTAATAAATACGCTTACGAACACTTTTTAAAAGTTATTGTCACTAAAAGATCTAATTTTTTGAGAGAAAAAGTAGCTAAAAATATTGCTGATTTTATCGTGGGGATTCTTCAACTTTTCAGCGAACATTACGGTATTTCTCATGATTTTGTATCTTTATCATTCAACCCTCAACCAAAGTATGATGGATTTTATTTCAAGGAAATTGATGGCGGTAAGTTTGATTACAACTTTTCAAGTCGGGGGAGAATATTATGGAGCAATATTTTTTGGGGTAAATTTCAAGAAGACTTTAAATCCGAAATTGGTAATGTTTTATCAACGTTGATTAGTTTAGCATTGGATCCCTCTAGTGATAGGGTTATTGCTGATAGATTGATTGACTCTATTTATACGTTTAATAGTGCCTTGAATGATAAAGATGAAGCTTTTTGTATAGTAAAATTAACTGCTGCAATGGAAAGACTTGTTAGTTTGACTTCTGAGAAAAATAGCGGGATTACCTCGCGTAACTTTAGGAATAGAGTTGCAGCTCTAGTCGCTGTTTATTACGGTGAGTTTGATAAGTGGATTGATGTCTCTCAGGAAATGTATGACTTACGGTCGGATATAGTCCATGGGAATTTATCCATTTACCGAACTTCTGAATCTATAAATAGGAATGTATATAGCCAACTTGTAGCAAAGGCTATTTTATCTGGCTGCATCGGTTTTTTTAATTGCGGTCTTACAACACCTGATAAGGATAAAAATTTAAAAAAAATCTACCGAGGATTAGAGTTCCATTTTGGAATTAATGATTTAGATGAATTATAATAATTTTAAACCTGTAGTTAATAAGTATTTCCTCCATAAAAACTTCTTGGAACCAACCTCGCAACTTCAACGACTTACTTGGTCAGCTTTGGTGATTTCCGATATAATGGACTCGCTGTGGCCAAATCCACAGCCGAGTTTCGCAGCTCGTGTAATCTGAAGGCGGCACCTCACGTTGAGAGTGCCGTCGCTTTGACGCAACTATTGAAAATGCGGCCTCTTGCTGCACGCAATATCTCAATGGTGGCTCAGGCGGGGCAGCCCTCGGGCTGGCCGGTAGCCTTCAGAACCGGTACTGCGAACCTCGTCTGGGCTACCACCAATGGGTTTCGCAGCTCCTGTGGTAGTGAGTAACTATCTGAAGGAGCAATCCATGAATACTTCCAACGACTGGCATCCCGCCGACATCATCGCGGCACTTCGCAAGAAAGGCACCACGCTGGCAGCGGTTTCCCGCGCAGCGGGGCTGAGTTCATCCACGCTTTCCAACGCACTTTCCAGACCGTGGCCAAAAGGTGAAATTATCATCTGTCAGGCTATTGGCGTATTGCCGCATACCGTCTGGCCGAGCCGTTATTTTGACCGGCAGGGTAATTTGATTTCACGACCGGTTCGTGCGCCGAATAAACGTTAAGTGGTTTTCAAACGGCAGGTCAAAATCTCTGCCGTTTTTAGCCTTCTGTTAATCCTGTTTTTCCACAGCCTGAACCGCACTGAAAAGTTTACTGCAAAACGGTTTGTTACTGGTCGGGCAATACTGGGACGACAATTTGGCAATATTAGTCAGGTCATTCGTATCAAGTGTTGAATCAATATGCCTCAGAACGTATTCCTCAAATGTTGAATCTCGATCAATGAGCGATTGTAGCTTCCTGGTCTCCTTCCATTTATCTGCGAACATTCTCGCAATTGCTTCTGAATTTCCTTCCGCAATGCTTCCGTCATCACACTGTTTGTAAGCGGTGTAATTATCGTAAATAGCTTTCCAGTTACTCAGATTATCGATGGCTAAATCCGCTGCTGTGGCTTCATTCTCAGTGCAGATTTTTGCGTGAGCTGTTCCTGTTAGAAGGGCGAGTGACAATATCGCGGTGAATGCTTTCATATAAATTCCATCCGGACTCCCTGATATTCCCTGTTCTCATTTCTTTGGGTTGAGCCTGCGGCGGAAGGGCCACTATTGTTAAGAATCTCAATAGTGGAGAGAGGATGACCCGACATATGCTCTTTAAGGTATCTCATTGCTTCGTCAGACGTGCGGATGCAACCCATTGTTGGATGTTGTGGCCCCGGAAGATGACGTGCATTTGCCCGGCCTGAATGAATTCCGATACCGGGATGGCCAGGAACATCAAATCTGATAATTCCATAAGAACCATAGGAACCATTTGGGTTTGCTGTATGAGAGTGTGGGGAGCTTCTGTCCTGAAACTGATATGTACCATTATTTACGTGGCGCAATGTCGCATGAGAATCGACATTGTTGTAAGCACTCCAGCTTTTAATTGATATTCCATCATCAGCAAGAAGCGAAAGTGTGTGAGATGAGCCATCAAAAGAGAGACGGGACATCAGGCTGTCACTCTTTCATTCCAGGCATCTGCGTAAATCAGATTACCATCACTGTGTCGCCACGTTATTTTCTCGTATCTGATATCAATATATTCCATATGATTCAGATGAATAGAGTTGGGATCTTTGCAGTGATTCATGACAGGAATAACGGAAACGATCTTCAATTTTTCAAGGAACATGCTGAAATATTCAACTTCCTGACCTGTATCATTGATCTGATACCATTTTAACTCAGCTGATTTTAAAGTCTGGCCGGTAGCAACGGCTTTATAAAGATATGTCGATGATCTGTCGAACTCTTTGCCAATGGTGAAAGCACCATGGATGCGTGTTCCCGTTAGCTTTCCCGTGTTTCCATCGGTGGGGATATGCAGACCATGGGTGAAACTAAGGACTTCAATACTTCCCTCGCGGTTGTGTACATCCACCGACCCTTTAACATCAGCACCGCCGTCATCCTTTAACCACAAATACGCTGGTATTGCCATTTCAAAGCTCCTTTTTACACGACAAAAATAAGAAATTAGAAGCTCAAAATAAGCGCGTAAAAAGCCCTTCTACAAGGCAGTTTGTGCCATCGATAATTTATATATTTTATTGATTTATAAGGTCTGAAAAATTATTTATGTGTATGAGTAAGCCTGTTCGATAAAGTAAATGACAGATAAAATCGCTGCCGCTTCTCGTATTCATTCCCAATTATGCCTATACCGTCAGCTCCCTCGCATAACGAATAAAATCTGCCAGAGCTTTATTTTTCTGGTGTCGCTGCCAGCTCAGGGTCAGGGTGGATGTTGCGCCTGAGTCGGTCAGGAAGCAGTAGTTCACGTCGGGGATCATCACCGATCTCTGCGTTTCCGGCACCAGCGTGACGCCCATTCCCATCGAGACCAGCCCGATAGCCACTGACACATCCCGCGTAAACTGAATTTTCTGCGGGACAAATCCGGCTTGCTGGCAGGCGTTCATCGCTGACCAGCCAAGGCCGACGCCGGGCGGATCGCTCTGGATAAGGAAAGGGCATTCGGAAAGTGATGAAAGGGCGATTTTCTGACCGGCGGCCAGCGGATGATTACGCGGGAGAACGGCAATCAGCGGGCGTGTCGCGACGTCGAGATATTCCAGCTCCGGGTACTGCGGTACCGGCGACCGGACGAGGGCGATATCAAGTTGATAGTTGAGCAGAAGTGTTAGCTGCTCGTGTACGTTATGTTCTTCAATAACGATCTCAATATCCGGTTTTTTCTTGCGGTAACCATTAATTAACATCGCCAGTGCCGGGTCCAGAATCGATGATCCGACGTAGCCGAGCTTCAGTTGTCCTTTAAAACCCTGCCGTAAACTGCGCGCATTTTCGAGAAATTTTTTGTAATGGTTGATGGCAATTTTCGCTTCTTCCACCAGCTGTTGTCCCTCGAAAGTCAGCGCTACATGGCGCTTGTCGCGAGTAAAAAGCGGGATCCCCAGCGACTGTTCGAGCGTCTTGATGTGCTGGCTTAGTGCTGGCTGCGCGATGTTGAGTTGCAGGGCGGCTTTACCAAAATGCAGCACTTCTGCCAGCACCACAAATGAGTGTAATTGTCGGTAATCCATACGTTCTCCGCGTCGTTTTTCTCATAATAATCCCTTATCAAAGAGCCGGGTAATGTTATTGGACTCTTATCACCGATTCTTTGCAAACTGACCGGGCAACGGCAAAGAAGCACATTCCGCTGCACCCCCGATTACCTGACATTAAGGGCCATTGAGATGTCTGAAGAACAAAAAAAAGTGACTGATCTCCGTTCCGCACTGGAGGTCTTAAGCCAGTACGACGACGAACTGATCTACACCGATGAACCCGTGGATCCGATCGCGGAGTTATCCGGTGTATACCGCTACGTAGGCGCCCACGGCACCGTTAAACGTCCGACCCAAATCGGTCCGGCGATGATTTTTAATAAGGTCAAAGGTTATAACGATATGCGGGTGCTGATTGGCCTGCTGTCTTCACGTAAACGCGTGGCTCGCCTGTTCGGTACCACGCCGGAAAACCTGGCGTTTATGCTGAAAGATTCCGTATCGAATCCTATTCCGCCCATCGTCATTCCACGCGAAAAAGCGGTGTGTCAGGAAGTGGTTCATCTGGCGACCGACCCGGATTTCGATATCCTGAAAATCCTGCCAGCGCCGACCAATACGCCGGAAGATGCCGGTCCGTATTTCACCCTCGGCATGTGCTACGCCTCCGACCCGGAAACCGGCGAGCATGACGTCACCATTCACCGCCTGTGCGTGCAGAGCAAAGACGAAATCTCCATGTATTTCGTGCCGGGCCGTCATCTGGACGTATTCCGTCAGAAAGCAGAAGCGGCCGGTAAACCATTACCAATTTCAATCAGCATCGGTGTGGATCCGGCGATTGAAATCGGTGCGTGCTTTGAGCCGCCAACCACGCCGCTGGGCTTTGACGAACTGTCCATCGCGGGCAGTCTGCGCAATCAGGCTGTAGAACTGGTGGATTGTCTGACCGTGAATGCGCGCGGTATCGCTAACGCCGAAGTTGTGATTGAAGGTGAATTGCTGCCGAACTACCGCGTTCGCGAAGACCAGAACACCAATACCGGCAAAGCGATGCCTGAGTTCCCGGGTTATACCGGTGCCGCGCAAGCCGAAGTGCCTGTGATTAAAGTGAAAGCGATCACTCACCGCCGCCATCCGATCCTGCAAACCTGTATCGGGCCGAGTGATGAACACACCAATATGGCAGGCATTCCGACAGAAGCCAGTATCTTGCAGATGGTTGAACGCGCATTGCCGGGCTTTGTGCAGAACGTTCACTGCCCGTCTCCGGGTACCGGTAAATACCTGGCGGTATTGCAGGTGAAAAAACGTTTTGCGGCTGACGAAGGTCGTCAGCGTCAGGCGGCACTGCTGGCGTTTTCGGCGTTCTCCGAGCTTAAACACGTCATGCTGGTGGATGAAGATGTCGATATCTTTGATCTCAATGACGTGATCTGGGCGATGACGACCCGCTATCAGGGCGATGTCAGCACCATCTTTATTCCTGGCGTGCGCTGCCATCCGCTCGATCCGTCATCCGATCCGGCGTTCAGCCCGTCGGTGCGTGACCACGGTATTGCCTGCAAAACCATTTTCGACTGCACAGTACCTTATAACCTGAAAGCGAATTTCCACCGCAGCGAGTTCCTCGAAGTGGACGTAAACCGCTTTATCCCGGGCTTTACTAAATAAGCAATAAGGAAACAGCATGTCAGGGTCTGCATTAAAGGCACCACAGAAACCCCGCGTTATCGTCGGGATCAGCGGCGCGTCAGGGTTCTCTTATGGTGTTCAGGCATTGCGTTACCTGCGCCAGCTGGATGTGGAAACGCACCTGGTGATTTCCCCGGCCGGGCACCTCAACCGTGAACACGAAACCACGCTGACTGAAGCGGACGTGGCGGAACTGGCGGATGTGGTTTATCCGTTCCGCGCGGTGGGGGCGGCGATTGCCAGCGGATCATTCCGTACGCTCGGCATGCTGGTGGCGCCTTGTTCGATGCATACTCTGGCGGCTATTTCGACCGGCCTGACGGATAACCTGCTGACGCGGGCGGCGGACGTCGTGTTAAAAGAACGGCGCCGGCTGGTACTGATGGTGCGTGAAACACCGCTGCATGCGGGGCATCTGCGCAACATGCAACAGGTGACGGAATCCGGCGCAATTGTTTTTCCGCCGGTACCTGCCCTGTACGCAAGGCCGACAAGTGTTGAAGACATTATTGCGCATAGCGTGGCGCGCGCGCTGGGTCTGCTGGATCTGGACTGTGCCGATTTGCTTCGCTGGGGTGAAAACATGAAGTTAGTGACCAGGAGTAATGACTCGTGATTATCGGACCTTATATCAACGGCTCAGCCGTATTGATCGGCGGTATCGTCGGCGCGGTGCTCAGTAACCGCCTGCCGGAGCGCATCCGCACGTCTATGCCCTTAATTTTCGGGGCGGCTTCCATGTGTATGGGCGTCGTTCTGGTGGGAAAACTCAGCCATATGCCGGTGATGGTGCTGTCGGTGATCCTCGGCGCGCTGCTCGGTGAGCTGTGTTATCTGGAAAAAGGCATCGGCAAACTGGGCAGCAAAGCCCGCAGTCTGGTTGAAGTGTTTGTGAAATCCGATCCGGGCGATCAGGAATCTCAGGAGAAATTCCTGCAAAGCTACGTGGCGATCATTGTGTTGTTCTGCGCCAGTGGCACCGGGATTTTCGGGTCGATGCACGAAGGCATGACCGGCGACACCAGCGTGCTGATCGCCAAATCGTTCCTGGATTTGTTCACTGCGGCAATCTTTGCCACTACGCTCGGTTTTGCCGTCGCCGTGGTTGCGGTTCCGCAATTAATCATCCAGCTGCTGCTGGCGTACGGCGCGGTGTTTATCCTGCCGCTGACCACCCCCGCCATGCAGGCGGATTTCTCCGCCGTGGGCGGTGTACTGATGTTCGCGACCGGTTTTCGAATTTGCGGTATTAAGATTTTCCCGGTGGCCAATATGCTGCCCGCGCTGGTGCTGGCGATGCCAATATCCGCTCTGTGGATTCACTTTTTCTGAAAAAACACTGTTTTCTCCGGCAGAGCGTTTACCGTCTCTGCCGTCCTCCTTTCTGTTTATCCCTTCCTGCCCGCTTCTGAACGCGATCGCACATTTAGTTAACGGTCATTAAATAAATTTGTTGCACAAAGTCTTATCAGCCATTATCATTTACTTATCGAACGTTAATTAATAACGTTGACCTGAAACCGGGGTTCCTGAAGACGGCATCCCAAACCAATTTAACGAACAGGAATTAACATCATGAAAAACATCGCAATGACAATCGCCGCTCTGACACTGGCTACCGCTTCATTCACCACTCTTGCAGCAACTGAAGTTCAATCCGCACCTGCCGGTCAGCAGACTTTAGGTGTGGTCAGCGCATCAACGTACGGTTCACTGCCAAGCCTGCAATCACAACTGAATGCCAAAGCCGAGCAGGCCGGTGCAAGTTCATACCGCATCATCGGTGCTTCCGGTAATAACCAGATGCACGGAACCGCTGAACTGTATAAATAAGATGTCACAGCAATAAGCAGAAGAGGCGGCGTTTGCCGCCTTTTTCGTGTCTGTGGTTTAGTGGTATTTGTGGAAATAGTTATTGCGGATCCTGCGGTTGATAAAGCCATGGAGGCCACTGCCTGCTTTCGCCATCGCTTTCATACGGTCCACATCTGCCAAACCGGGGCGAATGGAGTTGTAGATGTAATGCCAGCCATCCTTAAACTTCACCGTAATTGAATCTTCCGTGGTTAAAAAAGCGACGATACCCGAATTACCTCCCCGGTTTTGGTACCTTTCCATTCCCACCTCCTTGCCAGTGACATTCGATTTAAGCCAAATTATCTTAGCCACGAAATTTTTCCGTTTATGTGAGCCACCCGGCTTTTTTAAAGCTATCGGGTGTTTACGCGGTACCTTATTTCCCCGGCAACAATCTGCCGCTCACCAGCAATAACAGCGTTTTCAGGATAAGCCCGGCCAGCAGAAGGTTGGCGAGGGAAAATAAAATCCATGACAAAATCTGCATATCGATGACCTGCCGGCTGTGCGCCAGCCGTAAAGAGGCGTTTGCCATAGCTGAAAGACCGAACGAAAAGGCCCACATCGACGGGCTGAATCCGCCTGCAAAAAACCATCGCATCAGCCGGAGCATAAAGAAGAGTTGCAGCAAACCGTAACCGAGCAGCAGCAGGGCGAACACATCAAAATGATTGCCGTTCACGCAGAGCCACGCATAACAGGCGACAAATGCCGGTGCGAGCTGGACGCCAATCACGCCACGCGCCGGGCCGGAAAGTTCTGTCTGCGTGCGCAGACGGTGGATGATCGCCGGTTCGAGCGTCAGCCATGAAATTAACCCTGCGCCGAGAAACAGCGCGCCGATATCCTGATGTCCGGTCGTGCCGAAGGCCATGGCGCAGATAAAGTTGGCGGCAACCGTCGGGAGATAAAAACCGGGTGTGGTGGCTTCTGAAGCAAATTCGCCGCGCCAGAGCGGGGCGCAACGCCAGGCGGAAAATATCAGTTGCCCGGTGGCACCGGCGATCATCAGCGTGTTCGCCAGTAGCAGGTTGTACGGATGCAAGCCTGTCGAAACCAGCACGCCGCCCGCAGGCAGTAAGCTGATGAAGCTGAACTGATTATTATTGAGAAACTCTTCGCGCACGGCTTTCGGTTCGGTCAGGCAGCGGCCGGCATAAACCAGCGCCAGCGTTAGCCAGATAAAGCTTCCGGCAAAAATGAGCGTTTCACCCGGCCAGGCAGGCCCCAGTCCCAGCGTGGCGGCATAGCGCCAGGCGCTGCCCAGCCCGAAAACCCCCAGAACCATCCCGAAAAAACTGACGGGAACCCGATGAACAAACTGCGAAAATGACATAGCGATTAACCGGAAAAGAATTGACCGACAAAGTTTATACGCAAAAATTGCCCTCAGCGATAAGCCCGGTCAATGTTCCGCTGTAAATCAAAACGCAGGCCAAACGAGGCGCATTTTTAGGAAACCATGAGTAGATAATCGAAAGCGTTGGGGAATAGAATCGCTGCGTTGTTTTACTCTTTCCACGAAGGCTCAGAATGAAAAAACTCTTATTCATCATCATGGTTGCAGCGCTGTCGGGCTGCGTGAATCATCATCACGAACCGCAAAGACGTCAGACCGGAATGGCGAATCCGGCAGCGGTGTATTGCCATGAAAGAGGCGGCAGATCGGTGAATATTGAAACGCAGCAGGGCGTCAGGACGGATTGCGTCTTCCCTGACGGCAGACACATCGATGAATGGGAGTTGTACCGCCACGACCATCGCTAGGTCATAGGCTTTGTGCCGGAAAGGCTTTCCCCAAAGAGGAAAGCCTTTTTAGAGATATGTTGTAAGCGCTCACTTACTGATAAGAAAACGTTATTCCGGCCAGTGCATTAGCGGTGCCTGGAACGACATCCCCCATGCGGATATAGCGCGCCTGAAAGGGAAGAGACAGCGTCTGCGCCGTACTCGTGGTCTGAATAAAGAACTGATTCAGTGTGCCGGATGCAGAGCTATCCTTACCGAGAGTGACCGGCGTACCGTTATACAGAAACTGCACGCCAATTCCGGAGGCGGTGGAATCCGCCGTCAGCGATACCGCCGAAGTGAAATTTGACGGGTGCGTCTGATCGCTGACCGTCGCGTTGACGGAAACCTGCTGGTCGCACGACAGCGAAATGTTGAAACCGCCCGACGGCGATGTGCTGCCCACCGTGGGCAGTGAACGAACATCTACCGCGCCGAGATCGACATTGGCGGTTTTCGTTAGCACGGTGCAGCCGGTGGCGCTGACCGTAATCGTCGTCGGATTAATGATCACTTTTGCCGTGACGGTTTCGTTATTTTTGACCGTCAGCAGTGCCGCGTTCAATGTTTTGGTGGTGTAAACACCGGTCGCCAGCGTCTGGCTGGTTTTCACGAACGTGACTTTTGCCGACCAGCCTAACTTCGTGGCATAACCACTGGTGCCCGCAGCCGGATAAGTCTGCGTCTGCGCGCTTTGCAATGGCATATAGGTGGTGCCGTTGTAGTCTTTCAGGCCGAGAATAAAGCCCACGCCCTGCACGCCGGTTTCGAAAACGGTGTAGTTTGCACCATCGACCGCCACGGTCATGCCGGTGGAAATCATGCCGCTGCCAGGCTCCATAGTGCCGGTCTTACAGGTCCACACCAGCCCGCACCAGACCACTTCATCGACGCTGGCCGTCGCGCTCCAGGTCGAGCCAATAATTTTACCCGGTACGACGGAATCCGCCGGGCCGGAGAAGCTCATCGGTTGTGGCGAGAGTGTGATGTCAGATGTCCAGCTTGCGGCTAAAACGCCAGTCGCCGAACACATCCATACAAGCGAAATCAGAAATAAACGCATTATTGGTACTCCATTACCCAGGTTGCCACGGCAGAAACACTGCCGGGATTGACGGTTTCACCGTTTGCCACCAGACGTGCGAAAAACTTCATTTGCACCGTCTCCGCGCCCGCACTCCCGTAGGCTTCGGTAGACGTGCCAAGTGGAATAGCGGTGCTGCGGTTATCCAGTAACTGCACGGCCACGCCGGTCGCGCCGTTGTCTTCGGTTTTTAAAAACTCCGGATTGCCCGGATCTGGCGTACCGGTAAACGAGATTTTGACGCCGGAGAACGTCGGGCCACAGTCTTCCAGATTGATGGAAAACGGCGTTTTGACGTTGCTGACTGCGCCGTCCGCACCGAACTGGCGCGTCGCCACCGTGCCCAGCGGTACCGTGATTTCCTTTGAATCCGCCGACACCGTGCAGGTGTTGCCGTAAATCGAACCGGTCACCGACACCAGCACATCGTAGGCGCTGACCGGCGTGGAAATCAGCCCGACCAGCATGGCGAATCCGGCGAAACGTAACATTACTGGCATATCACCTCCTGTGAATAAAGGCCGGTCTGTGCATTGTAATCACGCTTGTTCAGCTGATATTTCGCCGTACAGGATTTGCCGTTGCCGGTTCCCCAGACGGCTCTCACTGAACCGCTTTCCGGCAAACCGGACAAATACAGGCTGCCGTTATCGCCGACGATACTGCTGCTGTCGTTTTTGGCATCCAGCAGCGAAACCACAGTGCCGAAAGGCAAAACGCCGTTTTTGTTGCGGATCACCAGCATGGCTTTCAGGCCTACGCGGGTCGGAATGGTCGCCCGGACCAGCGCGCCTTCGGTCGGTGTCGCATTGATCACCGCGTTATCCAGTTCGACGTCATTGCCCGTCGTTGTCACATCCAGCTCCACGCGGTTAACGCGGTAAGGCGTGGCGTAAGGGATGACCGCATAACCGCGGCTGTCGGTTGTAATCCCTTTGTGATTGCGAATCGCGACATTTGCCGCGCCGGGCGCTTTCACCAGAATATTGGTGTTACCCAGCGGCTGGCTGAGCGTCAGGCCATTTTCATGCAATACCGCGCCGCCGCTCATGCCGTAACTCAGATTGCGCGAGTTGCCGGAGTAGCTGTAACCGAGGTTGTAATCGCCCCATTGCCCCTGATATTGCAGCGCGGTATCGCCGCCGTATTGCTGCTGTTTGCTGTAACGCTGGTTCACGCTGTAATACAAATTGTCTTTACCCGGCACATAACCGCTCAAGCCTACGCTGTTGGTCGCGCCGCCGGAGTCAGACTGCGTGGCGCTGTAGCGTGCCCGCGTTGAGAGTGCCGGATTGCCCAGCGGCACCGACAATGACAGCGACACAATGTTGTCTTTCTGATTGTCGTAAAGGCTGGTGCTGCGCTGGAAATTCACCCCGACCGAGACGTTTTTGAACGTATTGTTCCAGGAGAACTGAATGCCCTGCGTCGATTTCTGCGTGTTCCAGTACGTCTGCTGATCCCACGACAGTGAAACGGATCCCAGATTTTCCATCGGCTGCGACAACATCAGCTGATTTTTGGATTTACGCGACATTCTCAGGTCGTACACGTTTTCGTAACTGGTAGTGATTGTGCCGTCGCTTTCCGTCACCTGCGTCGATGTCCCGCCGTTCATGCCTTTGTAGGTCGTATCGCTGAGGGTATAAAACCCTTCGGTCGAGAAGCGCCATGAGTAGAAATTCAGGCGTGTGCCGACGTCGTTAATCAGTTTGCTGTAACGCAGACGCACGGAATCCCCGTTGTAACTGTTGCCGTCCGCCAGCGTGCTGCGGGCGTGGATCAGATCCAGTGAGTACGCGCCGAAACTGCCCATGTTCTGCCCGACGCCCAGCGCCACGCCGGTATAATCTTGCGATAACTGCGTGCCGCCGTAGAATGTCAGGCCATATTTCCAGCCCCAGAACATCTCGCCCTGCATAAACGCCGGTGATCCCTGACTGGACGTCGGGCGGAATTTCCCGGCACCCAGCGAGTACTTAAACTGCCCGGCGCGCACCAGATTTGGCACGCTGGCAAACGGCACGGAATACTGTGTTTTGCTGCCGTCGTTTTCGGTGATAGTGACTGACAGATCGCCGCCTGAGGCCGTCGGGTATAAATCTTTTAAAACAAACTCCCCGGCTGATACCGACGTCTGATAAATGATGTTGCCGTTCTGGCGCACCGTAACCGTTGCATTGCTGCGTGCAATCCCGCGGATTTCCGGCGCGTAACCACTCAGGCTGGCGGGCAGCATATTGTCGTCAGTGCTGAGCGCCACACCACGCAGGCTGACGGAATCAAAGATCTGCGCCGACGTGTAGGTTTCGCCCGCATAAAATTGCGCGCGCAGGGCAGGCAAGTCGCGCTGCAACCAGGTTTGTACGTGCGTCAGCTCGTTGTTTTCTTTGGTCCAGGTGGTGAAATCACGCAGACGCCACGCCCCCAGATTGAGGCCGCTGTTCAGGCTGGCAAACAGCTGCTCGCGGTCGGCGCTGCTTTCGCCCTGATACTGGTTATTGGCACCGTTCACCACGTAATTAAACCAGGCCGACGTAATCCCCGGTTCCCAGCTTTGCGGGCTGACATAGCCGCGCGGTAAATTCAGCATGAAACGCTGCGGAACGGAGACATTCACGGTCAGCGTTTTCTGGTCGAAATCAATCTGCGTTCCCGGAAAATAATGATTCAGGAAATAACATTTTTGCGTCAGCGGCAGGGCTTTGCCCTGAGCCTGCACGGCATCAATGCCCATCGCGTCAATTTGTTCCGGCGTTAAGCAGGGCGCTGGCGCGGACTTCGCATTCTCTTTATCGACATTAAAAGTAATATTGCCGGTGAATGCATAATTGTTATTAACGTAAACATTAATATTGTATTCACCCGGAGGTAATTCACCTCCCGCATTTACCCAGGAAAGATCGGCAATATTAGATCCTTCACCATTAAGAAATGCCGGATTAAATTGCAAATCGTTTTCTGCGCACACAGCACTTCCCATCAGGTTTAAAGAAACCAGGGCACAAACGATTTTAACCTTCACGATATTACGCCTTACTTTATATTTTTTCGGCTTCCGCTGCCGGTGACTTTACTCGAAACTTATTTCACCAGCGGATAGCTCATCGCCGGTGTCCAGGCCCCGAAATCATTGATGGTCTGGTAGCTGAAATCATGGGCGCTGGCAAAAGACTCTTCCAGCGTGACGCTGCCTTTCGGCGGGATCATTACCGGGTTTACGGCTTTACCGTCCACGGTTAAATTCACGGTGGTGAGGTAATAAGGTGTCGGGTTATTGAGCTTTATTTTCCCCTGACGGAATTCTCCCCGGACACGTTTCCAGGCTTCATTCACATTTTCATTCAGCCCTTCAGGGCGGTAAAACACTTTAATCCGGTTCGCCGAAGCAAACTGTAAGGTATTTCCGGTGGCGTGCTTTCCATCCTGTGGAATCGCTTTGACGGTCAGCCAGTAAAGCGTTTCGCGATCTGCCGGCAATTGTTTGCCGTTAAAAATGACTTTTACGACGCTTTCGGTTGACGCTTTTAAAACATATAACGGCGGCGTAATAACAAAATCATTTGTCCGGTTGCCGGATTCATTTTCTACCCATGACTGAATAAGAAATGGCGAATCCTTGCTGGTATTTCTGACATCCATTGACGACTGTTTGGCGGCGGCGGAATACACCATCCGCGTTGCGCCTAATCCTACGCCCCCGGCATAAACGGCTGACGACGTGAGTGAAGCGGCCAGTACGACATAAGAAGCTAACTTGTGCATAGCAATTCCCTTTTGCGGTGAATCAGGTCCGGCCATCCGGCCGGACCGCGGTAATGACAGACTAAAAATTACAGATAGGTCAGCGTGTAAGTCGCAACGGCGCTTGCGTCACCGGCGGTTGCCGTCCCTTTCGGCGAATAGTATTTCGCGCTGAAGTTCAGGGTGTTCTCGCCGTTACGCAGGGCCGTTGCGCTTGAGGCTTCGCCCAGGTTTACCACGGTGCCTTTTTCGTCATAAAGACGGATGGCAACGTTTTGCGCCGTGCCGGTGCCGCCGTTAGAACCCGCCGCCAGGCTTGAGCTGTCGTTGGCGTCAGCGGTACCGGTGAAGGTCACGGCTGCGGTGGTGGAAACGGTGCTGTCGCAATCTTCCAGCACGATAGAGAAGCTTTTTGAAGTGCTGGCTACGCTGCCCGCGGTGGCCAGAGAGGCGGTACGCACCTGACCCATATCGACGTCAATGTTGGCACTGTTGCTGCCCAGCGCACAGGCGGCGGTCACGACGCTGCCGTTGAAGTTAACTGTGCCGCCGTCGACGACAACCGGAACCGGGGTTTCATCGACTGCCATGGCCTGACCGGCGAAAACCAGCGTGGCCGCGATCAGTGATTTAGCGATTAATGATTTAGTGGCTTGTAATTTCATCTTAAAATTTCCATTTTTAATTTATTGCTAAGTGTTGCTCTTAATACGGCAGAATTAACTGGTTAGAAAAATCAGCAGATCTGTCTTATTCCTGAGCCCGAGTTTTCTTGTCGCCGAGCTTTTTAATGCACTGACCCGACGATAAGAGAGTTTTTCCGTTGCCGCGATGCGGCGTAAGTCCTGCCCGTTTCTTAATTCTTTCAATACTTTCCACTCAATAGGCGTCAGAGATAACGCAGCAGGTTTAGAACTTGGCCGGTAACGTGAATCCACCAGTTTCATAATGTTTGCATGCCAGTTATACATCGGCTCTTTCATTGAAATAAAAGCATCGACATCTCCGCGCACCCATAACAATGAACTGGTATGTACCGAGTACATGCAAATAACCATATGCGGATGATTAAGTTTGATTTTGTTAATAAACTTTAATGTGTCGAAGCCAGCGTTACATTTTTCAGGTTCCGAGAGAAATACGAGATCTATCCGTGTTTTTTCTAAAACCATATCAAGAACTTGATAATCACGAACAGAGGCTTTTATCCTTAATTTAGAACCCATGATTTGCAATAAGGAGGCTATTCCCTGCCGGGCATAGTGGTCGTCTCCCATTAATGCAATATCCGTGATTCCCCCGGGTTCAAATATGCTTTCCATAATATCCCCTCGATTGGTAATGCTAATGTAATATGTTTTAATAAACGATCAACAACATGATTAATCTGGCTGAAAATAGGATTTATTCACTTATGATAGGTGATTTTTCGGAATGATCTTCTGAATAAATCTCACCTTCTGTTAATTTTTGGATTCTCTGTCTTTGGATAAAGTGTGAGATTGCAGTAAAAATCACCATTCCGCGTTAAAATTGTTCAGAGTTATCCGTAGAAATATCCTAGTAATGACCCTTGAGTCTGAGATCTTCCTATTTAGAGGTATTCCTTTTTAATGCAGGTGGCGCCTGCTAAATGCTCCCTTTGTTATGCTTTCTTTCCCTTTCTGGTATAAGAATAATCATACAGAATAATCTTAAGTGTACTGTGCAGTTTATTAATGATTTGTAAAAACCCGAAAGCGGTTTGTCAAATAACCCGCGTCCTTACTGACTAAACCTCACAAAATGCACGAAATCTTTGCTTTTTTACCGGGCGGAAAACAAGCGTTATGATGAGTGTTTTAATGGCTTAGGCCTTATTATTACTGGGTTCTTCTCTTTGCCGCTTTAATAACGGGCATAACAGCACGGACATCCGTGTCTGTCGCGTTCAAGGGTCCCATATGTCAGGGTTTGTAAATGTCAAGATGCGGGCTTCGGGCTTTTATCGCGAAGGGATAACGTTAAAAAATGCTTAATTATCGCTTTTAGTATTTTTCATAGGGAATAACGTCTGATGTTTTTAAACGGATGTGCTTCATAAAGCATTCAGACGGTTATGCTTAACTTCATAAAAAATCACACCTTATGAAAAGGTCTGTGGACTGTTATGCGTCAATATAACCTCCCTTTAATGAAAGAGCCGTAATGGAAGATATTAATATTGCTTAATCAGGTTAAGAGCATGCAGGGCTGGCTAACATGAAAAATGAGACAAATCGCCAGTAGCGGCGATATACATTATTTATTTTATGCGTCAAATTACGCCTGAGTGAGTTCTTCTCATTTCTGCTTATCAGACTTTACGGTTAATTAAGGGACAGGGCGTTAATGCGCCGGCTATTTACCAATGGAGCCCCTGTGGATCGCCCAGGGAGCACCCACGGAGTTTTACCCATACGTATGCATAATCATTACATTATTAACGGTGTTGTTGAATTTCACCCCGCTACCAGCACGTTGCGTGATCTCAATGATCCGGACCATGTCGTCGTATTAAATTCCCCGGCAGGGCGTTGTTTGCTGTTATTGATTGAAAGAACCGGAACCATTGTCCCTCAGCACGAATTTCTGGATATCGTTTGGGCAAAGCGGGGAATGCTGGTGTCTTCTAATACCTTTTATCAGAACATTTCTATTCTGCGGAAAGGGTTAAAAAAGATTGGCCTGCCCGACGATCCGGTCGTCACTATTCCGCGCATCGGCTTAACGCTGGCCAGCGGCACGCACATCAAAAAACTGACCACAGAACAGCTGGTGGAAGTCAGTCATGAGAATGCGCACTTTATCGATGAGCAGTCGCTGAACCAGGAACTGAGGATCCTTCAGCAGCTGGAAGGCGTACGTGAGAAAGCGTTTCCGGTATCCGGAGAACCGGCAGAGACGCCTGCGCAAGTATCGCCCGAACTGCCATCCGAACTGCCGCCTTTGGCGGTCGCAGAAGCCAAACCGGCCCGCCGTTGTTCACGTCGTCAGTGGATGACCGGCTGTGTCAGCGCCCTGATTGCCGTCCTTATGCTTGGCGCTGCCGTTCTGGCTTTGCGTAGCAATGACGACGGTCAGTTTTTCTCACATTATCACTTTCTGAAAACCACGCAGGGTTGCCACATTTTTCTGTCGGACGGCATCATTTCAGCGGAGGCCCGGGCTAATGCACTGGCACGCAGCAAACAGATCGCCGACGGCTGCAAAAGTTATCCCTGGGTCTACGTGACGCATTTGCCGTTGCTGCCGAGAACGTCGGTTATCCGTTGTGATAAACCGATGACGGAACCGAATACCTGCATTTCTGATTATTTCTTTGAGGATAAATAAATGAAGCTCAACCGTAAAGCCAAAATCCTGTTCTCTGTCGCGGGAGCAGGGGTTGTGGCGGCGATTATTTATTCCTTCTGGCACAGTAACACGTTGGATAATTTCTCCTGCGCTGCCAGTTTGTCGCAGCATTATTCCGGTGACAACGTGGATGTTTCTTTAAGCTATACGGTACGCGGTACGTCAGGAATTATCAGTATTAACGGACGTTCACAAGCGCATCCCGATAAAGTGTTCAACCGCAAAATATCCTTCACGATGCATAAAGAAGGTGACGTCTATTTTATGACGTCAAAAAACAATCTTAAATTTCCGGATGATAATGTAGATGACGCCTGGCTGGGTGAGCATGAACCGAATTTTTTTGTTTATCCGGATAAAAGTATTTATATGCGTATTGATCAGCAGGAAAATAACAACTATCTGTTTATGATTGATACGATCCCCACGTATATATGTAAAAGTATCGAAGAGCCGTAAGGGGCGAATTAGAAAAGAAAAAGGTGCAGAATAATCTGCACCTTAATCATCAGCACACTTGATGGATTTCATCGGGTGTGCCAGGGCTGAAAGTATCAACCAATATGCTAAAACTAATCAGCTTATGCTACGTTGTAAGAACCGCTGCTTGTATTGCTAACCCACTGGGTTACCAGTGATTTAACAGTGTCAGGGTCATCCCAACCCATTACGAAACCTCCAATTGCACCGCCGACCAGGCCCATCAGGCCGCCAGCAATCATCCCTACGCCCTGGCCGATTGCGCCAAAGCCCAGGATACCGCCGCCGTCACCGCCGTGCATACCACCGATGATTGCGCCTTGGCCGCCTGCTGCAAGACCGCCAAAGATAGCGCTGGAAATTGCGCTAAGGAAACCTGCACCAGATACTGCTTCAATTTCCATTACGTTTAATTCACGCATTTATTTCTTCCTTTTTATGTAAATAAAATGTTTTACAAAATCGTGTGAAGATTACTCTAAGCCACGAAAGAACCGGAATGTCCGGCTGTCTTTCGATGGGGGAATTCTGCATTTTATCTATTTTGAAATATATAGAATTACTTCTATTTTTAGTTGGTTTTAAAATTTATTTTTCTGCGGATAATACAAAGTGCGTGACACAATGTCGTAATCTCCAGACTTCGTTTTTCATACTTTCTTCATCAGGGTATACAGAAGTAAAATTAATAATTTCTTTACCGCCGAGGCAGGCTGCAAATGTGACCTGCCAGACTTTCTGCCCGTTGCTGGTAATAAAGGTGAAAATAACCTGAATAGTATCGGCAAATAAATCGCCTTCATTCATTTCATCCATTTTTACAAAACTGAACTGATTAAAAATCTTTTGTGCGTTGTCTAATTGTAATGACATTTGTTGTGCAAAAGTGCGGCCAGCCGGAAGCTGGTCACGATTTATGGTGATCTGCTGTCCCTGACGGAAAGAGACGATGTTGATCGACTGCGTGCGGATTTCTTCTTCAAAATCCAGGGTGCCTTCCAGGCAAATTAAGCGGTTATTCATGATTTCTCCTGATGGATTACGAGGTGCGTTGAGCGCTTAGCCAGCCTCAAGTACTGGTTGTGATGCGTTGACAAGCCGGATGAAATCCGGTTTTGGCACTTCCATTACGCCGTTACGGCTGATCTGGATAATGCGGTCCGCGCTTAAAATGGTTTCCGGGCGGTGCGCGATAATGACGCGCGTCATCGCCATGTGTTTAATCGCCGCATTAATGGCGCTTTCGCGCGCCACATCAAGATGGCTGGTGGCTTCGTCGAGAATGAGAATGCGCGGTTTGCGATACAGAGCCCGCGCCAGAATCACCCGTTGAACCTGCCCGCCGGACAGCGATGACCCCATGTCGCCGACCATGCTGTTGTAGCCCATCGGCATCGCCATAATGTCGTCGTGGATCTGCGCGATACGCGCCACGCGCTCAACGTGATGACGGTCGAGGCTGGCATCAAAGAAGCTGATGTTGTCCATGATAGATCCGGCAAACAGCATGTCGCTTTGCATCACGCTGCCGATAAGATCGCGGTAATGCGTCATGCCCAGCTTTGTGTGATCGACGCCGTTGATACAGATGCTGCCGCTTACCGGTTTCAGTAATCCCAGCAACAGTTTTGCCAGCGTGGTTTTGCCTTGTCCGGAAGGGCCGATAATCGCGATGGATTCCCCCGCATCAATGGCCAGATTAAAACCGGTAAAAATCTCGGCGTCCGTGGCGGAATAGCGGAACGAAAGCTGACGGATATCCAGACACACCGGGCCTTCCTGTTCGGCCAGCGCGATGTTGCTTTCCATATTTTGCTCTTTTTCCGTCAGCACGATGTCCGAAATACGTTCACCGTGTAAGCGCAGCATTTTGAATTCAATCAGCGCGTTGATAAGCCCGGCCGAGCGGGAAATAAACTGGTCAGAAAACGAAACAAAGGCCACCAGCATCCCGCTGGTAAAATTGCCGTCCAGCACCTGTCCGGCGGCCAGCCAGATGAGGACAATCTTGCCGACGCCGGAAATCGTGCCCTGTAACGTGCTGAATCCGATAGACAGTTTTTGTGTCGTAATACCTTTGTTGGTAGATTCCACGGTTTCATTGGTAAAGGTCGAGACGCGCAGATCCTGCTTGTTATTAAGCTTGATCGCCTGCACGCCGCGAATGGATTCCAGCAGTTGTGATTGCGCCTGCGCGGAGGCAAGAAGCTGATCTTCGTTGGCCTGCCGGAACGGTTCAAACGAGATCCAGCGGATTAGCGCATAAAGCAGAAACAGGCCGATGACCACAAACGTCAGATTGGCGTTGTAGGTAAAAATCACGGCCAATGTGACCAGCGCCATTACGCCGTCGAAAATCGACGAGATAAACCGGCCGGTCAGCGTGCTCTGAATATTGGCGATAGAACCAAAGCGCGACAGGATGTCGCCGACGTGCCGCTCCTCAAAATAGCTCAGTGGCAGGCCAAGCAGATGAGCGCATAAATTACCCGACCACTGCACGCTCAGCATGCTGGAAAACCAGGTCGTCACCCAGCTACGTAATGCGCTGATCAGATTCTGGAACAGCGTAATGCTGACAAACGCCACGCCCAGCAACGTCAGCAGATCGCGGTCGGCGGACACCAAAACCTGGTCGATCACCCACTGCATATAAAACGGCGAAATGATGCCGAAAAACTCCAGCGCCAGAGAGAGCAGGGCGACCTGCGCAAACGCGGATCCGATGCCCGACACATTGCGGATCAGGTTGAGCATCGAGATCGACTTTTTCTCGTTCTTCTGCTCAAAGGTTGCAGCCGGATACAGCTCCAGCGCCACGCCGGTGAACGATCTCGACACTTCATCCATCGCCACTTTACGCACGCCGCGCGCCGGATCGTGGATTGTGACGGTGTTTTTGCTGATGCTTTTGAGCACCACAAAATGGTTCATGTCCCAGTGCAGCACGCAGGGCAGGCTGAGTTTATGCAACTCATCGAGCTCCAGCCGTACGGCCCGGCAACCCATTCCCAGATTTTGGGCGAAGGACATCACATCCGTC
The DNA here is from genome assembly GCF_046449555.1 of Rahnella selenatireducens. Classification (NCBI taxonomy): domain Bacteria; kingdom Pseudomonadati; phylum Pseudomonadota; class Gammaproteobacteria; order Enterobacterales; family Yersiniaceae; genus Rahnella; species Rahnella selenatireducens. The sequence goes on from NZ_JBKEZJ010000013.1 coordinate 43,186, forward strand.
AGCGTGCTGCCTTTTTGTGATGACGGAAAGCGGTGGCGCAGCGACACCATATCAATCTGGTGGCCGTAGAAACCGGCAATCATACCGACGCACGTCAGCCCGCACTCTGCGGCCTGCGTCTGGCGTAAAACGGGCAACTTATGGCGGAACGACAAATTAAGTTTGTGAAAAAGATCCATGCTCAGTCCGGTTAACTTTTTGAAATTACAGAGAGGTCATCTTGCCCAGCGCGTTAAGCGGCTCAAGAACCCATTCGTAGATGCGGCGTTTATCAACGATAAAGTCAGCGTCCAGCCCGCTGCCGGGGCGCAGGCTGACCTGCTTGCCATAGGCCTGTACTGACTGGTGGTCGATGGCGACTTTGACCTGATAAAGGGATTCCTGAACCTGAGAATCGCCGGTAATGCTGGAGACTTCCTGCGGTGACAGCGCCGATTTGGAGATTTCAGTCACCGTGCCGTACTGCTGACCAAACTTCTGCCAGGGGAAAGATTCGTAGCGCAGCACCACACGCTGGCCGGGACGGATAAACCCGATTGCGCGGCTGCTGAGCATGATCCGCGCCTGCAAGCGGGCGTTGTCCGGCAGGATCATTGCGACCGTTTGCCCGGCGCTGACGATTTGCCCCGGTTTCACCAGCACGGCGCTGACCGTGCCTTTCTCTGGCGCGCGTAAATCAATGGAACGGCGGGACTCGTTTTCCATCATCGACTGAGTGATGTCGGAAAGTTTTTGCTGAAGGTCATTCTTCTGCTGGTAATAAGTAAGCGGTTGCTCACGCAGCTGCTGGCGCGCCTGAGCCAGTTGCTGCCTGACATCGATGCGCTGGCGGGCCACATCCTGCAAACGCACGCTGGCATCCAGCAGATCATTTTGCTGCTGCTCGACCTGCGTATTCGAGGCGTAACCTTCGGCGCGCATGGCGGCCATTTTATCGACCTGCTTTTTGGTCAGCGCGATTTGCTGTGTGCGCTGCTGGTAAATCGTGTCCAGCTCAGCGGACTGCTGTTCCAGCAGGTTGCTTTTTTCCTCCAATGACCGGAGCGTTTCCGCATTGAGCTGCTCAAGATTGGTCAGCTGATTGTTTAAACCCTGCTGCTGGAGATCCAGCTGGCTGGCGATCGCTTCACGCGTCTGACCATAACGGCCGGTGGAGATTTCAGACGAAATGGTGGCGATCTGATCGCCTTTTTTCAGGTTATCGCCTTCGCGAACGGGCAGAGCCATCACCGTTCCGGCGGTCATCGCCGTCATGGTCATCATGCCGCTTTCCGGCGTCAGCACGCCTTTCGCGGTTTCGCGTTTGGTGTAACTGCCGAAAATACAAAAACCAATCAGAACCGCCACCAGCGCACAGACGATGGCAATGATCAGCCAGCGGAACGGCGGGCAATACAGGGCCACCGCGCCCAGCACTTTAGTTTTTTGGGCGTCCAGCGATTCTTTTCGAAATAAGTCGTTATTCATGCTCAAAATCTCCGGTTAGGCCGCGCCACAGTTGAAAATTTGCATTGCGGCGTAATCGAGCGCGCCGGTTGCGGATTTTAATTTAACGATCGACTGAATCAGGCTGTTCTGCGCCTGCGCCAGATCCTGAATCGCCTGGTAATAATCTTTCTCGGCGTTGAATTCGTCGATCAGCGTGCGCTGCCCGATTTCCCGTCCGTAGCGCGTCGACGTCAGACGCTTTTCGGCGGAACTGATCGCCCGCTCATACGCCCTGATCCGCGACTGATCGTTTCTCACGCCCGACGCCGCCTGAATCGCCTGCTGTTCGGCTTTGCGGCGTGCGTTGATCAGCAAATCCTTACTCTGTTCATAGCGGTGAGCGGCTTCGAGACTTTGTGAAATGTGGCTGCCACCGGCAAACAGCGGGATCGACACGTTGACGCCGTAAGTGGTGTTGTCGGTTTTGGACGTGGTGCCGAACAGGTCATCCAGCAGATTGCTGTTTTCCGCCCGGCTCCAGTTCTTGCCATAACCGGCCTGAAAGGTGACGACGGGCATATAGTTGGACGTGGCGGTGGTCATGTCAGCTTCGGTGCCTTTCTGCGTCTGAATGGCGGAAAGTACGTCCAGATTGTTGGCGGTCGCCAGCTGTTTAATCTGCTCAGGATTAATGTCTTGCGTATAGCGCACACAGCTCAGGGTTTGGTCGGAAATCCCCTGCGCGTCGAGGCCCGTCATCTGGCGAAATGTCACGTAGGCATCGTTAAGACTGTTTTCTGACGCCAGCTCATCCGCTACCGCCTTGTCATAGTTGGCCTGCGCTTCCACTTCATCGAGCCGCGTGCCGTCGCCGACTTCCAGCGCTTTTTGGGACTGTTTCAGCTTGGCGTTAAACGCCGCGAGGATCCGCTGATTGGTTTCCAGCACACTGCGCTGATACACCACGTCGTAAAACGCCGATACCACATCGGTGATCAGCTTTTGCTGGGCAATCAGGTAATTCACGTCGGCCAGATCGCTGATCACCAGGCTTTTGCGCCATGTCGCATATTTCGATACATCAAAAATCGGCTGCGTCACATTAAAGCTGTAATTATGGCGTGTGACGCCGGCGGAATACGTCGCATCGGGCTGATCGGTTTTATTCCACGCGCCGTTAAGAGTGACGACCGGCAATAATCCGGCAAATCCCTGATATTTTTTCTGGCTGTCCGCGTCGTGTTCACTACGCGCCGCATTAATTTCGGCGTTATAGGTATTGGCTGCAATAAGGGCTTCCTGCAGCGACAGCGCCCAGGCATTCCCGGTAAGCAATAATCCCCCGGTGAGCGGGATAAGCATTTTTTTAAACATGAAATTCCACAAAGTTTAATAATTAGAAAAATGTGTTCTGGTGTAAAAATCGCAATAATTCACTTTCGCTGGTGATATGCAGTTTATTCATGGCATTGCGCTTCTGGGTCGAGACGGTGCTCATCGCCCGGCATTTTTTCGAGGCAATTTGTGAAAGTGAATATCCCTGATTAATCAGGTTGATGACTTCCCATTCCTTGGTGGTTAGCTCATCCTGTGTCTGCGACAGATGCGCTTTAATGGACTGAGAAATATAGGGTTCCGGATCTGCCGTCATCATGGCATTCATCAGCGCGGTAACCAGTTCATGCGGCGTGTCATGGGAGCTGAGCATAATATCCATGCCCGCACCGGCCATTTTTTTGAGTAAAACCGGCTTCATGTTTTGAGCAAATAACACCGTGGTCGTGTGATTATTTGCACAAAGCACAGACAGCACTTTACGGATTTCAGTTTCGCGGAAATATCCGTCAAACAGGCAGGATGAATTAATCATCACAATGTCGATTTTATTTTCTTTCACCGCATTTAACAGCGATTCCGGTTCCGGAAAATGGTGCAACTGTAAATGACTGACTTTCATTTTCTGTTGAATATACGAAGCAATCAAATCATAGGACATATGATATTGATGGAAGTACGTCATATTAATCGTTGTGAGCGTTGTATTTTTCATAGGCTGCTTCAGGTTCGTCAACGTAATAAACCCTCTGGAACGGGTACGATAAATCCGGGCATCTGCGGGATGCCCGGACGTGACAGCGTTATTGTTATAATTGCCGCTGGTACAACGTTTGTTTCCCGTAATCGTCAATCACCGACCAGCTTATCTGCCGGGTATGATTGCCTGCCGGAACGGGCACGGTGGCGGAAGATTTCGGTGCCACCATCAGCGGCGTCAGCGGTTTATCGCCCAGGCTCAGCCCGCCTAGCGTCTGGTGATAAGGCGTCGGGTTAGTGATCACCAGCGCGCCATCTTGTAGCGCAAACTCCAGCGATTTCCCGATATCTTCACCCGGCACTTTCAGTCCGACGGGGCGCACAAACACTTTCATACGGATACGCAGCGGCAAAATGACTTTCTTATCGTCGGTACTGCTGGCCTGAGAATTCGGCGGGATCTGATAAATATTCAGCCAGTAAATCTGCTCGCGATCAGACGGCATTCCCTGACGGGAAAGCAACATCACGCGCAGGTTGCGCGATCCGCCTGCGTCCAGTTTGAACACCGGCGGCACAACAATTACCGGCGTGCTGATCTTGTCCGGCGGCGTAAGCGGGTTGTTATCGTCACTCCAGACCTGAACCAGCGCCGGTGCCCGTTCTGAATTCACCAGTACCAGCGATTCCGCCATGCTGTCTTCATTAAACACCAGACGGCTTTGCGTGCTGTTAACCACCGCACCGGCAAGGCTGGCGTTGAGCAAAAGCGCCGCCGCCATCAAAGGCTTACTGAAGGCTGACAATAATCTGAGCTTGCGCATTGACTGATCCTGCTGCGGCCTTTAATCCCGGAAGTTGTTCAAGCGATGCCGTGAACGTGCCGCCATACGCTTCTCCGCCGGTCGACGTGGCACCGGTTGCACTGAGTAAGTCTCCAAATCCGTACCAGCCCGCTGTATTGCCGGTGCCGGTGGTGTCTTTCGATGACAGCAAATTCAATGCTGTGCCGGACGGAGAGTACAGACGGATGCCAACGCCGGAAGCTACGCCGCTGGTGCCGTAGTTATCATCAAGCAGATAGCTGATCCCGCCGGAGCTGCTTTTCAGCCCCAGCGTTGACGCCTGACTTAACGCCGTGGGCTGCGTCACCAGGAAACCCATCGCGACCGGCGCATTGGTCGTGCTGGTGGTGGTGCCCGAAATGGCACCAGCGTCGCATTCAATGGAGACGTTAAAGGTGTTTGAACTGCTGTTGCCGTTACGCAAATCACCGGCACCGATGGACGGCAACTGCACCACCTGATCGAAATCGCTGACCTTGCAGGTATTCCCGCGAATGATGGTGGTGGAACCGCCCCTCATGCTCCAGATAGCAGACGTTGCATCAGGAGTCACAGTGGATGCACCAGCAGTTGTGCCGGTAGTCGCGCCCGTATTCACGAAGTTTCCTCTGAGTGCCACAAACCCTTGTGGGTTGACAATTTGCGAGAAGGCATTACGCGTGACGTAAGCCCCGGAGCCGATATCGTCCGTTTTAACCAGTTCGAACATGGCGCTGTCAAAAGAGGAGGCCGGAATGTAAATCATGGAACCGACGGTGATGTAATCATCGCTGGTGAACTTCCGTTCCTGCCATTTACTGGTGTAATACAGGCCGGTTTTCAGGTTCGTAATGCGGTAGGCGATGCCCTGGGCCGGTGTTGCGTAACCGCCGTCCACATCATTGACGGCATAGCCACCGTAAAAATTTCCGTTCCCGGCATTTAACCCGTACATCTCATAGAGCCCGTCGGCATCGGCCAGCGCGCATTTGAAGACAATCTGATTGGCGGAATACGGCACTTTCAGCGCCGTATCGATAAAGTTCAGATTTGCGCTGGCGAGCACGGTGCCCGCCGTCGCCAGTGACTGCGCGCCGGTGCCCATGATGATGGTCCCGAAGGAAATCGACGCCGCCGCCGAGTTCAATACGCCGCCCCAGCTGGTGGCGGTGTAACCCATATCGGCCACCGCCTGCGGGATCGTGGAGGTGGTGGTGCCGATCCCCGTGACTTTGTAACAGATCGCGTGAGCCCACGGCGAGCAGGCCATCAGGGCTGAGGCAATCAGCCCGGTTTTTAACGGAGTCATTGAAAATTTCATGGTGATTCTCACTGTACGCAGGTGCCGTTTAAGAGAATGAAGTTATTGCCGTCGGTTTTGTTCTTAGCCGGAAGCTGATAATTCACACGGCACGATTTATTGCTTCCCCAGCTGATAAACAGCGTGCCGGAAGCGTCCGGAAGACGGGCATAGACCTGACCGCTCTGACCGGCCATCCCGACGCTGTTTCCGTTGCTGTCTTTCACATCCGCACCCATCGGCACCGGCGTGCCGTCCGGCATCATGACCGTGATTAATGCCGGTGTGCCGCCGAGGGTTTTGAAGGCAATCTTTGGCACGGCGCCGAGCACCGGCACCACGCGCACGTTACCGCCTTCCAGCTCAACATCCTGACTCATGGAATTGCCGTCGATGCTGATGGTGTTGTAGCGGTAAGGCGCGAGTGACGGCACGATGGCGTAACCGAAGGTGTCGATTTGTGCGCCCTGTGCGTTGTTGACGCGAGCACCGGTTGCGCCTTTAGCTTCGACCAGCGCAAAAGTGTCGCTGGCGTACGGGCCGTAGGTCACCCCGCCGCCGTGAACGGCCAGCGTTCCGGCCGTGCCGAGGCCGAGCTGATGGTAATCATCGCTGCGGGCATACGAGGCGCGGACCGTCCCCATGCGGGTGCGTTCCTGCACGTTGGTGCCCCAACGGATGTCATGGCTCTTGCCCTCTTCCAGCTCGGTGTATTTGTCGTGATTGGCATACAAGGAATAGGTGAAGTCACTTTCCTGACCTGCGGAGCCGGAAAGGGTGGTCATTGCCGAACGGGTATTTTTGTCTTTCATCATGTCAAACGACACGCTCGAGCGGGAATCGCGCCAGTCCAGAGGTATGGACAGGCCAATGGAAATTACGTTCTCCGTGTATTTCTGATAACGGCTCGAATCGTAATCGGCATCGTTCACGCTGTAGACGTTATCGTTGCTCCAGCTCGAACGCTGGCGGCCGACGTTGATGTTATAGCTGAGCTTCTTCCACATATTATTGTAAGCAAGCTGCAACTCGGTGATGCGAGAACGGTTGTTGTAATAGTCCGTGCTGCTGCCGCTGAGGGCGACGGTGCCGTAGTCACCCATGTTCTGGCTGAGCGTGGCGGTGAAGCGGTTACGTTGTTTCAGCGTGTCGGAATAATAGTTTGTTCCGCCATTTTCCTGACGGCGAACGCCCAGCACGTCTTCGAGGTCGCGGTAACCGGCGGTGGAATAGCGGTATGCGGCCAGCACGATGTTGGTATTGGTTTCAAACGTTTTGCTGTACGACATCTCCGCACGCCAGCCGCTTTTCGACTGATCGTTTTCCACCCGCGCATGAGACCAGGTGGTATTGAGCGATAACGCTCCGAGTTCGGATGCAAACACGCCGCCGACCAGCAATGCCTGATAATCATTGGCAAAGCGCGCGCCGGTGTTGGACGTAATACTGTTATTCACGCCGTACTGGAGCACGCCTTCGGTGAAGGCATTTTGCACCGAGTAATAATTGCGGACTTTACCGGCGGCAAACTGATAACTCAGGTTGCCGGGGCGCATGGAGTTCGGCACGGCGGCGTAAGGCACGACGAAGAACGACGATTTGCCGTCGGCTTCAATCACCTGAACCTGTAAATCCCCCTGACTGCGCGTGTTGTAAAGGTCGTCAATCAGGAACGGGCCGGGTGGCACCTGCGTTTCATAAATGAGATTACCGGCCTGACGGATCATCACGCGCGCATTGGTGCTCGCCACGCCGCGCACTTCCGGCGCGTAACCACGTTTTCCCTGCGCCCACATACGCTGATCGGTGGCCAGCTTCACGCCGTTAAACGACATCGAGCCGAACATTGAACTGTCGGTGTAGGTATCACCGACCATCAGCTCGCTGGAAAGGGAAGGAACCGGGCGCTGCACCCACGTCCGCACGGTGTTCCATTTGTAGTGATCGCCGCTGGTGCTGCTTTCCATATAGCGCAAATTGGCCTGATGGCGGAGTTGCCACATGCCCATATTTGCCCCGGCGTTGATCATGCTCCAGACATAGTTGTAGTGAACGTCGCGCATGATGTTGCGCGTGAAGTTGGTGTTGTGGCGTAAAAATACCAGCGGCGCACCGGCATTCCATTCTGAAATCGGAATGTAATCGCGCGGCTGGCGGTTCAGCAGAATTTGCGGAATTAAAAAATTCAGCGTCAGGGTCGATTGCTGTATTTTCCAGCTGCCCTGTTGCGTGATTTCTGACAAAAAGACGCACTGTTTCTGCGTGCCTTTCAGCGGCTGGGATTTCAGCTGCAACAGCTTCATCAGCTCAACGTCCAGACATGGCTGCGCGCTTTTATCCGTCGCTTTCACTTTGCGGAACTGCACCGGTACCTGACTTTTAATTTTGATGCCGTTGAGGCTGATATCCAGCGTTTGCTGGCCTTCCGGAACACTGATTTGGGTTTCGTTAAATTTATCCAGATCCACGCTTCCTGCGAAATCTGAACCGGCGAGCAAATGGCTGTCGAAACGGTAATCTTCGGCAAACGCAGAATGAGAGAACAATGACGCTTTAATCACACAGGTCAGCACCGCCAGACGGAAGACCCTGTTGTTATTTTTGGATTGGATACTCATGTGTCACTGTTGCTCCATAATCATTAACCAGACCGATTTCTATTCCCTGAACGTCCTTATCGGTGACTTTTCCTGCATTCAGCGCCACATCCGCGGCGGCAAAAGGCGCAATCATTGGCGGCTTATCTTTTGCATTCACCCCTTTCACCGCGACCTTGCCGAGTGAAATATAAAAAGGTGAGGCATTGGTAATGCGGATATTATTGGCGGTGATATTGCTGAAACTCAGATAATCAAAAATCTTCTTATTATTGGCTTTTAAACCGGCCGGGCGATAAAACACCTTCAGCCTGTTTTTCAGCATAATGACCATCTGGTTGCCTTTATCTCCGCCAATATTGGACGGAGGTACTTGCAGGAAATTAAAATAAAAAACGGATTCACGATCCTGGGGTAAGGCTTTTTCACCGGTAAAGAACAGGCGTAATACCTGCCCGTCTTTGGCGGCAATTCTGAATGTGGGTGGTGTGGCGACAAAAGGCGCTTTACCGGTTGTCGGTGTGGAATTCTGATCGCCGCTGTCAAACCAGGCCTGAATAACGTAAGGGAATTCGTCATTATTCCTCAGCTGAACGTCCACTGATTTCGCATCAGAGGGGTAAATAACGCGTGAGCCGGTCATGACGACGCTGGCTGAGGCACTGAATGAAGCGCTCAGTGCGAATACAAATAAGAAAATGCTACGCCATTGAAAGCGGGACATAATATCCACCCGTGAAAATACTGACTGATATTCTGGAAAGGAGTTAACAGGCCATCCGTGGCCTTAATTAATCTGAATAAGGTATTCAGAGAAATAAACATCCCTGATTTTTTAAGGTATTAGTTGTAGCTCACTGCGTATTGCAGAGTGGATTCAACCGCACCCGCGGTTGCTTTACCGGTTGCAATGTATTGTGCGGTGTAGGTAGCGGTTGCAGCAGTTTCACCGGCAGCCAGCGTCAGGTCACCGTCAGCTGTGAACGGAGAGGAGAAGTCGATTGCTGTGGCTTTGGTATCCAGGATCTGGATGTTTACGTTAGTTGCAGCGTCAGTGGTTGCCACGTTGCTCAGGTCGCCAGTGGTCGCAACGCTGCTACCGGCGAAGACGCTGGAAACTTTAGTTGCAGCATCTGCGCTGCCAGTACAACCGGAAACACCGATATCGAAAGTCGCCTGACCGGCAGTCTGACCTGCTGCAGCCAGCGAGCTTGCGTTAACGCTTGGCAGCAGAACCAGAGGTTTTGCGCTGTTACCGTTGATGGTGACAGAACAGGTTTCCGCCGTCACTTCACCCTGGAAAGTGATCGTATTATCGGAAAGGGCGAATGCCTGAGAAGCGAACAGAACAGACATTGCCGTAACAGATAAGAAGGCCAGTTTTTTCATTGCAAAATTCCCTATTTACTTACAGTTGATTAATACGACGGCGACGTTTCATAACGCAGAACGGCGTATTTCCTTTTCATTCTGATGCTGAAATCAACCCTGTATTTAAAATTCAGCCCCATCCTGGGGGCGGCGCTGAAGACTTAAAGACGTGCATGTGAATCTCAAAACAAACACCAGAAATTGATGCAATTAAGCACGAATCGCTCATTTGCCGGGCCATAGTAGAATTCGAATGTAAAGTTATGTTAGTGAAGAAAACTCAGGAAATGTGAAGTGCCGCACTCCGCTTGTGTGATTAACGTTAATTGTTTGGTTTCAAGCGTGAAGATTTGGCGATTAAGAAATCCTGAGGTTTGGCCGCGTTGACGATCTGTTGAGATAAGTGGTTGTTAATTGCTCGTTATAATTCCCAGCCATAAATACGAGGGAAAAATAATGAAAACATCTGCCGCTGTTTCTTCTCCCGCAGGCGAAAAAATTCCTCCCCCCGGGGAGAAATTACATATCGGATTAATTTTATGGCCGGAATTTCCGCTGCTGGCGCTGTCGGGAATGATGGATGCCATGCGTTATGCCGCACATGCCGGAAATAAAAGACAATGCCAGCTGAGTATTATCAGCGCAAAACCGGAGGTGCCGGTGAACAGTAATACCGGCATCAGCGTGAAACCCGGCAGGGCGCATGAATTCCCCGAACATTATGATTACCTCGCCATTATTGGCGGAACGCTGAAATGTTTATCGCACGGACAGGCAGACGATCTTAAATATATCAGACGCGCACATCAGGCCAGTGTGCCGTTGGTCGGGATTGGCACCGGCAGCTTTATTCTGGCAAAAGCCGGTTTGCTTAATGGCCGCCGCGCGTCGGTACATCCGTTTCACAATGAAGAATTCTGCAAAAGATTTCCGGGCGTGTATGCCGAAGAAGGGTTTGATTTTATCGATGAAGGGGACGTCCTGACTTGCCCTGGCGGTATTTCGACGCTCACGCTGGCCACTGAACTGATCCGCCAGCACGCGGGTGAAGAGACGGCGGCAAAAGCCAGCCACCGTTTATCACTGGGTCATGATGATTTTCGTACCGCCGCCGTTTCAAGGCTGGCGAATATCTCCCTGATTTCAGATCCCCGTTTACGGCAGGCGGTGATGCTGATTGAGCAATATCTGGCGCGCCCGCTGAGCACGGCGTGGCTGGCGCATCAGGTCCGGCTCAGCGCACGGCAGTTAACCCGGTTGTTTGATGCTGAACTGGGGAAAAGCCCGCGGGAATTTATCCGCAGCGCCAGACTGCGTTACGCGTGCTGGCTGCTGAATAATACGCAGGAAAGTATTACCGAAATCGCCGTGCGCATGGGGTTCAGCGACTGCGCCCATTTCATCCGTCATTTTCAGAATGAATACGGCTGTACTCCCGGTTTCTGGCGCGGCAAAAATGAGCATCTGAATATTCCTTAACTGACAGTGACTTTCCCAAACCCCGTCAGCAGGGCAGAACGGCTCTCCATTTTTGTCATCTGCCCGCCGTACACGTCGATGGCACTTTTCAGCCGCGTCGCCTGATAGTTCAGCGTTTCAGCCGATTCAGAAGATTGCGCCACCATCCCGGCATTGTCTTGTGTCATGGTTTCAATTTGTGCCAGCGACGTATTAATCAGTGAAAGCGCCGATGTCTGCTCACTGGTGGCGTGACTGATTTCTTTAATCAGCCCCGACATCTGCACCACTTCACCGATAATTTCACTGATCTGCTTACCGGCGCTTTCCACCATGTGGCCGCCGGTTTCAACGCTGTGCATATTCGCTTCGATCAGCGCTTTGATTTCTTTGGCGGCGGTGGCGGAACGCTGTGCCAGCACGCGCACTTCGGCGGCGACCACGGCAAATCCGCGGCCTTCGGTTCCGGCGCGGGCGGCTTCCACGGCGGCATTGAGCGCCAGAATGTTGGTCTGGAAGGCAATGCCGTCAATCACGGAAATAATGTCCACGACCTTGCTGCTGGCCTGCGAAATTGACTGCATCATGCCGATAGTGTCCTGCATGATTTCGCCGCCTTTCTTCGCCACGGATGCGGCGCTGTCCGCCAGTTTGCTGGCCTGAATCACCGTGTCAGCGCTTTGCCCGACGGCACCGGCAATCTCCTCTATCGCCGCAGCCGTTTGCTGAAGATTGGCCGCCGTTTCTTCAGTTCGTGCGCTGAGCGCCGTGCTGTTTTTCGACATCAGATTGCTGATATTTGAAATCCCGCCGACCTGCGTCCCGACATCTTCCACCAGAGAATGCAGATTCAGTCCAAACTGATTCACTGAACGCATCAGTAAACCAATTTCATCGACGCGGTTAAAATGCACGGAATCGGCTTTTTTCCCCGAGACCACTTGCTGCGCCTGACCCAGAATCGTTTTTATCGGATTGCGGATTTGGGTTTGTAAAAAGAGATCAGCCAGCAGTAACAGGATAATCGTGGAAATAGCCACCCATGACTGAGCCATCCCCGTCAGCGGAAATAACAGAGGAAAAATGCCCGCGATAAATAACGGTAAACGTAAACGCCAGCTCACCGGAAGTTTTTGTAATACCGAAAAGAGTGAAAATAAACCGGTACGCACCACCAGACCTTTATAGAATTTCCGGCTTCCGGCATTTTTATCTTTAACTAATTTGTATAATTCTTCTGCGGCTTTAATTTCGTGCTCAGCAGGTTTATTGCGCACGGAAATATATCCCGTCAATTTATCCTGATGATGTACGGGCGTCACGTTGGCACGCACCCAATAGTGGTCGCCATTTTTACGACGGTTCTTCACCAGTCCCGTCCAGCTGTCGCCCTGTTGCAGGGTAAACCACATGTCGGCAAAGGCTTCGACCGGCATGTCCGGGTGGCGGACTATATTGTGTGGTTTGAAGATCAGTTCGTCTTCGGAGAATCCGCTGACATTAATAAACGCGGAGTTCGCATAAATAATCCGGCTGTTGATATCCGTCGTGGACATTAAGGTGGTATCAGGATCTAAACCATATTCATGTTGAGTCACTGGCATGTTTACGCGCATAGAAGAACCTCTGTAACGCTTAAAATTATTATAACTATCGTTATTATGTTGTTACGGCTGTGTATTTTTTATTTCCAGATTATTGTAAGCGTATTCCATGACTAAACGACTATGCCGGTATTTTTTGTTACTGACCAGAAGTATTTAAATTACAAAACTCCGGGTTGCGATGAGAAATAATAATAAAGGTTAATTTTATTGTTGAATTAATATAAATGTAATTTTTATGTGGAAAGAAGGTTTTAATATTGATAGTGATAAAAAACTGCATTAAGGCAAATTTCAGACGGCAGGACAAGGCAATATAACTTAGCGATTCTGAATAACCATTACGGGCAATAAAAGTACGATTTCAGAACGCGCTTTTCATTCAAGCGCAACTGAATGATCCGGCAAGTACTGGGCAAAATCTGAAAATGCGCAAGGCGCGCAATCCGCGTCCTCTGACCAGCGGTGGTGGCCTTATTTGACGTTTAACCCAATCGTTCTGAATGTGATACTTTAAATTAACAATGTGCCCGCGGGTCAGGCCCGCCGCACTGAATTCAGGTCAGCACAGAGGGTTTATGGCGGTCATTTCCGAGCAGATTATTAAACAAGCCAAACAGTTACGCCGTGAACTCCACACCCGGCCAGAGCTGGGTCTGAATGAACATCATACTTCCCAAAAAATCAGTGAACTGCTGCTGTCTTTCGGCCTTGACGTTCACACCGGACTCGCCGGAACCGGTATCGTCGCGACTCTGCGCAACGGCGAAGGGCCGTCAATTGGCCTTCGCGCGGATATCGATGCGCTGCCGATTCAGGAACTCAATGATTTCGAACACGTCTCGCAAAATCCCGGCCTGATGCACGCCTGTGGCCACGATGGTCATACGGCGACGTTACTTGGCGCGGCGCGACATCTCAGTGAAAACCGCCATTTTCATGGCACGGTACATTTCATTTTCCAGCCTGCGGAAGAGAACGCCGGGGGCGGCCAGATGATGGTTAATGAAGGGTTGTTTGAACGTTTCCCGATGCAGGAAGTGTACGCCCTGCATAACTGGCCCGGCCTGCCGGTCGGTGAAGTCGCCGTCAGTCAGGGCGCGATGATGGCGTCGCAGGATAATTTCTACATCACGCTCACCGGCAAAGGCTGCCATGCGGCGATGCCGGAACTGGGCGCAGATCCGGTGGTGGCGGGCGCGCAGTTGATTTTGTCACTGCAAAGTCTGATTTCACGCCGCCTGTCGCCGCTCGAACAAACGGTGATCAGCCTGACGCAGTTACAGGCGGGCGAGGCGATCAACGTAATTCCGGAAACGCTGCACATGTCTGGCACGTTGCGCTGCCAGAGCAATGAAACGCGCATGACCTGCTGGCGGCTGATTGAAGAATACGTCAAAGCCGTGCCGTTGCCGTTTGGCGTCAAAGGCGAAGTCCGCTGGGAATTTGGTTATCCGGTCACGAAAAACCATCCGACGCAGGCAGAAATTGTGCGCGAAGCCGCGGAGAACTCGCCGGGCGTCACAAAAGTTCATTTCAATAATCCGCCGTCGATGGCGGCAGAAGATTTCGCGTATTTGCTCGAGCGATGTCCCGGCGCTTATTTCTGGTTGGGTGCTGACGGCGCAGAACCTTCCGCGTCGCTGCACAACGCCCGTTTCGATTTTAATGATGATCTCATTCCGCTGGGAATAGGCATCTGGGTCACGCTGGTGGAGAGACAGTTGAAGGATATGGCTGGTTAACCAGCTGACTGATAAACGTCAGACACAAAAAAACCAGGCACATAAGTTGCCTGCTTTTTTTTGTGCCTTTATTCCTGGCGATCAGATCCCCAGTGCTTTTTTCACCGTACTTTCTGCCGGTTTGCCGTCGCGGGTGGTCACGCCGTTCAGCCAGCCGGTCAGCAGTTCCGGATGTTTCGCCAGTTCGGCGCGCGCGGCGTCTTCCGGGCTTTGCTTGTCATCGAGCACGCGGGTGATGATGGCATTTTCCAGCGGTACGTTAAATTTCAGCTGCGTGAAGAAACGGTTGAGATTCGGGCACTGTTCGGCAAAACCTTTGCGCGTCACAGTGTTCACCGTCGCGCTGCCATAGTTCGCACCAAACCATTTATCGCCACCGCTCAGATACGTCAGCTTAAAGCGCGTATTCATCGCATGCGGTTCCCAGCCCAGAAACACGATCCACTGCTGACGGCTGACCGCTCGGGTCACTTGCGCCAGCATGCCGCTTTCGCTCGACTCCACCAGATTCCAGTTCTGCAAACCAAAATCATGCTGGTCGATCATCTTCTTGATGTTCTGATTTGCCGGTGCGCCCGGCGCGATGCCGTAAATCTTGTGATCAAACTTATCCGCGTATTTCTCCAGATCGGCGAAATCCTTCACGCCCGCTTTTGCCACGTAATCCGGCACGGCCAGCGTAAATTTGGCCGCCGGTAAATTAGCGCCGATGACGCGGATGTCATCGGTAAATTTCGCGATAACCGGTGCTTGCGCGGGCATCCAGTTACCTAAAAACACATCCAGCTGGCCGGTTTTCAATCCCTGAAATGCCAGAGCGACCGAAAGGTTTTGCACCTTTTGCTGATAACCCAGCGCGTTCAGCACCACGCCGGACACGGCGTTGGTCGCCGCAATATCCGTCCAGCCGGGGTCGGACTGATTAACGGTGGCACATCGGGCGTCGTCAGCGGCGAAACTGCTCAACGGCAGCAGGCTGGCACTGGCCAGAAGCGTCAGCGCGGTAAGTCTTTTTATCATCATCATTATTCCCCGGTCGGGTGTTTATAAGGGCGCGGGTAACGGGCAAAAGCTTCCTGCTCGTCCAGCGTCTGGTGGTTACGGATAAAGCGTTGCGAAGCGGCCTGATGCGGCTGGAAATCCCATTGCGGAATGGCATCCCGCCCGGCGATTTCGGTCAGATACAGCCTTTTTAACTGGCTGGCGCGAACCTGCTTGTTCAGGGTATTTAAGTCCCAGCGGGCGGCGACTTCGGCCGCAAACGCCGCGACGGTATCGCGATGTTCAGCCAGCGCCGCGAGGTTTTTCAGCTCAAACGGATCTTGCTCAAGCTGGTACAGATGCGGCGCTTCAGTCAGCGAATGAATGTATTTCCAAGGCCCGCGGCGGATCATCACCATCGGCTCAATTGCGCCTTCCGCCAGATATTCAGCGCAGGCTTCGTCCGGCCCCGGCTGGCCTTTAAGATGAGACACCAGACTGTGGCCGTCGAGCGGGGCAACCGGATGCTCAAGGCGTTCCGCGCCGCCCGCCAGTTCGGTAAACGTCGGCAGTAAATCCACCAGCGAGACATTGCCGCCGACGCGGCGGGGCGCAAAGCGTTTCGGATTGTGGACGATCAGCGGCACGCGCACGGCCCCTTCGAAGAAGGTCATTTTGTACCACAGCCCGCGTTCACCCAGCATTTCGCCGTGGTCAGCAATCACAAATACCACGGTGTTTTCCGCCTGACCGGTTTCTTCCAGCGTGCGGACCACTTCACCAAAACAGTCATCCACGTAGGCAATCGAGCCGTAGTAGGCGTGACGGGCACGGCGGATTTGTTCGTCACTGAGTAACCCTTCTTCGAGCTGATACATGGCGCGCAGGCGCTGCGAGTGCGCGTCGTCTTCCACGTCGCCCGCGCCGGTTTTCGGCAGGTCGATATCTTCCGCGTTGAAGCGGTCGAGATAACGGCGCGGAATAGCAAACGGATCATGCGGATGCGTCAGTGAAAGCAGCAGCAGAAACGGCTTATCGTCCGGTTTGCGCGCCGCGTCATACAACCGCTGGCGCGCCATGAACAGTGCTTCATCATCGAAATCCAGCTGGTTAGTACGTACACACTCACCGGCTTCCAGCACTGAACTCATGTTGTGGAACCAGTCCAGACGGCGTTCCGGATTTGCCCAGTCCGGCGTCCAGCCAAAGTCTGCCGGATAAATATCGGTGGTCAGGCGCTCGTCAAAACCATGCAACTGGTCCGGGCCGCAGAAATGCATCTTGCCGGAAAGCCAGGTCTGGTAACCCTGTTCTCGCAGGTAATGGCAGAAGGTTGGCGAGTCGGCGCGAAATTCCGCGGCGTTGTCGTAAACGCCGTTGTTTGACAAAAACTGGCCGGTCATTAGTGCCGCGCGGGAAGGGGCGCACAGCGGGCTGTTGCAGTAGGCGGATTCAAAGACCACGCCTTCGTTGGCCAGTTTGTCGATATTTGGCGTCAGGCTGACATTATTTCCGTAGGTGCGTAATGCCCCGGCGGTTAACTGATCGGCCATAAGAATAACGATATTCGGTTTATTTATAAGCATTATTAGCCTGAAAGAAAAATTAATTAGCGAATCGTGATATTTTTATCGCATGCCTTTTTCATTCTGTGAAGAGGTTATTAAATTATCATGGCATAAGGTGGGTTTATGGCAGGTAAATTAGAATTACCTCCGTTACAAGTTTTAGTGGTATTTGAAGCCGCCGCGCGACACGGTAATTTTACCGCGGCGGGAAATGAACTCGGACTTTCGCAACCGGCGGTCAGTCAGCGTATTCAGATGCTGGAAAATCTGCTCAACGGACCGCTGTTTGAACGGCGTCACCGGGGCGTGCAACTGACCGAATCCGGCAGTGCGCTTTACCAGATTGTCCGCGCCAGCTTGAGCGACATCAGCGAGCAGATAGAACGCACGCGATATCAGCGCAGTACGCTGCGGATTGACACCGATATGGGCTTCGCCACCTACTGGCTGATGCCGCGGATGAACGCGATTCAGGCGCTGATTCCTGGCGTTGAAGTGCAGGTATCGACCTCGCCAAATGACTATAATTTTCGCGATAACAACGCCCATCTGGCGATCTATTTCGGCAACGGTAGCTGGCCGGGAACGCATGCGCAAAAGCTGTTTCCCGAGGATGTTATTCCTGTTTGTAATCAGGTGGTTATGGATAAACTTGGCGATGATCCGTTGCCGGAAAAACTGATGCATTTCCCGCTGCTGAAACTGCCGGAAACCCGGCCACAGCGCTGGCTGACATGGGAAGACTGGTTTCGTTCGCAGGGATTGTCCGCGCAACATCACGCCGGATCGCGCACCTTTAATGCGTACTCGCTGGTGATCCAGGCCGCGGTCGAAGGACAGGGGATTGCGCTCGGCTGGCGGCCGTTGATTTCGGCGTTGCTGGAGAGCCGTCAGCTGTTCGTTTGCGGACCGGAAGTCCGCACGGAACGGGGCTATTATCTCATCTCTTCCGGCAGTAAACCGGCGTCCGTACAGCAGGAAAAAGTCACCCGCTGGCTGCTGAATGAAGCATGGAATTTTCATCATCATTCCGGCCCCGTTTCCCGGCAGAAATAGAGTGTATTTCACAAATAGTCATAAGCTAATGCGAAATAACTCTATATAGAATTCCAAAAGACATCACTTATTTTATTATTTTGAGTTAGCGTGTCAGGATAATTAACAGAGTGCGAAACCATTATGACGCAATCCATCATCGAGTTACGTCGTGTTTTTAAAAGTTATTCTTCCGCTACCGGAAAGAAACTGTTTTCCCGCGAGGAAAATAAACCCCCGGTCAATGCGCTGGACGATATTAGTTTGCAAATAACAGCCGGTGAGATCTTTGTTATTGTCGGGCTTTCCGGCTCGGGGAAATCGACACTGCTGCGCACGCTCAATTTTCTCATTCAGCCGGGTTCCGGCGATGTCCTGTTTCAGGGGCAGGCGCTGGGCAGCCTGAATGCCCGCGAAATGATTGAACTACGCCGCAGCCAGATTGGCATGGTTTTTCAGTCGTTTGCGCTGTTTGACGAACGCACCGTGCTCGATAACGTGGCGTTCGGGCTGGAAGTGTCGGGCGTCAGTCGTGACGAACGGCACAAACGGGCGTACGCGATGCTGGAAAAAGTCGGGCTGGCGCACGTTGCCGTGCAGTATCCGCATCAGCTTTCCGGCGGCATGCAGCAGCGCGTCGGGCTGGCGCGGGCGCTGGTGGTGAACCCTGCGGTGCTGCTGATGGATGAAGCGTTCTCGGCGCTGGATCCGATTATCCGGCGCGACATGCAGTCATTGCTGCTGGCGCTTCAGGCAGAACAGCAGCGCACGGTGGTTTTCGTTACACACGATATGGAAGAAGCGCTGCGTCTGGGGACGCGCATTGCGATTATGGAGGAGGGCAAACTGGTGCAGGTCGGTACGCCGGAAAACATCATTAACGCTCCGGCGTCGCCTTATGTCCGGCACTTTTTCTCCGGCGTGGATACCTCGCGCTGGCAACTGGCCGAATCTTACGCCGATGTCTGGCAGTCGCCGCTTTAAGTCTTTTAAACAGAGAACGCTATGGCTTACCCCTTAGATTTTAGCCGTCAGATCGACAGCGCCATTCACGCGCTGCTGGTGCATGCCGGCGGTTTTTTTGATGGCCTTTCGGCAGGCATCGACGCCGTTGCCGGTGGGCTGGAAACCCTGACCGGCTGGCTCTCGCCGTGGGGGCTGGTGTTTCTGGCCGTCGCGATTGGCTTCTGGCGTATCGGCAAAGGTTTCGCGCTGTTTGCGCTGCTCGCCACGCTTTACATCGTTTACAGCGGCTACAGCGATCACGCGTCCATCACGCTGGCGCTGACGCTTTCTTCGACATTTTTCAGCCTGCTGTTTGGCATTCCGCTGGGGATCTGGAGCGCACGCCGCACCACCGTCGGCAGCGTGGTGCGCACCCTGATGGACTTCATGCAGACCATGCCCGCGTTTGTTTATCTGATCCCCGCGACCATTTTGTTTGGCCTCGGGCGTCCGCCGGGCATTTTTGCCACCATCTTATTTTCCATGCCGCCGGTGGTGCGCCTCACGGATCTGGGGATCCGCCAGGTGAGCCAGGCGCGTATTGAAGCCGGGCTGGCGTTCGGCTGTACGCCGTGGCAGTTGCTGTGGAAAGTGCAGCTGCCTGCCGCGCAACCGGCAATTATGGCGGGCGTGAACCAGACGATTATGATGGCAATGTCGATGGTGATTATCGCCTCGATGGTCGGAGCCGGTGGTCTGGGGAATGATATTCTCAGCAGCATTCAGCAGCTGGATATTGGGCTCGGGTTACAAAGCGGAATTGTGGTGGTGCTGATGGCGATTTTGCTGGACCGGCTGTCGGCCAGTTTTGCAGCGAAAACAGGAAAGTCATGAACCGCGCCGGCCACACCCCTGAGGTGCTTTGCGCCGGCGTGGATATTCTTATATTTTTGCTAACTCTTGCGTGATATTAACCACGTTATATTGATGTTTTCTTATTTCGCCACGGGCTATTTTTTCTTCCATCTGTTGGAGAAAATAAAAAATGTCATCCGAATGGGTGACATCTGGCAGATCCGTAATTTTATATTCCCACCACTCAGTCGCCTGTAGCCGGTCAATAATATCCGGTGCAAAGCGATATTTAATGATCTTAGCCGGAATTCCGCCGACGATGGCGTAAGGCGGCACATCACTGGTGACAACGGCATTGGCCGCAATAACTGCGCCATTTCCGATGGTGATGCCGCCTTTTAATACGGCGTGTTCCCCAACCCAGACGTCATGGCCTAATAATGTCGGCGCCGGCATATAGTCGAACCCGGCAATGTTCATTATTTCACCAAATTGTTCCTGCGCTACTTTCGGGAAAAAATCATGGTATGTCAGGGGGCTGGTCGTGAACCGGTGGATAGGATGTTGCGGCCCCATAATCCGTACCCCGGCCGCCAGGCTGCAAAACCTGCCGATTTTGAGGTTGTTGGGTAATTTACTGCACGCGTAAGAATATGCGCCCATTGAGCAGAAACTTTTTCGCGGCATTGAGGCATATTCTTCGACCCAAACATCTGAGGTGAATTTTATTTTCTCCCCTTTTTTAAAAAGAAATATGTTTCTCTTTTTATATATCCCTTTCACTATCTCAGGAAATTTAAGATGGATCTTATGGCGTAAGCAATAATCCTCGTGTTTTTGAGTCCATCGAAAATCAACAGGATACTTCATTCATTATTCCTCAGAGGTGACAGCTGTTTTTATATATTCTTATCAAAATCCTAGCATAAAACAGACATTGCAAAAAACTGAGGTCGGTAAAAATCACGTGTGAAGGGGGAAAAATAAAGCAAAAACGCCCGGAGGATAAAATCCGGGCGCTGTTATTAACATCTTACTCAGGTGACTTCATCAGACCCGGAAATGCCCGACCGCAAGCGCCAGCCCGGTGGCCTGTTCCTGTAAGGCTGACGCTGCGCCGGTAGATTCCTGAACCATCGCCGCATTTTGCTGCACCATGCCATCCAGCTGAGTAATCGCCTTGTTGATTTCATGAATACTCAGCATCTGCTCTTCGGACGCGTGAGTGATTTCCATCATCACGCTGCTGACGTTCGACACGTTACTGACGATTTCACTCATGCTGTCGCTGGCCAGACGCACCTGCGCGGAACCCGATGCCACGCTGCTCACCGTCGATTCAATCAGCACTTTGATCTCTTTTGCCGCCTGGGCGCTGCGCTGCGCCAGACTGCGCACTTCACTGGCAACCACGGCAAACCCGCGGCCCTGTTCACCGGCACGCGCGGCTTCCACCGCGGCGTTCAGCGCCAGAATGTTGGTCTGGAACGCAATGCCGTCAATGACGCCGGTGATATCACCGATTTTTGACGATGCGCTTTCAATCGTTTCCATCGTCGTAATGACTTTCGTCACCACTTCGTCGCCGCGTGTGGCGGCTTCTGAGGCGGATTTTGCCGTCGCGCTGGCCTGTTTAGCGGAGCTGGCGGACTGCGAAACCGTCGCGGTGATCTGCTCCAGCGACGCGGCTGTTTGTTGCAGGCTGGCAGCAGCGGATTCAGTACGGCCTGACAAATCGTTATTTCCTGCGGCAATTTCATCGGCAGCAATTTTGACGGATTCGCTGGTGGTGCGGATTTCGGACATCACCTTGCTGAGTTTATCCACGAACGTGTTGAACGCACGGGCAATTTGCGTGACTTCGTCGTGGCCGTCGGTCGGTAAACGTTGGGTCAGATCGTCTTCGCCGGAGCTGATAGCGTTGAGCGTATCGCGAACCACAGACAGGCGGTGGAAGGATTTTGTGATGATCAGGCCGACAACGGCGGCTGAAATCAGCACGATCACAATCAGCGTAATCACCGAAGAGGTCAGCAACGAACGCATACCCGCCGTTGACTCGCTCTTGTCCTGCAACACAAGCGTGTACCATTCGGTGCCCGCGACCGGCAGGGCCCGAACGCGCTTTGTTGCGCCATTAAGCTGAATATCCACCGGCGTTTTCGCTGCGAATAAATCCTGCAAATTCACACCTTCCGCCAACGAACTGAACGGTTTCAGGGCCAGCTTATCGTCCGGGTGCGCGATGATGACACCGGACTTATCCACCAGCATGCCGAAACTGCCGGGCGTCGGATGGATGGTATTGACGTTATTCACTACGCTGTCCATCGAGACATCACCGGCGACAATGGCTTTCAATGTACCGCCGTCCATCACGGGTACGGCGAATGTGACCACTAACTTACCGGTGCCGGCATCAATATACGGCGGCGTGGCGACCGGATGCCCGGCTTCGGCTGCCTGCTTGTACCACGGACGGCCCGTCGGATCGTAGTCGGACGGCACGCCGGTCGGATCGGAGAATTTCGCGGTTTTATTCGCATAACCGACGTAGACGTTGGTAAACCCGCCCGCGCTGGCAATTTGTTTAAGTACCGGAATCGGATCTTCCGTTAACGCAACTGGCTGAAGTGAAACAATCATCCCTGTTTTTGAACTGACCCAATCGCTGATCCCTTGCGTGTGGCTGGAGGTCAGGGCGTTCAGCGTGGTATCTGTCGCCTGACTGTTGTATTTATCTGCAACGGTGTAACTGAGGAAGGTATTGATCACCAGCGAGCAGGCCACAATGGCGATGCAGGCTGTAATAATGCGCGAACGGATGGTCTTTAACATGGGCGTTTCCCTGGAAGGAATCTTAAGATTTAGATAACGGCAGAAAAGCGAAAAACTTGAGATGTGTCACAGAAAAACGGAGGTTTATAGGGAAGAAATAGCGCCCTTTTTTATTTCTGCGTGAAATTTATCGTCATCAGCCTCCAACTCACTATTCCCACCACGCTTTACCGGAATTTCGTGAAACTCCTCTCAAATCTGATCACAAAACCTGCAAGGGATCTTGCGGGTTTTTTCGTCGGGTGATAGTAATGCACTACTTCACGTAATATCGTGAAGAAGGAAAGTACATTACGAATCAGTTTACAAAGGACACCCCATGTCAGAACTTAAATTTGCCACACGTCTGAACTCGTTTGCCTCGGGGGCTTATCTTTACTGGCCGGAACTGAAAGGCAAACCTTCAGTGCTGCAAATGATCGAACGTGCAGCTACGGTTAAAGGATTGACACATCTGGACCTGAATTATCCTCAGCACATGACTGATGACGTTAAATCCATGCGTCAGAAAATCGAAGAAGTCGGGCTGGCGGTCAACGGGATGCAAATGCGCTGGGATGCTCCGGAATTTAAAATCGGTGCATTCACCAACCCGGATCCAAAAATTCGTCGTCAGGCGATTGAGTTAACCAAACGCGGCATCGACGCCGGGCGTGAATTTGGTGCCAGCATCATGACGCTGTGGATGGGCCAGGACGGTTTCGATTATTGCTTCCAGGCTGACTACAAAAAAATGTGGGAAGACGCGGTCAGCGCAGTGCGCGAAGTGGCGGAATATGCGCCGGACCTCGACGTCAGCATTGAATACAAACCCAACGAACCGCGCGCGTACAGCATCTTCCCGAACGCCACCACCTGCCTGCTGGCGGTGGAAGAAGCCGGTTGCAAGAATTTAGGGATCACGCTGGATTTCGCGCATGTGCTGTTTGCCAATGAAGTCCCGGCGTTTGCCGCAGCGATGGTAGCGCGCCGTTCACGCCTGCTCGGGCTGGATCTCAACGACGGCTGGGGCAAACGCGACGACGGCCTGATGGTCGGCTCCGTGAACCCGCGCGCCACGCTGGAATTCCTGCTGCAAATGAAACGTGACGGCTATAAAGGCGCGTATTACTTCGATACGTTCCCGGACGCCAGCGGCCTGGATCCGGTTCGCGAAGCGGAAACCAATATCGCGACCGTGATCCGTTTACTGAAACTGTGCGAAAAACTCGAAAACAACCCGGCGCTGAATGAAGCCATCAGCAGGCAGGATGCCGTCGCCTCTCAGCAAATCGTGAACGACGTGATGCTGGCGCAATAATAAAAGCGACCGCCACAGCGCGAGTCGCTGTGATAACCATAAAAATAACAATCCGAAGGCCAGATGATGAAAAAACTCTTACTGTCTGTACTCACCTCTACACTGTTTTGCTCCAGCCTTTATGCGGCGGATTTACCGCCCCTGCAATCCGACACAGAACCGGATCGCACCGACTGGACACAATTGACCGTCAAATATGGCCCGTTACCGGCTATCGATAAATCGCTGAAAATCGGCGGCGTATCGAAAACGCTGACCAACGAGTACTGGCGTTCCCTCGGCCAGGGCTATAAAAACTTTGCCGATAAGCACGGCTTCACCGTGGAATATCAGGCCGCCGCCAATGAAGACGACCAGCTCGGCCAGCTGTCTATCGCCGAAACGCTGATTTCACAAGGGTTCAATGGCCTGCTGGTCTCCCCGCAAACCGACGCCAACCTGCAACCGGCGTATGAATCCGCCAAAAGCAAAAACATTGCCGTGGTGAACGTCAATGACGCCGTGATGCCAAATGCGGCGTATTACGTTGGCAACGTGCAAAAAGATAACGGCGTTCGCGTGGCGGGCTGGTTCATCAAAAAACACCCTGAAGGCGGCAAGGTCGCGGTCATTGAAGGCCAGCCGGGCGTGTATGCGGCAACGCAGCGCACCAAAGGCTTTAAAGAAACGATTCAGGCCAGCGGGAAATTCACCGTGGTCGCCAGCGTTCCTGCCAACTGGAGCCGCGAAAATGCGTACAACGCCGCAGCGACAATTTTACAGCAACATCCTGATCTGATTGGCTTCTACGCCAACAACGACGGCATGGCGCTGGGCGTGGTGGAAGCCGTTGCGGCTGCCGGAAAATCGAAACAGGTTGCTGTCTTTGGCACCGACGGGATTTCCGATGCGTACGCGTCAATCAAACGCGGCGAGCTGACCGGTACGGTTGACAGCTTCCCTGTGTTGACCGGCGAAGTGGCGATGGAAGTGGTTGTCCGCCTGATTAATGGCCAGAAAATTTCCCGCGTGGTGTCCACTCCGCAGGCACTAATCACCCAAGACAACGCCGACGCATTCTCCACCAAAGATAACGCGAAGATTCGCCAGTTGCTGGCACAGCAGCAATAAGTCTGGCGTCAGAGAACAGGGCGAGGAGAGTTTATGGAACAGTATTGTTTGACGATGCGCGGCATCAGCAAAAGCTACAGCGGCGTGGCAGCGGTTCAGGCGGTTGATTTCTCCGTCAGGCCGGGCGAAGTCCACGCGCTGATTGGTGAAAACGGCGCCGGAAAATCGACGTTGCTCAATATCCTGTCAGGCGTCCGGGGCGCCGATTCCGGCGAGATCCTGGTGGAAGGGCAGGTGATTCAGATGAAAAACCCGCTGTCTGCGCGTCATGCCGGTATCGCAATGATTCATCAGGAGTTGCAGCACGTCCCTGAACTCTCCGTCGCCCAGAATATGTTTCTCGGGCGGCCTCTGACCAAAATGAAAGGGCTGTTTGTTGACAGAAAGGCGCAGTACAAACGTGCGGTGGCGATCCTGCGCCGTCTGGATCCGAGCATTAACCCGGATGAGCCGATCAAAAACCTGAAAGTCTCGCAGCAGCAGATCGTCGAGATCGCCCGTGCGCTGCTCGATGAAGCCAAAATTATAGCGATGGATGAACCGACGTCGAGCCTGACGCCGACGGAATTTGAACGCCTGGCTGAACTGATTTCTGATCTGAAATCGATGAATGTCTCGCTGATTTACGTCTCGCACAAAATGAATGAAATCTTCAAAGTCTGCGACCGCGCCACGATTTTGCGCGATGGCAAGCAGGTCGGCGTGGTGAATATCTGCGACGAAACCGAAGAAACGATCGTGACCAAAATGGTTGGCCGCAAAATCGAAAAAGTGCAGCACCATTCATATGCCACCGAACGCATCGTGCTGAGCGTGGAAGATTTGAGCCGCGATAAAGCCGTGCGTAACGCCACGTTCAGCGTGAAAGCCGGCGAAGTGCTGGGTATTGCCGGGCTGGTGGGATCCGGGCGCACCGAGTTGCTGAAATTGATCGCCGGTATCGATGCCAAAACCGGCGGCAACATTGAAGTGGAAGGTGTCACGGTAAAAAAACATAACGTCAGTTCCGCCATTCGCGCCGGGATTGGCCTGGTGCCGGAAGACCGTAAAAAAGAAGGCATCATTAAAGAGCGCGCCGTCAAAATGAACATGGCCCTGCCGTCGATGGCGCGCTTTACCCGCTTTGGTCTGCTCAAAAAAAGTCAGCTGAACCAGACTGCGCTGGATGTGATGACGGATTTGCGGTTACGTCCGCTCAATATCGAAAAAACCATTGGTACGCTGAGCGGCGGGAATCAGCAAAAAGTGATTATTGGCCGCTGGGTGGCCGCCGATAATAAGGTGTTTCTTTTTGACGAACCGACCCGTGGAATTGATATCGGTGCCAAGTCTGAAATTTATAATCTGATTGAAAAACTCGCGCAGCAGGGAAAAGCCATTGTGGTGGTTTCTTCTGAAATGCCGGAAATCATTCGTATCTCAGATCGGGTTCTGGTGATGCGTGAAGGGCAAATTACGAAAGAACTTAACGGCGACGATATCACCGAAGAAAATATCGCGCGTTATGCCATTAATGATGTGAAAAAAGCCGTCTGAATTTAACGATACGCTCCGACACCTACCGATTTTTAAGGCCATTATTATGACGACTCAAGGTAATGTTCAGCCAAAAACTTTCCCTCTGGCATTATTTAAATTCAATGTTCGCGATGCCGGTACGCTGATTGGTTTACTGATTATTGTGATCACGTTCTCTTTTCTTTCGCCGGTATTTTTCACGCTGCCGAACCTGCTGAATATTTTGCAGCAGTCATCGATTAACGGAATTATTGCGCTGGGGATGACCCTGGTGATTATTTCCGGCGGCATCGACTTGTCCGTCGGGCCAACGGCGGCGCTATCTGCGGTACTCGGCGCGACGCTGATGGTGGCGGGCGTGCCGGTTCCGCTGGCGATTATGGCGACGCTGGGCGTCGGCGCGCTGTGCGGCGTTTTCAGCGGAATGTTAGTCGCCTATGCCGGTTTGCAGCCGTTTATCGTCACCCTCGGCGGCCTGTCGCTGTTCCGCGCGCTGGCGCTGATTTTCACCAACGGTAACCCGATCTTCGGTATCCCGATGGAGTTTCGCACGGTCATCAATAGCACGGTATTCGGGGTTCCGGCGCCGATTATGATTGTTATCGCCATCGCGGCAATCCTGTGGGTGGTCATGAATAAAACGCCGTTGGGCGAATACATTCTGGCCGTCGGCGGTAACGAAGAAGCCGCGCGCGTCGCCGGTGTGCCGGTCAAAAGAACCAAAGTTACGGTGTTTGTGATTTCCGGCGTACTGGCGTCTCTGGCCTCACTGATTCTGATTGGTCGGCTGGGCGCTGCCGAGCCGACGATGGGGAATTTATGGGAGCTGGATGCGATTGCCGCGGCGGCCATTGGCGGGGCTTCGCTGATGGGCGGCAAAGGCAGTGTCATCGGTACGCTGATTGGCGCGGTTATTTTGGGTTCATTACGAAATGGCCTGACGCTTCTGAATATTCAGGCGTTTTATCAATTGCTTGCCACTGGCCTTATTATTATCATAGCGATGTTGATTGACCGGGCGACACGAGGCAAGTAATGAATCAGGATCCGCGAGCCATAGGCGCTCAAATTCGTATGAAATTGCCACATCTGACGCCACTGGAAAGAAAAGTTGTCGACGCAATTACGTCTAAAACTGATTTTTCTGAGCAAACTTCTTTAAAAGAAATTGCGCAGGAAAATAATGTTTCTGAGGCGATGATTGTTAAATTGACGAAGAAATTGAATTTCTCAGGATTTAGAGATTTCAGAAGCAGTTTGATTTATTACAACTATTCTGAAGTGGCAAATTTACATGCGGAAATTGAGCCGGGAGACTCGTCGGAGCAATTACTTGAAAAGGTATTTCGCACATCTATTCAGGCAATAGAAGAAACATTATCTATTGTCGATGTGTCGGAATTTAACCGCGCCGCTGACATTCTTTTTAAAGCCAGGCACATCGATTTATATGCCGTCGGGGGTTCTGCCGCCGTCGCCAGAGATTTATCGCATAAGCTCCTGAAAATCGGGATCAAAACGACGGTCTACGATGATGCCCATATTATGCTGATGTCAGCAGCAGTCTTGTCGGACGATGATGCGGTGGTCGCTATCAGCCATTCCGGCGCCACCCGTGCGGTGAATGACCCGATTAAACTGGCGGCGCGCAACGGCGCCAAAGTTATCGCGATCACCAATTACGCCGAGTCGCCTATTGCGCGCAATGCGCATGTGGTTCTCAATTCAACCTCTCAGGGATCGCACTTGCTCGGGGAAAACGCTGCTGCCCGCATCGCCCAGTTAAATATTCTGGATGCCTTATTTGTGGCGATTGCGCAGAAGGATTTGAAGACAGCGGAGAAAAACCTGATGAAAACCCAGCAGGCGGTTCAGGACCTTCGGGAATACTAGAATGGGTAAAATTTTAGTCACGGGCAGCCTTCATTACGACATCGTGATCCACGCGCACCACCGCCCTGAAAAAGGCGAAACGGTGATGGGCAGCGGTTGTTCGTACAAATTTGGCGGTAAAGGTGGCAATCAGGCGGTGTCCGCCGCAATAGCGGGCGCGCAGGTCAGCTTTGCCGGTGCTGTTGGCGCAGATACGCAGGGCGATTTCCTGCGTTCCGTGCTCGAAGATAACGGCGTGAATACGGAGTTAGTGGCCGTCAGTACTGGCGTGCCGTCGGGCATGAGCGTGGCGCTGATGGACGCAGAAGGGGATTACGGCGCGGTCGTTGTTTCCAACGCCAATAACCGGGTGGACGCCGCGCAATTTAGCCACGACGCTGTCTGGCAACAGGTTGAGATGTTGCTACTGCAAAACGAAGTGCCGGAAGCGGTCAATCTGGCGGCAGCAGAAGCGGCAAAACAGCGCGGCATCCGCGTGTGCCTGAACGCCGCCCCGGCGCGCGCGATGTGCAGCGCGCTGCAATCCGCCGTCAGCTTGCTGGTGGTCAACGGCGTCGAAGCCCGCGACCTGAGCGGAATTGCAGTGAATACGTTATCCGACGCCCGCGCCGCTGCCGAATGGCTCGGCGAGCATTATCCGGCTGTGGTCGTCACGGCAGGCGAACACGGCGTCGCCTGGTGCGAAACCGGTGAACGCAGCCAGTCCATGCCCGCCGAAAAAGTCGAACTGATCAGTACGCACGGCGCAGGCGACTGCTTTATGGGCATGCTGTGTACGTCACTTTTGCAGGGTAAAACGCTGGCTGATTCCGTGGCAAAAGCCAACCGCGCCGCAGCCGAACACGTTTCACGTAAAGCGTAGCGTTGATGCAAAACAATAAGGCATGGAGATCCTGCCTTATTGTTTTATCCCCTTTCGGGGCTATGACTTACAGCGCATAAATCCAATCAAACCTGCTGACAGCAACAAAATAATCCCGCTGCCGGTGACCGTTCCCAGCGTGCCGTGTGCATCAAGTAAAAGCCCGCCCAACGTTGCACCTGCCGTGATGGCAAGCTGAATTGACGCGACCTGCAAACCCCCACCGCTTTCGGTTTCATCCGGTACTGCGTAAGTCAGCCACGTCGTCCATGCCACCGGAACGGCGCCGAAAACAAATCCCCACAGTGTGACCAGAATTGCTGTCACCGGCTGACTTTCGCCGAATCTGACCAAAACTGCGGCCATCAGCGCCAGTATCAGAGGCATGAAAAGCAGGGTGCCTTTCAGGCTGCGGCGCAGCATCATGCCTGACGCCGCCGTCCCGAGAATATTAGCGATGCCAAAGCCCAGCAAAATGGCCGAAACACCGCTTACGTTGAAATGCGACACGTTTTCCAGCAAGGGACGCAGATAAGTAAAGAAGGCGAAATGCCCCCCAAATACGCCGACCATTCCGGCCATAGCCAGCCGGATTTGTGGTCTTTTCAGCAGTCCGAATAATGTGCTCAGGCGCGTTTGTCCGGCCGGTTTCATGGAGGGAAATACGCTGTACTGCCAGACAAACGTGATAATACCCAGCGCCGCCGTGACCAGAAATACGCCGCGCCAGCCTGTGACAGCGCTGAGCCAGGTTCCCAGCGGCGTCGCAACGGCCATCGCGACAGAAACGCCGCCGAAAATAACCGACAGCGCTTTCGGGATCAGCGATTTATGCACCAGCCGCATTGAAACCGCCGCCGCCATCGACCAGAATCCGCCAAGGCTGATGCCCAGCAATAAACGCCCGATCAGCAACACCGTGTAATCTGGCGCAGCTGCCACAATGACATTGGAGGCAATCGAAATCAGCGTGAAACCCAACAGCACCAGACGGCGGTCAACTCTGCGGCAAGCCGCCGCGATAAACAGGCTGGCGATCATTCCCATAATGGATGTCGCGCTGACCGCCTGTCCGGCCATGCCTTCGCTGATACCCAGATCGGTGGCTATGGGCGTTAACAAACTGACAGGCAGTATTTCTGCTGTTACCAGACTGACTACGCTTAAGGCAATTGAAAATACGGCGCTCCAGTGAGCGTGAACGGGGGATTCCGCCGCTTTCTGAGGATAGGTTTGCGTCATGAAAGAATATCCGTGCGTGTTGATATCGGAGGTTACAGGAAGCAGGAAGTGTAGGGAGAACGTTCCCGCTAATGAATAGCGGGAAATGGGACACCATCATGAGCCAGGCTCATTAATGAAATAAATTATGCCGAAATACGCTAAATCCCCGCCCGCAGGGCCTTAACGACTAACGCCAGTGCGCGCGATGATTCCCGGCGGCTGGGGTAGTAAATATGCAGGCCGTCCCAAATCGGGCACCATTCATCCATCACCTGAATCAGTTTCCCTTCGGCGATCAGCGGCGCCACAATGTCTTCCGGAATATGCGCCAGGCCAAAGCCTGAAACGGCGGCAGAACGGATCTGATATACGCTGTTAAAAATAACCTGACCCTCAACGCGGGCCTTTACCTCGCGTCCGTCTTTGGCAAATTCCCAGACGTAAAAACCCCCGTGCGTGGGCAGCCGCAGATTGATACAACGATGCTGAAGTAAATCCTGTGGCGTTTCAGGCTTCGGGTTGCTGGCGAAATATTCCGGAGAGCCGACCACGACAAAGCGCAAATCCGGGCCAATTCGCGCTGAAATCATGCCATTTGTCACCTGTTCACCCAGGCGTATGCCCGCGTCATAACGGTTCGCGACGATATCCGTCAGTCCGTAGTCGCTGATAAGCTCGATGGTGATGTCCGGGTATTCATGCAGAAAATGTTCCAGCTTAGGCCATAAAAGCTGGTTAATGGCGTAGTCCGTCGCGGATATGCGGATCACGCCGGAAGGCTTATCACGCAGATCATTGAGTGCTGCCAGCTCGCTGTAAATCTCATCAAACCGCGGTGCCAGCGTAGCCAGCAGGCGCTCACCGACATCAGTCGCCGAGACGCTGCGGGTGGTGCGGGTCAGTAACCGCATACCGAGCCGCGATTCCAGACCGCGAATGGTATGGCTGAGCGCTGACTGTGAAACACCCAGCTGTGCGGCGGCGCGGGTAAAACTCTTCTCGCGGGCAACGGTAACAAACGCCACCAGATCGTTGAGATTATCGCGCGGCATTACGCTTGTCCTTCCTCAGGAATTTTCTTCTTATCCACATGTCCTAAATCCCGGTCCGGGAAGCAGATATCGCGCACGCGCTGTTTCAGCGGTGCAGCGTCCGGAAAACCGCCGTCTCTTTTACGTTCCCAAATCAGTTCGTCATCGACTTTGATTTCGTAAATTCCGCCCGTACCCGGCACCAGCGTGACGGACGCCAGATCGGTGCTGAACGAATTCAACAGTTCCTGCGCCATCCATGCGGCGCGCAACAGCCAGTTGCATTGGGAACAATAAGTGATGGTAACTGCCGGACGTTTTTCCATGGAATAACCCTTCTGTGCGCGGTTTTATTGCCGCATTTTTTAACATGTGAAAAGCAGATGACGTCTTGAAAATACCATGATGTGGCGCGATTTACTCCCCGCTGCACGCTTGTGCCAGAAGCTGGCGCAGCCACTGATGCGCCGCCGATAAATGCGAGCGCTCGTGCCACGCTGCGACTTTGGTAAAACCGGGGATCGTCAGCGGTGGCGGTAATACCTCAAGCCCTGAGGCGTCGCGAACCAGACGTTCCGGTACCACGGCAATCAGGTCAGTGGTTTGCAACACCGGCGGCAGCACCAAAAAGCTGTTCACCGACAACACCACGTTACGTTTTTTACCCAGCGCCTGAAGCGCCTTATCGGTCACGCCTTGGAAGTTTTCGCCGCTCAGCGACACCAGCGCGTGATCGTACCGGCAGAACGTTTCGAGAGAAATTGTGCCGTTTTTCAGCGCCGGATGGCCTTTGCGCAGCGTACAAACATAACGTTCGTCGTAAAGATGACGAATGTGTAAATCAGGTGGCGTGGTATCCGGTGTCAGTAACGCAAGGTCTATTTCGCCACGTTCCAGCCGGCCCTGAATCGTGGCATCTTCAGCGCGTTGTACTGACAGATGAATGCCCGGTGCAAGCTGTTGCAACAGGGAAAAGAACGGCACAATAATCACACTCAATGCGTAATCTGTGGCCGCCAGCGTGAATGTCATTTCGCATTCTGCGGGGACAAACGCTTCCGGCTCCAGCAGCGCTTCAATTTGCGCCATGACCCGTTTTACCGGTTTCGCCAGCGCCATCGCGCGCTCAGTCGGCACAATGCCGTAACGTGAACGGACAAAAAGCGGATCATCAAAACTGTCACGCAGACGTGTCAGCATACTGCTGACGGCAGGCTGCGTCAGGGACAGGCGTTCGGCGGCGCGGGTGACATTACGCTCATCGAGCAGTGCGTCGAAAGTCTTTAACAGGTTGAGATCGAGGCTTTTAAGGTTGCGCATCGGCAGGGCACTCTTTGAGTTATAACGAAATATTATGTGCACTATAATATTTCTTCACTTCCGCATATAGCTGTCCGACGACACTCTGGTCGCCGGATGCCAAACTCACCGGGAAAAAATTATGTCCGCACTCTTTACGCCATTTTCACTGAAAGATGTCACGTTAAAAAACCGTATTGCTGTTCCGCCGATGTGCCAGTATTCCGCCACTGACGGCGTGCCGAACGACTGGCATCAGGTGCATTACGCAACGCTTGCGCGTGGTGGCGCAAGCCTGGTGATCGTCGAAGCGACCGCCGTTTCGCCGGAAGGCCGCATCACTCCGGGATGCTTAGGGATCTGGAACGACGCGCAGGCTGCTGAACTGGCGAAAATCGCCAAGTCTATCAAAGCCGCCGGAGCTGTTCCGGGGATTCAGATTGGTCACGCAGGGCGTAAAGCCAGCGCCAACCTGCCGTGGGAAGGCGATGATCATATTGCAGAAGGCGATCCGCGCGGCTGGCCGACTATCGCACCTTCTGCGGTAGCATTCGGCAAACATCTGCCAAAAGTGCCGAAAGAGATGACAAAAGCCGATATCCAGCGCGTGATGGCGGATTTCGTCGCGGCGGCAAAACGCGCGCGCGACGCCGGTTTTGAATGGCTGGAACTGCATTTTGCCCATGGCTATCTGGCGCAGAGTTTCTTCTCCGTGCATTCCAACACCCGTTCCGATGAATACGGCGGGGATTTCGCCGGTCGCAGCCGTTTCCTGATTGAGACCTTCGACGCCGTCAACGCGGTCTGGCCGAAAAACCTGCCGATCACCGCGCGTTTTGGCGTGATCGAATACGATGGCCGCGACGAAGAAACGCTGTCTGAATCCATCGAACTGACGCGCATTCTGCGTGAGAAAGGGCTGGATATGCTCAACGTCAGCGTCGGTTTCTCCACCTGGGAAGCGCAGATCCCGTGGGGCGCAGGTTTCCTGGCACCGGTTTCACGCCGCGTGCGCAAAGAAGCCGGGCTGCCGGTCGCCAGCTCCTGGGGCGTGGCGTCTGCGGACGTCGCCGAACGTTGTATCAGCGAAGAAGATATGGATCTGGTGATGATTGGCCGCGCGATGCTTGCCAATCCGCATTACCCGTATGCGCTGGCAAAAGAGCTGGGCGTGGAAAACCCATCATGGGTTCTGCCCGCGCCTTACGCGCACTGGCTTGAGCGTTACAGCATCAGCTAAAACGTCAGTGGTAATATCTGCGTAAAATAGCGGTGAAAACAACAGGCAGAAGCGATCCTTCTGCCTGTTTTTTTGCCTGTTATCCAGATATAAAAATAAAAGATGATTATCATCATAAGTGATGATTTCATTAATATCTTGCTATTGCGTATCTTGTGCTCAACGCCAGCCTGCGGGCCGGACGCTTAATTCTGAGGAGCTAAACATGAACGCAATACTCTGGCCGGAAGGCTTTATCCCCGGCGAAACTGACAACTTCGCGTCTAACGAAATGATCATCACCGGCCTGACCGTGGAAGAGCTGTGGGCGCAGCTCGACAACACCGCCGCATGGCCGGTGTATTACAGCAACGCTTCGGATATTTTTTTCCACGACGGCACCGGTCCGGGCCTGAGCGACTGCGCACGTTTCCGCTTCAGTACGTTCGGTTTTCCGGTCGAAGCGCAGGTCAATGAATATGTACCGCCGGTAAAAGGCCAGCCCGCGCGCATGGCGTGGCATGGCTGGGCAGAAGGCGACGCCGAAACCCGGCTCGACGTCCATCACGCCTGGCTTTTCGAAGAACTCTCTGGCGGCCGCGTCCGCATTCTGACGCAGGAAACGCAAAACGGTAAACCTGCCCGTGAACTCGCGATCACGCGCCCAAACCCAATGATCAACGGCCATCAGGAATGGCTGGATGGAATGATCGGCGCGGCTCGCAAAATGCGCGGCTGATTTTCAGTGAATTACATTTTGCTTCGGGGCAGGCCGCAGGGTCTGTCTCTTTTCTTTTCAATCCTTTCAATCCTTTCCAAATCAACGCAAAATCTGTCTTCTTGAGCGGCGACAATAAGGGATGCGGGCGTGAATTCAGGTTTGATGGTGTTACACGGAAATCACTCAGAAGCGCTGAGGGATATTCTGGTGTCGTGGATGGCGGCGCATCCGCTGTCTCCGCTGGAAAACGAAGTGATTCTGGTGCAAAGCAACGGTATCAATCAGTGGCTGAAATTGGCGCTGGCGCGCGATGTGTCCGAAGGCGGCTGCGGGATCGCGGCGGCGCTGGATATTAAGTTGCCTGCGCGCTTTTTCTGGCAGGTTTACCGCGCGGTGCTGGGTAAAGAACAGGTACCGGATTCGTCTCCGTTTGACCGCCCGTTACTGACATGGCGGCTTATACGTCTGTTGCCGGAATTACTGCCTGAACCGGTTTTTGCTCCCCTGGCGCGTTTCTTAAAAGACGACGGCGATATGCGTAAGCTGCATCAGCTGGCGCAGCGTCTGGCGGATTTGTTCGATCAGTATCAGGTTTACCGCGCCGACTGGCTGGAAGACTGGGGCAACGGGCTGGACGTGTTGCGTGCCAGCCGCAAAGGCAGTGAGCCGTTGCCGGAAAACCTGCTATGGCAGCCGCAATTGTGGCGCGCTTTGCTGGCCGATGTGCCTGAAAGTGAGCAGGGAACCAGCCGCGCTGCGCTGCATCAGCGTTTTCTGCAACATGCCCAAACCATTCCTGAAGACGAGCGTCCGGCCGGTTTGCCTGCGCGTCTGATTGTCTTCGGGATCTCTTCGCTTCCGCAACAATCCTTAGAAGTTCTGGCCGTGCTGGGCCGCTGGACGCACATTTTTATGTGTGTGCATAACCCGTGCGAGCACGACTGGAGCGATATTATCGCCGATAAAGATCTGCTGCGCGCGGAACGTGCGCGTCAGCGGCGTAAACCGGGCATGCCGCAGGTGATTACCGAAGGCGATTTACATCAGCATGCGCATCCGTTGCTGGCGGCATGGGGTAAACAGGGGCGCGATTACATCGGGCTGCTCAACGAATATGACAACCACGAATCCTACGCCTCCACGCTAGCGCCGGTGATCCCACGTATTGACCTGTTCACCTCCAACGGCGAAGACACCTTATTGCATCAGTTGCAGGAAGATATTCTGCAACTGCGGCCGCTGGCGGAAACGCAGGAAAAATGGCCCGAGATTGATGCGCTGAATGACGAATCCCTGCGTTTCTCGATAACGCACAGCGCCCAGCGTGAAGTGGAAGTGCTGCACGACCGTCTGCTGGCCGCGCTGGCCGCCGATCCGACCCTGAAAGCGCGCGATATTATCGTGATGGTGCCGGACATCAATGGCTATGCGCCGCACATTCAGGCGGTGTTTGGCCTGATGGAACGCAGCGATCCTCGCTATATCCCTTTCACTGTGGCCGATCAGGGGCCGCGTCAGAATAACCCGCTGCTCGGCGCGCTCGAAAGCCTGCTGACATTGCCGCAGTCGCGTTTTGCCGTCAGCGATTTACTGGATTTACTCGATGTGCCGTCGGTGCGTCAGCGTTTTGGCATCGGCGAAGAACAGTTGCCACTATTGCACCGCTGGATAAGCGCCGCCAACGTGCGCTGGGGGCTGCATGCGGAACAGCGTCAGAGCCTTGAACTGCCGTTATCGCCGGAGCAAAATAGCTGGTTCTTCGGCCTGCAACGAATGCTGCTCGGTTACGCCGTCGGCAGCGGTGACGCCTGGCAGGGCATTGAACCGCTGGATGAAATCGGCGGGCTGGAAGCGTCGCTGATTGGCCCGCTGTCGCATCTCTTAAATTGCCTTGATGAAACCTGGCGCCAGATGCGTGAGCCCGCGTCGCCGCCGGTGTGGGGCGAACGTTTGCAGGCGTTGCTGAGCGGTTATTTTGCCGAAGATGACGGCGATGACGGCTTTATTTTAGTGCGTCTGCATACCGAGCTGGAAACCTGGCTTGAAGCCTGTGAAAGCGTCGATCTTCAGGCCGAGCTGCCGCTGTCTGTCGTGCGCGAACACTGGCTGGCGCAGTTCGACCAGTCCGGCCTGACGCAGCCGTTCTTTGGCGGTGCCGTCACGTTTGCCACGCTGATGCCGATGCGCGCCATTCCGTTCCGCCACGTTTACCTGCTCGGGATGAACGACGGCGATTATCCGCGCAACCGCGTGCCGATGGATTTCGACCTGATGGGGCGTGATTACCGGCCGGGCGACCGTTCGCGCCGTGAAGACGACCGTTATCTGTTCCTCGAAGCGCTGCTGTCGGCGCGCGAACGCCTGCATATCAGCTGGGTCGGGCGCAGCATTCACGATAATACTGAACGGCCGCCGTCGGTGCTGGTGGCGCAACTGCGCGACCATCTGGCAGCGGGCTGGAAAGCGATAAACGACGGCGATCTGATCCATGCGCTTACCGCCGAACATCGCCTGCAACCGTTTAACCGCGATTACTTCAGCAAGGGCAGCGAGCTTTTCAGCTACGCCCACGAATGGCGCGCCGGAATGGACGCAGATATCAGCGCCGATGCGCCGCAGCCATTGCCGCCGGTGGAGCAGGAAGGAGCGCTTACGCTGCGTCAGCTGGCGGATTTTCTGTCCGATCCGGTGCGCAGTTTCTTCCGCCAGCGTCTGAATATTTACTTCGAGCTGGAAGATGCGGGAAGTGAAGATCAGGAGCCGTTTGATATCAATGCGCTGGAAAACTGGCGTTTGCAGGACGAACTGATCCGCGCGCAGAAATGGGCGCTGGAGGCCGGAGAGTCGCGTCAGGATATTCTGCGTCAGCAGCTTGAACGCATCGAACGGCGCGGTGAACTGGCACCGGGCGAATTCGCCGCGGTGCTGAGTGAAGATCTCGCCGAGCCGATGGAAACGCTGTTCGCCAGTTATCAGAGCGTGCTCGATGAATGGCCGCAAACCCTGGCCAGTGAAGCGATGAGTGTGGAAACCGCAGGCGTGATTGTCTCGGACTGGCTCGGCGATTTACGTGCGAACGCCAGCGGGGATCGCGCCCGCGTGGTGCTGGAAAGCATAGGCATCATCAAAGACCGCAATTACCGCCTTGACCGTTTGCTTCCTTATTGGGTCGCGCATCTGGCCGGACACCTTGGCGGACAGCCGATGCACAGCATTATTATCAGTAAAAACGGGACGGCGGAATTACCACCGCTGGAGATTGCCGACGCGCAGGCGCTCTGGCAGCAACTGATCGAAACCTGGCAACAGGGACAATTAAGGCCGTTGCCGCTGGCGGTCAAAACGGCCTTTGTCTGGCTAAAAAAAGACGGCACCGCGCAAAGCCCACCGGACAGCGATGCCGGGCTTGCGGCCCGCGACGCCTATGAAAATCACGATCCCGCCAATATGAAATTTGGTGAACGCGACAGCAACCCGTATCTGGCGCGCGCATGGCCGGATTTCGCCACGCTGTGGTCCGGCGGCGAATTCGCCGAACTGGCGGATAAACTGCTGGCACCGCTGAAAAATCATCTTTCCCGCAGCAGCAAAAAAGGAGCGAAAGAATGAAGGAACACATTTTTCCCTCTGCGCTGAATGTACTGAATTTCCCGCTGACCGGTAGCCGCCTGATTGAGGCAAGCGCCGGAACGGGTAAAACCTTCACCATCGCCGCGCTGTATGTGCGCCTGGTGCTCGGCCACGGTGGCGGGAACGCGTTCGGCCGCCCGCTGACGCCACCGGAAATTCTGGTGGTGACATTTACCGATGCTGCCACCAAAGAGCTGCGAGACAGGATCCGCGAACGCTTGTCCAGAGCGGCGGCGTGCTTTCTGGAGGAGCCGGACCAACCCTCGGCAGGCGACGAATTTTTGCTGAACCTGCGCGCGGAATATCCGCCGCAAGAGTGGGCGGGGTGCGCGCGTAAGCTGCAACTGGCGGCGGAATGGATGGATGAATCAGCGGTCTCCACCATCCACGGCTGGTGTAACCGCATGCTCGGCGAACACGCTTTTGACAGCGACAGCCTGTTTACCCAGACGCTGGAAACTGACCAGACCGAACTGCTGATGAACGTGGTGCGCGATTACTGGCGTAGCTTCTATTTTTCCCTGCCGGAACCTGATATCAGGACGCTGCGCGCGTGGTGGCGTTCGCCGGAAGACCTGCACAAGAATGTCTCTCCGCTGCTGGAATACGCTGAAATGCTGGGTACCGACGAACCCCCCGCGGTCATTTTTGATACGGTGAATCAGCAAAAAGCCGCAGAGATGAGCGCGCTTAAAGCGGGCTGGCCGGAATGGACGAAGGAACTGCGGACCCTCCTTGAAGGTGCGGTGGCGGCAAAAGTCGTGAACGGCCGGAAAATTCAGGCGCGGTATTTTAATCCGTGGCTGGAGAAACTTTATGCCTGGGCGACCAGCGATGAGCTCATTCCCGAGCTGAACACCGGCTGGGAGCGCCTGACTCCAAACGGTCTGGCTGAATGCTGGACGCAGGGCGAACCGCCCGTACACCCGGCGCTGACGGCGATGGAAACACTGAAAGCGCGTCTGGAAACGTTGCCCGATGCCCGCAGCGGCCTGCTGCAACATGCCTGTCGCTGGATTGAAAACCGTTTTGACGTCGAACAGAAAAAACGGGCGCAGATGGGCTTCAACGATTTGCTGACCCGTCTGGACGCCGCGCTGCGCAGCGATAACGGCGAACGGCTGGCGGAGATTATCCGCACGCAATTCCCGGTGGCAATGATCGACGAATTTCAGGATACCGATCCGCTGCAATACCGGATTTTCGACACCGTTTACCGCGTAGCCGAAAACGCGCCGGAGCAGGGGCTGATCCTGATCGGCGACCCGAAACAGGCAATTTATGCCTTCCGCGGTGCCGACATTTATACCTATCTGCGCGCCCGCCGCGACACCGGCGGACGTCACTACACGCTGGCGACCAACTTCCGTTCTACCCGTGCGATGGTGGCATCGGTGAACAGCGTCTTTTCGCTGGCCGAAGACCGTACTGCCGGAGAAGGTACATTCCTGTTCCGCCGTGGCGATGAAAATCAGGTGCCGTTCCTGCCGGTGGAGGCTCAGGGACGCAAAGAAACCTGGGAGATTGACGGAAAAGAAGCCGCGGCCATGACGTTGTGGTATCCGGAAAATCAGACCGATGCACTGCCGAAAACGCAATACGCCCAGCTGATGGCCGAAGGCTGCGCGACGGAAATTGTCCGTTTGCTGCGCCTCGGGCAGCAGGGCGCGGCCGGTTTCAGTCAGCCGGAAATACCGTTTAAACCGGTCGCGCCGGGAGACATTGCCGTGCTGGTGAATACCGGACGGGAAGCGGCGGCGATCCGCACGGCGCTGTCTAAACGCGGCGTGCGCAGCGTGTACCTTTCTGACAAAGAATCCATTTTTCAAAGCGCGCAAGCAAGGGAATTGCAGTTCTGGCTGGCGGCCTGCGCTGCGCCGGAAAACGACCGTCTTCTGCGCGCCGCGCTGGGTACGCCTTCGCTGCATTTAAGCTGGGAAGCGCTGGACCGCCTGAATCAGGATGAAAACGAGTGGGAACGCTACGTTCAGCAGTTCCAGCAACTGCGTCTGTGCTGGCGCAAGCAGGGCATTTTGCCAATGCTGCGGCGTCTGATGTGGGAGTTTGACGTACCGCGTCATCTGCTCGCGCACGGCGACGAACGGGCGCTGACCGATTTGCTGCACCTTTCCGAATTACTGCAACAGGCCAGCGTGCAGCTTGATGGCGAGCACGCGCTGATCCGCTGGCTGGCCGAACAGTGTCAGGATGAAAATCAGGGCGGCGATGCGCGCAAACTGCGTCTGGAAAGTGACGCGGCGCTGGTGAAAGTGGTTACCGTGCATAAATCCAAAGGGCTGGAGTATCCGCTGGTGTTCCTGCCGTTTGCCTGCGCATTCCGCGCGGTGAAAAAACAGGATTCACCGCTGAAATGGCATACGTCGGAAGGTGAACTTGAAATCGCGCTGAGCGCCACGGAAGCGCAGCGGGAGCTGGCAGACCATGAACGCCTGGGCGAGGATCTGCGTAAATTTTACGTTGCACTGACCCGCTCGCGTTACGCGCTTTGGCTCGGCATGGCGCCGC
Source organism: Rahnella selenatireducens (assembly GCF_046449555.1). Taxonomy (NCBI): domain Bacteria; kingdom Pseudomonadati; phylum Pseudomonadota; class Gammaproteobacteria; order Enterobacterales; family Yersiniaceae; genus Rahnella; species Rahnella selenatireducens. Next base: position 84,102 of record NZ_JBKEZJ010000013.1, read on the forward strand.
TGAAAGAGTTTGAGAAAAGCGCACCGGGTTACCTTTTTCACGGCGGCGAACCGGTTGAGGCAGAAGAGTTGTCCGCCAGTTTGCAGGCGCTGGAAACGGAAAATATTCAGGCGTGGCCGTTGCCAGTTTCTGTCGGAGCCGTGTATCGCAGCGAACAGGCATTGCCGGAACTCGTGCCGCGTCCGCCGCTGCGCACGCACAAAGGCCCGCGCTGGTGGGTATCGAGTTTTTCCGGCCTGCAGATCGCCCCGGCCGGTACTTATATCGTGCCGGAAGCGCTGAACCGTGAACCGCCGATTGAAATCGAAAGCGCCGCGCAGGACAGCTATTTAGAAGATAAAAAGTCAGAGAACAAAGAGTCTGCCGACGGGCTTTTGCAGCCGATGACCGGTGAGAATTTATATGCTTTTCCGCGCGGGCCTGCGCCGGGTAATTTCCTGCACGGTTTGCTGGAATGGGCGGGCGATGAAGGTTTTGCCGCACTGGCGGAAAACCCGGAGCGAATCGCCGATCAGGTGGCGCGTCGTTGTAATACGCGCGGCTGGGAGCAATGGATTGTTCCGCTGACCGGCTGGCTGACCGCGTTGCTGACACAGCCGCTGGCGTTGCCGGGCGGAGAGAGTTTCACGCTGGCCGCACTGCCGCCGTATCAGGTGGAAATGGAATTCTGGTTCTCGCTGTCGCAGGTGTCCACGCGGCGTCTTGATACTGTCGTTCAGCATTTCACACTTGAGGATGCAGAGCGCGCACCGCTGCTGGCGGAAGAACTTAACGGCATGCTGAAAGGCTTTATCGATCTGGTGTTTGAGCACAACGGGCGTTATTACGTGCTGGATTACAAATCCAACTGGCTCGGCGATGACGCCACCGGTTATGACCAGACGGCGATGATGCAGTCGATGCGGGATCACCGTTACGATTTGCAGTTCACGCTGTATCTGTTTGCACTGCATCGTTTGCTGAAATCCCGTTTGCCGGATTACGACTACGACCGCCATATCGGCGGCGCGGTGTATTTATTCCTGCGCGGCAGCCACGCGCCGGGTAACGGGGTCTGCGTCCAGCGGCCGGATAAAGCATTAATGGAAGAACTTGACGTTCTTTTCAGCCGCACTGAGGAACGCGCATGAAAATCAACAGCCGTGAAGATATTTTAAAACTGCTGGCCAGCTGGGTGGAGTGCGGCTGGCTGCGTGAACTGGATCGCGCGCTGGTGACGTTTCTGGCAAAAGAAGCGCCGGATGCGCACCCGCTTTTATTACTGGCGACGGCGCTGACCAGCTACCAGCTGGGGCGCGGCCATGTGTGTCTGGATTTGCAGGCCACGCTGGCGGACAGCGCGTTTTCACTCTCGCTTCCGCCCGATGGCGATCACTCCGATGGCGCGATTTCCCGTCCCTCTGCGGTGCTTGACGATCTGAGCCTGGAAGCGTGGATGGCGGCGCTGATGAACCCGCAGCTGGTGGGCAGCGGCGACGGTAATTCGCCGCTGGTGCTCGCCGGACATCGCCTGTATCTGCGGCGTTACTGGCAGTACGAGCAGAATGTGCGCGAAGCCGTTGAACAGCGCCTGAGCCGCACGCAACTGAATGCGCTGCCTGCTGAATCGCTGCGTGTGTCACTCGATGCCCTGTTCCCGCAGGCCGGAAACCCAGAGCAGGTGAACTGGCAGAAACTGGCGTGCGGGCTGGCGGCGGGGAGTGCGTTCAGCATTATTACCGGCGGCCCCGGCACCGGGAAAACCACCACGGTTGTGCGTCTGCTGGCGTTATTGCAGGCGCTGGCGCTGGAAGAAAACGGCCAGCCGCTGCGTATCCGGCTGGCCGCGCCGACCGGTAAAGCGGCGGCGCGTCTGAACGAATCGGTGGCCGGTGCGGTTTCCCGGTTAGATCTGCACTCGCTGAACAGCGGCGATACGGTACGCGAAAGTATAAATACCGATGTGGTGACGCTTCACCGTCTGCTCGGCAGCAGGCCGGATACCCGGCATTTCCGGCATCATGCGGGCAATCCGCTGATGCTCGACGTGCTGGTGGTGGACGAAGCGTCGATGGTCGATCTGGAAATGATGGCAGCGCTGCTGGCTGCACTGCCGCAGAACGCGCGGCTAATCCTGCTCGGCGATAAAGATCAGCTGGCCTCGGTGGAAGCCGGTGCGCTGCTCAGCGAGTTATGTCAGCGTGCCACCGGCGGGCACTATCTGCCGCAAACCCGCGACTGGCTGCAAAGCGTGACCGGGGAAAGCATTCCGGATGCTCTGGTCGACCCGGCGGGAACGGTAATGGATCAGGCCGTGGTAATGCTGCGTCACAGCTACCGTTTTGATGCACAAAGCGGCATCGGACAGCTGGCGGAAGCGGTCAACGACGGCGACGTTAAAGCGCTGAAACAGGTCTTGAAACAGGGGTACGCCGATCTGGCACAGCTTACGCTTAATGCGGATGATGATACCGAACTGCGCGACTGGGTGATTAACGGCGCGGCGGGGCGGTTTCCGGCTGCACAAAGTCGCAAAGGCGTCGAGCCACCGGTGGGTTACCGTCATTATCTGAACGTGATGACAAATGAACGTCCGGCCGATGATGCGCCGCCGGAAGCGTTCAGCGCCTGGGCGGCGAAGGTGCTGCTTGCGTACAGTCAGTTTCAGTTACTGTGCGCATTGCGCGGCGGACGCTGGGGCGTGGAAGGGCTGAACCTGCGGATTGCGGAAATTCTGTATAAAGACGGGCTGCTAAAAGCGTCGGTCGGCTGGTTCCCTGGGCGTCCGGTGCTGGTGACGCGCAACGATTACAGCCAGCGGCTGATGAACGGCGATATCGGCATCACGCTGGAAATTCCTCACCGGCTGGCGGACGGTTCCGTGGTGCCGGTGCTGCGCGTGGCATTCCTGACCGGCGACGGCACTCAGGATATCCGCTGGGTGATGCCGGGGCGGTTACAGGCGGTCGAAACGGTATTTGCCATGACGGTTCATAAATCGCAGGGCTCTGAATTTACTCATACGGCGCTGCTGCTGCCGGACAATCTCAGCCCGATCCTGACCCGCGAGCTGATTTACACCGGTATTACTCGTGCGCGTCACTGGTTCAGTCTGGGATGTGTGGGGGGAATTAACGCGGTGCTGCCGGAAGCGGTTCAGCGCAGGGTGCTGCGCGCCAGCGGGCTGATTAATTAAAACTCGTACTCGTGCATTTTTGCCGGTTTACGCAGCGGGCGGGCTTTCGGACCCGCGACTTTTGTGGCTTTGTGTGGATCGCCGGCAACAAACTCCAGCGTCGGCGAGTAGTAAAAAGGCAGCCAGCCGCCGTAGCCATTCTCCCACTCCCAGCGAACCGGGCAGGGCCAAAGAATGTCTTCGTGCATAATGTAATAGGTCCATCGCCCGTGCGGACGACGAGGTTTGCGGTTATTCATAAGCAGACGGTCAGACTCTTAAACATCACGGGGGATATTTTCGCCTGCACGGCATCAGGTTTCAAGCCCGCTGGCCGAATTGTTGCTTATTTAATCAGCAAGACATGGCCGGTGGAGGTGTTGTTCGGAAGGATGTGGCCAGAATCAAAGAATGACATCAGGGGCGGGAGGCCGAAAACGGGGGCGTCCGGGCGACGAGAAAGGTCAGGTGCGTCTCATATCTTCGAGATACATAAAGAACTGGCTGATCCGCAGGCTGATGTTGCCGATATCAAACAAAATCATTGCCCATAAAATCAGGATCATCACTAACAGAACTTCGGCCAGACGGTACATGCCGTGTCACCTCCTTGTATTTACACGGAAAATAACTTAACTCAAATTGATAGCGTGGACAACCTTGCAACAGGTTATCCCCAAATCATGGCGGCCCAGCGCAGGAGCATCAGCGCTCCGCAGATACACAGCAGCACCACCACCATTTTCCAGTGTTTGGCCATCATCCGTTTTGTCACCATTTTTCCTCCCTGTTTTGGGGGGCATTTAGCCCGCCAGATGCTGATCGACATAGTGAACAACATGTTCTTTGAGTTCTGGCACCGTTTGATCGGCGAGCCATTCGAAGGCCATCAGCAGCAGGGCTGCTGTGGCCAGAACGGTTAAGAGTAAACCCGCTTTTTTACGCGCTTCCATGGATCTCATTTTTTCTGATTTGCCTGTTTTTTACTCTACCAGAACAGGCCGGGATCCGGGAAGAATTCAGGCGTCTGGTTCGGGAAAGGTTTAAAAAATTATACCTTTTGTGCCTTTCCGAAACTTTGATCCTGCGCCTGATGCGGGTGAGAATGCCGCGGGCCGGGTCTGAAGCCCTGTGTTCTGGCACACCAGGCAATCAGTAAACCGGCGACCAGCAGAATCTGCATCGCCCACGGGAAGACGCCAATCCCGGCAGTTTCCAGCAGTATTCCGCCGGACAAACTGCCGCCCGCAATGGCCAGATTCCAGGCCACCACGACCATCGATTGCGCCATGTCCGCATGTTCACCTGTGGCATCGGCAATTGCGGTTTGCAACAACGTCGCCGCGCCGCCGAACGTCAGACCCCAAACCGCAACGCACAGCGTCACGATGAGCGCCGAATGGCTGCTGAGCGCCAGCACCAGTGAGATCAGCGCAAACATAGCGAGGCTGGTGAGCAATGTCTGGCGCAGACGTTTATCCACCAGTATGCCGGTCAGCCCGATGCCCGCCAGCGCGCCAATGCCAAACACCAGCAGGATTTGATCCGCATGACCGGCCAGACCGGAGAGCCGCAGGAACGGCACAATGTAGGTATAAAGCAGGTTGTGGGTCAGCATCCACAGCAGGATCACCGCCAGAATGCTGCGCACCCCCGGCATCAGAATGACCTGCCGCAGCGACTGTCGTTCTCCGGCTTTCTGACCGGGATAATCCGGCACCTTGCGCAGCACCCAGACCACCAGCAGCAACGTCATCGCAGACATCACTCCGAAGGCTATCCGCCAGCCGAGCAGCGTACCCATCCAGGTTCCCAGCGGCATGCCGACCGATAGCGCAACCGGCGCGCCGAGCATCGCAACCGACAGCGCGCGCCCCTGCTGATGCGCGGGCACCATGCGCCGCGCGTAACCGGCCAGTAATCCCCACGCCAGTCCGGCGGCGGCACCGGCCATCCAGCGGGCAAACAGCGTCAGGGCAAAATTCGTCGAGAACGTGGTCAGCGTGTTGAAAACCAGGAAGCCGGCGATGGCCGTCAGCAGCACCGTGCGGCGGTTCCAGCCGCGCGTGAGGGCCGCCAGTGGGATCACTGCCATCAGCGAACCGGCGGCATATGCGGTAATCATCTGACCCGCTAAAGCCTGCGATACGTCCAGGCCACCGGCAATTTCTGGCAGCAAACCAGCGGGCAGCGTTTCCGTCATGATGGCAATAAAACCGGTCAGCGCCATCGCCAGCAAGGCCGAGAGCGGGAGCGGCGTTTTTTTCGATGTCTGATTCATGACTTCACTCCATACACCGCATCGCGTAATTCATTCACAAAGGCACCCGACATCCCTTCGTACAATGTGTTAGTGAAGGCGACCACGCTCAGCCCGGCGGTGCGATCGACAAACCAGGAATGACCGTAAGCGCCGCCCCAGCGCCAGGTGCCCGCGGATTCCGGCGACGCTGCCGCCTGCGGATCGCGCAGGACGGAAAAACCCAGCCCGAAACCGGTGCCCGGCATGTCCGGCAGTTCAAGGCCGCCGGTCTGGTCGCGCCCCATTTCATCCACCTGCGCCGGTGTCAGTAACGGGTGTCCGCCCTGACGCAGCATTTCCAACATTTTCAGCACGTCGTGCGCGCTGCTGATCATTCCGGCTCCGGCAGACGGGAAAGCCTGTGCATCCAATGCCCTGAGAGGTGAATACGCAATGCCCACGGTGTCTTCGAAGGCGGCGACCTTTTCGCCTTCCTGCAAGCGGTGAGGCACGGGGAAATCGCTGACATACGGCGTCGCCAGCCGCGCCGGATTAGCGGTATAAAACGCGGTGTCGTTGATGCCCAGCGGGCCGGTAAGATGGTTTTTTACCACGTCGCCGAGCGGTTGCTGGCAAACCTGCTCAAGCACTGCGCCGAGCACGTCCACGGCAAGGGAATATCCCCATGAGGTGCCCGGCGCATACAGCAAAGGCACTCCGGCCAGACGACGCAGGTTTTCCGCCAGCGAAATTCCGCTGTTATCCATGCCATCAGAAACCCCGGCAAGCGCATACGGACCCTGCTCATCAGGCTCAAAAAAGCGGTAACTCAGCCCTGCCGTATGGCTTAATAAATTCCGCACAGTGATCTGCGCGTGCTGCCCGCCGGCAAGGGAAGGGGAAAATTCCGGCAACCATGTCTGAATGTTGTCATCGAGTGCCAGCTTGCCTTGTGAAATTAAGATCATCGCGACGGTTGATACGATGGGTTTACTGACTGATGCCAGACGGAACAGTGTACTTTCTGTCATTGCCCGCCCGGCCTCACGGTCAGCCAGCCCTGCGGCGTGGTGATAAATCAGCTCGCCTTGTTTAGCGACCAGTACAACGGCACCCACAAGGCGTTTTGAGGCGATCGCCTGCTCAACAACGAGGTCGAGTCGGGATTTCAGCGTGGAGGAATTCATGGTGTTATCTCAGTTTCTGAATGTGTTAAATCACGATAGAGAACTCCTCAGTACGGAAAAAGTAGGGTAGATTTCCAGAATATACGGACACTAACGTCCGCAATGAGAGGTGGCAGTGGAAAGTCTGAGCAGCCTGAATGTGTTTGTACACGTCGCGGAAACCCGCAGTTTTGTCGCGGCCGGTCGCCTGCTGGGCGTTTCGGCTTCGGCGGTGGGCAAAACCATTGCGCGCTTGGAAGCCAAACTGAAGGTTCGTCTTTTTCACCGCAGCACCCGCAGCGTGACGCTGACGGCAGAAGGCGCGCTGTTTCTTGAGCGCAGCCGCCGGATTGTTGCGGAACTGGAAGCCGCAGAAAGCGAGTTGTTGCAGCTTTCTGAATCCCCGCGTGGTCGTTTGCGGCTGAGCCTGCCGCAGGTCAGCACACTGTTACTGCCGGTGCTGGGCGAATTTATGCGGCGTTACCCGGATATCGAACTGGATCTGGACTTTACCGATCGCATTGTGGATGTGGTTGACGAAGGGTTTGATGCCGTGGTGCGCACCGGTCAGATGGTAGATTCGCGTCTGTCGATGCGTAAACTGGGGACGTTTCACCATTTGCTGGTGGGTTCACCGGCGTATTTCAAAGAGTATGGCGTTCCGGCCTCGCCGCCTGATTTGCTCTCTCACCGGTGTTTGCATTTTCGTTTCCCAAACAGCGGAAAGCTGGAAGCCTGGCCGCTTGGCGAATATCAGGATCTGGCGCTTCCGGTTTCGATGGTTTGTAATAATATCGAGACGCGGCAATGTTTCGCGTTGCAGGGCCTGGGCATTGCGTGCCTGCCGGATTTTAGTATTCGCAAAGAGCTGGCGCGTGGGCAACTGGTCACCGTGCTGGATGACTATGTCAGCCGCAGCGCCGACTTTTTCATTCTCTGGCCGTCGGGTGGCTACATGACGCCAAAATTGCGGGTTCTGATCGACTTTCTCAGCGAGCGCGTTTTTCCTGAAAACCCTGAACTGGCTTTGTTGTGTCCGAATTAGAAAGCCCGACAATACGCTACATCACAGGCTAACGTGATGATCTGAAAAGCTGTCAGGTTGATGTCGTGCCGGTGTCAGGTTGCTGACGTGTTGGTTTCCGGTTGGGTATAGCATGCTGTTTCTGTGTTCAACATTCACGTAAAGGTAAGAATATGAATCAGAGCAAAATCAGGCAACTCAGGATCTCCCGCGCCTGGTCTCAGGAGCAGCTGGCAGAACTTTCCTCACTCAGCGTGCGTACCGTTCAGCGTATCGAAAACGGCGAGCAGGCCAGTCTCGAAACGCTCGGAGCCATTGCGGCGGCGTTTGATATGAAAGTTTCTGAACTGACAGAAAATGATCCGCAATTTGATGCCATGCCCGAGCATGCGCTCGATGAACAAATCGAAAAAGCCAGAAAGCGGGTTGAGGAAGAAAGTGGCTTCTATCGTTCGGTGGTTTTCTGGGCGGTGATCAATATCGGTTTATTTGCGATTAACCATTACACCTCGCCCGATACCATCTGGTTCGTCTGGCCGTTATGTATCTGGGGCGGTATTTTGCTGATCCGCGGGTTGGGAATTTTTGTTTTCCGTGGTTCGGTCGAACGCTGGCAGAAAGCCCGGTTACAGAAACTGATCCGCAAGCCGTGAGGCGAAAACCGTAAAATTAAGACAGATTGCTGCCTGCAACTTCAAAGAAGACCGCCCTGACTGAGACATATCAAATTTCCGGCTTAACATGCTGCTATCCTCTTTAGCATTCAGGGTTATCAGCTCAACGGACAGAGAATGGATCAGCAACGGCGGTTTGCATTTAATCTTAAAAGACTGATATTGCTGCTGGCTCTGGTGAGTACGCTCATCATTTTGCTCAGCAGTTATCTGGCAATTTTTCAGGTCGAAAGAAAACTTCTTATCGATTCTTCGCTGCGCGCCAGTCAGTCCTACGCGGCGCGTCTCTCCCTGACGGCCGATCTTTTTTTCAGTGCGGCTCAAAAACAGCTGATGTTCAGTGCCGGTTTGCTGGGCGAAGAGTTTGATGATCTTTACGCTGTCGGTGATGAAGCGGACCGTTTGCAGATTCAGAGTAAGCGTTACAGCTCTGTGCTGGTGGTGGATAAAACCGGTACGGTTCGCGCCGCGTCGAGAAACTCCGCCAATATGGTCGGTCTCAGGCTGGTGTCAGACGCCAACACGCAGGCGCTGGCCACGCAAAATCCGGTGATCAGTTCCCCTTTCCGCACCGCACAAAATAATCACATTATTGCGATGTCCGTACCGATTCGTAATGCGCGGGGAAAGTATCTCGGCTATCTGGTGGCGGAAATTACCCTGCAACAGGGCGGTATTATTGATTCACTGATCAATGCCCGGAACTACCGCAAAGACGCGTATATCTATGTGATCGACAACGAAGGCGACGTTTTGTACCGCGCCGCTGACGGCTGGACGGAAAGCACGCCGCAGGGAAATGTGAATAAAGCGCTGCTGGAAGGCCGCGATCAGGGTTTTCTGCACATGAAAAATTTGCAGAGCGAGGATTCGCTGGCCGGTTTCTCGACGATGGAAGTCGCGGGCTGGACGGTGCTGGTGCTTCATCCGGCAAGGGCTGACGTGATATTGCTGTATGACGTCATGTTGCAGGTTCTGCTTTATACCCTGCCATTTGTGATTCTGGTGTTTATCGGCATCTGGTTGCTGGCGCGCTATATTTCCCGCCCATTACGGCAACTCGCATCGAAAGCGGACACAATGGATTATGAGGATGTCTCCTCGGAAATTCAGCAGGTGAATGCCTGGTATTACGAAGCCTCAAAGCTGAAAAGCGTGATGTTGCAGGGGATCCACTTGCTGCATCAGCGCATTGAAAAGCTGAGTACGCAGGCGCATACCGATCCGATGACCGGCCTGCTGAACCGGCGCGGTTTGTACGAGCAGGCGGATAAACTGCTGAGCGAGGCGTCGCAAATCGGTGTGATTACACTCGATATCGATCACTTTAAAAAGATCAACGATACCTATGGTCACGACGTGGGAGATGGTGTGATTACGCAGTTGTCGCGACTCATTCTGAACAACTCGCGTGATGAGGATTTGCTGTGCCGCATGGGCGGAGAAGAGTTTCTATTGCTGCTACCGGGCACCTCACTAACACGCGCTGTACAACTGGCAGAACGGTTACGCCGGCAGGTTGAAAAAGAGCACTTTGACACGGCCGTAAACGTGACGATTTCGCTGGGCGTGACCCATTTTCATCCGGGAAAAGTGAACATCGACAGTGCGCTGAAATCGGCTGACAAGGCGTTGTATCAGGCGAAAAATGACGGGCGAAACTGTGTGGTGAGCCGTTAATGCGCTGAAGGGCGTTGTGGTATCGTTGCTGGAAGAAGGCCAGGTTTTTTACCTGGCCTTTTTTATTATGTATCGCTTAGCGGCTGCCGGGCAGCAAAGATTCTGTGCATTTGAAGACATCCTCACGGAATTTCCGCGAGGCGTCGTCCAGATCGGCCTGATTGGCGACGTCGGCACGGTTAGCTTCCAGTGCCTGATTGACGGCCACGGTAAAGGCGTTTTCCTGACTGGCGTTCAGCACGTTGCCCACGCTGCCAAACAGCAGGCGCATGGCGGAAATCTGCACCAGCAGTTCACGGTTTACGCGTTCAAGCTGGTCTACGCGTTTGGTCAGGGTTTCGTCGTTCATGGGTGTCTCCTTATTTAATTGCCGCACACCATAGCAAAAGCACCGGCATGAAAAAACCGCCTTGCGGCGGCGAAAGGGATGTCTGCCGGTTTAACGCACCATTTGCTGCATCTGACGGCTCAGTTGCATCAGCTGCGCATTCAGCGGCACCAGTTGCTGCTGAATGGCGTTGTATTTATCCAGCTGTTTCTGGTTGGCAAATTGCAGGCGATTGCCGGTGATGGTGACATTTTTGCCCTGACTTTTGATGAAGTCGGCTTTTGCCACAATCAGGTTGAGCACCTGCGGCAGCAAATCAAAGACCTGTTCGGTGACGGCAGCCGGTTTGCTTATCGTTTTCTCATACGCCTGGTCGTACACTTTTTTCAGGTCATCCGGCTGCTTGAGCGCCGCGTGCTGCGTATCTGCCTGCGTTTTGAGCAGCACGATTTTTTCTTTCCAGTTCGCGCTGCTGTCGGCCATTTTCTTCAGGTCGTCGCGTTGTTCGAGCAAGTTATTCACGCTGTTAACGCCGTTCATTCCGGCAAACACCGGTACCAGCGAGGAATCCAGCTCGATATTCATCTGATGATGGAAGCCGGTAATGATCGCGTAATCTTTGCTGTAATCGCCAAATTCTTTGGATTGTGCCTGCGTCAGTTGCGGGACGGCCAGCACCGGTTTGTCCAGGATCCGCGATTGGAGGAAATCCATAAAGGCTTTGCGCTGGGCAGGCTCTTTATCGCCACATCCGCTGACTATAAAAACCATCAGCAGCAGTATAAAAGGCATCAAAAATGCGCGGCTAAAGTGTGAGTTCTGCATAAATTCCTTGCTCCGTAAGCTCCGTTATCAGGATCCTAACCTTACTGAGAAAGGCTATTTTTTGCTAGATAGTTGCCGATATCTTCGCTAACGTCTTCGGCAAAGCCATTGATTCAGGGAATGTTTAACGTTGAACGCAAAGCGATTTTCAATTAACCGATCTGCCGTGATGCTGGCTGCGATGATCCTCGCCGGATGTACAACGGGAAAGAAAACCGAAGCGCCGGTGCAAAACCCGCGTGACGTCAAAGCCGATATCATGCGGCTGATGCCGTCTTCCGCACCGGATAGAAAAGGGTGGGCGACTGACATTACCGCCGCTTTCACCGCACAGGGCATTTCGGCGACGACGGAAAATATCTGTTCGGTGCTGGCGGTGGCGCAGCAGGAATCGAATTTCAATGCCGATGCGCCGGTGCCGGGGCTGGGAAAAATCGCGTGGAAAGAAATTGATCGCCGCGCGGATGCCGTTCACGTGCCGAATTTCCTGGTTCACACCGCGCTGCTGATTAAATCCCCGAACGGAAAGTCCTACAGCGAGCGGCTGGATAACGTAAAAACCGAGAAACAGCTCAGCGCCATTTTTGATGATTTCATCAACATGGTACCGATGGGGCAAAAGTTGTTCGGGAATCTGAACCCGGTGCATACCGGCGGGCCAATGCAAGTCAGCATCGCGTTTGCCGAAGAACATGCCAAAGGCTATCCGTACAAAATTGACGGCACAATCCGTAATGAAGTGTTCAGCCGTCGCGGCGGCGTCTATTTCGGCGTGAAGCATCTGCTGGGATATCCGGCCAGTTATTCCCAGCCGCTGTACCGTTTTGCTGATTTTAATGCCGGGTGGTACGCCAGCCGGAACGCGGCTTTCCAGAGCGCGGTGAGCAAGGTGACGGGGATTCCGCTGGCGCTGGACGGTGATCTGATTAACTACGGCACCGATAAACCAGGCGGCACGGAGCTGGCGGTGAGAACACTGTCGAAGCGGCTGGACATCAGTCATTCCGCCATCCGTAAAGCGTTGGAGAAAGGCGAGCAGCCGGAGTTTGAGGAAACCAGCCTGTATAAACAGGTTTATGCGCTGGCGGATAAAACCACCGGTAAGCGTCAGCCCCGCGAGTTGCTGCCGGGGATTACGCTGGAAAGCCCGAAAATCACCCGCAAGCTGACCACCGCGTGGTTCGCAAAACGGGTAGACGGACGCCGCGCGGATTGCATTAAACGCGCATCTGCCGGGTAATCCACTGGGAGAATAATCTTAAAGCCTGCTGATTTCCGGCAGGCTTTATGTTTTATCATCAGCCTGTAGCCACCGTCAGCGGCGGGCTGCACGTTATTTCCTGACGAATATAAATTGCGTCAATATAATAGCGATGAAATAAAAGCTTGCTTAATAAATCCCCCTGTGTGTAAATAGCGTCAACGGTTTGTAGTTAAGACCTATTTATGTAAGACATTTTAGTAAAGTAGTTCCTGGTTCAAGTGATATAGCAAATCCTTTCTCCGACGAATTTCCTTCTCTGATGCATCCATAAGTATTTCAAATAAAAACAGACCTCTATTGCCCTATGGCATCATAAAATAAAAACGAAGAAGGTATTTCCTATGTCTACTAAAATGACTGGTTTAGTAAAATGGTTCGACGCTGGTAAAGGTTTTGGTTTCATCAGCCCTGCAGACGGCAGCAAAGACGTGTTCGTTCACTTCTCTGCAATCCAGAGCAATGATTTCAAAACCCTGGACGAAGGTCAGAACGTTGAGTTCACCATCGAACAAGGTCAGAAAGGCCCATCAGCCGGTAACGTTGTCGTTCTGTAATGTCGCCAGATATTGAAAGTAATCACTCTGCAATAGCGAAGATGGGATAACCCGGAGCAGACAGAATAATTAATTCAATATCGACATGAATAATGACAAAAATAAGCCCTGGCCAACGCCGGGGTTTATTATTTAAACGCTTCCAGAATTATCTCGGGAGCCACAACAGAAAAACCGGTTTGCTTTTTTATTTATTTAGCCGTTTTTTCTGTTGTGAAAAGGCCGCGCTCAGGCCGCGTAATGTTGGAGTGTACGATGAACGCTTACGCCATAATGTGACAGCCGGGAAAGCACCGGCAAATTCCCTTCATTCTTTAGGCTGGCTCTGTATTGGCTGCCTTCGCTCACCTCAGTCACATACTTAATCTACGCTCCCGGGGATTCGTTACGTTGCCGCCTTGATCCAACCCAAATGATTTCGGGAATTGGCTTCTGTGCCTCTTATCCAAAACTAAATTTTTTTGAAAAAAAGCCAAAAAAAAGCCCGCACACGGCGGGCAAAATAACAGGGTTCTACAGGGGTATTACACAGGGACTTAACACAGGAACATCACACAACATTTGATGGATTTAAGATAACAAACGCTGTGTATGGTTTTGTCATTGTCCGGTAATGTTACTCCAGCAGATGTAAGCCTTATTTGTCGGCGTAATGACCAATGATCTGATCTATTTTGGCGTCAGCCATCGCAATTCCCTTCTGCATCAGAGACTCAGAGCCGATACTCGCCAGCACAATAACCGCAGCAACAATCATTAATCCTTTCCAGGTCATGATTTTCTCTTCCGTTTGTCACAGTGAATGGCAGCATTATGCGGCGATACGCGAAGTATCGCCACCGGGCAGGGCAAAACAATGAAAAGGCGTTAAGCGCCTAAGTGGCCGACGGTGAAGTAAGTGACCAGGCCGACGATGACCAGCAGCGCAATCGCTGCAGCGGTGTAGAGGATGATGCGTTTGGGGCTGTAAAATGTCATAAAATGTCCTTATTTATCCGTGGTGTTCAACGTTGCTGGATTAGAAAAGTTCCATCATCAGTGCCATCACGTAGCCGATTCCGACAGAACCGCCCGCCATGATTAACCAAAATGCTGTTGCCTTCATTTCACACTCCTTGTGCGTGTTGCGGAATAAATCGCCGAATGATCGGTTTCGAGCCGTGATTATAACAAACATATAATCCGTATGGATAATTATCTGTTCTAATTTTAGACACTTTACCGGAGTAAGGGCGGATTTTGTGATCTTATTTCAGATAGTCGCTGCGGGAAGTCAGTTTGCTGTGCGCGCCGGAGTCCAACGTGGTGGACGGGCGGGAACCGCTTTCGCTGGCTTTGCGGTTCAATTCAGAAGCCACTTCCTGTGCGCTTGAAGGGTAAGCCACGGCGAAACTGTTCATGGCGGTCATCGCCAGCATAAGACTGAAAAGAGCGAGGGTGGTGCGTTTCATTAACGGGTGTCCGGTCTGTTCACATTTGTTCATAGGTTTTTCGTGAATAAGCAGCCGGCTTTATATGCTTTACTCATAAGAAACGGGAGCAAATTATGCTCCCGTTCATCATTTATGATGCGTACAGCTGCTGCTTTACACGTGCTGGAGCGTATTATGACCGGCTTCTGATTTATTCGGTAAGCGAATCGTGGCAGAAAGAACCAATGATACTATCAATAATGCGGTAATGATGCTGAACGTTACCGCGAAGCCGCCGAACAGAGACGCCACCAGAGAAGCGAAGATGCTGCCGATACCGAAGCCGAGATACAGCAGACCGTAGTTTTTGGTCATGTTGTTCAGGCCGAAGAAATCGCTGACCAGTGAAGGATAAACGGTGATGGTGCCGCCGAAGCTGAAGGCCACACAGGCAACGGAGATGAAGAACATTGTTTCGTTCATGTGGGTGAACAACATCATGCTCATACCGGCCAGGGAAACAATCTGCGCGATGGAGATAACGCGGATACGTTGCATTTTGTCAGACAGAACACCCAGAACCAGACGACCGCTCAGGTTAGCAATCGCTATCACGGTCACGGCGTTCGCGGCTGTCAGGGCATCCAGTTTAACCAGGCTCTGGCCGATATCTTTTGCCACACCAATCACGTACAAACCGCTCATGCAGGCGGTGAGGAACATCAGCGCCAGCATCCAGTATTGCGGAGCGCGCACTGCTTCGGCCAGCGTGAAATCACGGCTGTCGTTGCTGTTGTCGTTCAGGCTGTTTTCTTCGCGGGTCACATCGGCAGTCTGCTGTTTCGGCGCATCTTTCATCATCATCGCACCAACAATCACCATCACCATTGCCACGCCACCCCAAATCATGAAGGTGTTTTGCAGGCCTTCGGTTGCCAGTAAATGCCCGCAAACGAATTTGAATAACAGGCTGCCCAGACCGTAAGCACCGATTGAACAGGCAGAAATCAGACCTTTGCGCTCAGGGAACCATTTCACGCAGTTGGTCAGCGTCAGCAGGTAACCGGCGCCATCCGCCAGGCCGACCAGCACACCGGCGCTGATGTACAACATAATCACGTTGTCAGAATGCGCGGTCAGGAAGAACCCGGCGGCCATCAGTAAACCGGCGGCGATGGTCACGGTACGCACACCGAAGCGTTCCTGAAGCTTACCAGCGACAGAAGAGGCGAGGGCCAGACACAGGCTCAGGATCCCGAAAGTCAGTGCCACGCGGCTGATAGGTTCGCCCAACTTCTCGGACAACTGGCCGTTGAACAGGCTCCAGGTGTAAACGGAACCCAGAGCAAGCTGAGTAAGAATGGTACCGGCCAGTGTCAGCCAGCGGGTACGGTTGTCGTTGTGCATGCCAGATTTGTCACTCATAGCGGGTTCTCCCGAGCGAAGTAGATTCAATTAACTGTCGCTATGATAGTCCTCGCGAATACATGCAGTTCATTTGCGGCGTGAGATGCATGAGTTATGGAATGAAATGCATCTGGCGAGGTATGAGTCGCCATTTTGGCGCCAAAAACACCCTGAAATTGGACTTAAAACGTGGCTGCAGGCCTTGCGGGACAAGGGTTTTAGTTGATCTGGATCACTAATCCTTCAATTAACCTTTTCGTGCATTCTCACAAGTTTTGTTACAAGCGACGGTTCTACGATTATCCGCTGACATCCGCAGAAGCAGGGAAGAATTATCACAGCAGCGATTTTGACTATTTATCAGGGGCTATAAATGCAAAACGAGCCTTAACCGGCTCGTTTTATACTTCAGTGCTTCAGGCCGAATCACAACGCTTCTGCATTCAGCGCCGCATTGATTGCCGCCGCAACGCCGGTCGGATTTTCCCACATCATCGAATGACCCGCCTGCGGTACCACGGCGGTATGCACGCCATGCTGCGGTAAAATCGCGACATCCGGTTCCGGCAGTGAAAACTCGCCAAACAAAACGGTGGCGGGCATTTTCAGGTTATAGAGCTGTTCGCGCCACGGCGTCGGTTCGCCATTGACCAGCCCGACGGCTTGCCGGTGAATGGCCAACGGAGACGCGACGCTCATCGATCCTGCCCAGACAGGATCATTGCTGCGCACGGCGACATTAATCAGATGCGCGTGGCCTTTAGCCAGATAGTCTTCTTCTGTATATTCCGCGACCGCACGGCTGAATATTCCGCCGCCTGCATCAAGATTTGGCTCGGCGACAATCAGGCGCTGAATCAGGTCAGGCCGCTGAGTCGCTACCATGATGGCAATACTGCCGCCCATGCTGTGGCCGATTAAATTGACCTGCGGTACCCCGAGGCTTTCCAGTAATGCGATGACGCACAGCGTGTGATCCTGCAGGCTGTAGCTGAAATCCTTTGGTTTATCACTGAAACCGGAACCCGCTAAATCCAGCAGGAATGATCGGCGAGGGCGCAGGGATGCATCGGTGGCGACGCGTGGAAAATCGCAGGACGCCGCGCATCCCAGGCCGTGGATAAAAACCAACGGAACGCCCAGCCCAGATAATTCGTGAAAACGTAAGACCATTTCCGTTCCGGGTACTTTGAAAGATTTCATCTCAATCCTTTGTTAACGGCGTATGTGCAATCTGCGGATTATAGGTAGGTTTTTTCTGCGTGGCAGTACAAAAAACAAGTAAATGAACAGAGTCATGAGTTTTACAGCAAAGTGCTTTCACATCTGTTTATCAGATTCCTGTTTTAGTTAAATTTTGTCTAAAAAATCGCCAATCAAACTGCGTGTAGTCCCGAATTTGGCTTAAGGTTTTTGGCACGTGAAAATATCTTTTGCGGGCTCTTTTCATCGTGCAGCCAAGTGATAGCATGGAACTCTTGCTCACTTTATGGATTTATCTGATGGTCAGGTTAGGCGGTTGTGTGGCGGTTGTCTTGGCGCTGGCGTCGTTTTCAGCATCGGCAGTCACGCAGTATCAATGTGTGTTAACGCATCATACGCAGTCCGAAGACGGCAATGATGTTTCTGAAGTCGTGAATAAAGATGCGCGCGTTTATGACGCCGGGAATACGTTCAGTTTTTCCCCTGACGGCAGCAAACTGGTCACCAGCCCTGAACTGACAGATATCATCGGTAAGGACAATCAGCCGATGAAAGCTGGCGCGCAGGATAACCTGATGTATATCCACGTAAAAGACAGCTTTGTGGTCGCGACGCAAACCGAAGGTTATGTCTATGGTGACTGCAAGGTCAACACGGTCAAGTGATGATGCGCGTCATATCGAGCTACAGGTGCGTTATTTGCTCCCGGTAACCCGAACTTTTTAAAGCATCATGCTCAGCCTGACGGTCAGCCGTTAATAAATAGAAACACTCCTGCCACTTCATTAGCACACTTCTTATAGTCGCCCGTTTACCGACGGGCTATCCTTGCGCACTTTTCCAGCCCCGAATTTTTCTTTTTTCGCCCGCTTCAAGAAGCAGACAATAAAGGTATTTGCCCGCTTATGGCCTTACTTAACGACGAAATCCGCGACCATACCGCCGAGTCCGTCCTTTTCGTTCGTCGCGCCGTGATCGCATTTCTGGTTGTGGCCTTAATGTCTGCTGCTCTGGTGTTCAACCTGTATCATCTGCAGGTCGGAATGCACGATTTTTACCAGACCCGCTCGAATCAAAATGACATCAAAATGCTGCCGATCGCCCCGAGTCGCGGGTTGATCATGGACCGCAATGGCGTGGTGCTGGCGCAAAATATTACGCTTTACCAGATTCAGGTGATCCCCGGAAAAGTGCCGGATCTTAAAGCGACCCTGAATGCACTCAAACCGATTGTCGATCTGACACAGGATGATCTGGACAGCTTCCATGACGCGATGATCCATGGCCGTCACTTTGCGCAGATCCCGCTGAAACTGGCGCTGACTGACGTCGAAGTCGCCCGTTTTTCCGTGAATCAGTTTGATTTCCCCGGTGTTTCCATCAGCACTTATCAGCAGCGGCGTTATCCGTACGGTGCGGAGCTGGCGCATGTCGTCGGTTATGTGTCGAAAATCAATGATAAAGACGCGAAACGTCTCGATGAAGAAGGGATCGCGGAAAACTACGCGGCTGACCACGATATTGGTAAGCAGGGCGTTGAAAAGTATTATGAAAATATCCTGCATGGCCGCACGGGTTATCAGGAAGTGGAAGTGGATAACCACGGGCACGTCGTGCGTCTTCTCAAAGAAGTGCCACCGCAGGCCGGGCAAAATATCTACCTGACGCTGGATCTTGGTTTACAGCAGTACATCGAAAAAGTCCTGAAAGGACAGCGGGCTGCCGTTGTGGTAATGGATCCGCGGGACGGCGGCATCAAAGCGATGGTGTCGAGCCCGAGTTATGATCCGAATCCGTTCGTGAACGGAATTTCCAGTAAGGAATACAGCGCATTGCTGAAAAACCCGGATCTGCCACTGATAAACCGTGTGACGCAGGGTTTGTATCCCCCGGCCTCGACGGTGAAACCATTCATGGCAACGTCTGCTTTATTTGAAGGGGTGATTACGCCGCAAACGACCTTCTTCGGCGCACCGACCTGGACGCTGCCAGGCACCGAGCGTCATTATCGCGACTGGCTGAAAACCGGCCACGGCCTGCTGAATGTCACCAAAGCCATCGAGGAATCCGCCGATACGTTCTTCTATCAGGTGGCGTATGAAATGGGCATCGACCGCATTCATACCTGGCTGAGCAAGTTCGGTTACGGGCAGTCCACCGGCATCGATCTCGACGAGCAATATAATGGCGTTCTGCCAAGCCGCGAATGGAAGATGAAAGTCCATAAAAAGGGCTGGTATCAGGGGGACACGGTTTCGGTGGGTATCGGTCAGGGTTATTGGGTCGCGACGCCAATCCAGATGGTGCGTGCGCTCAGCGCGCTGGTGAATAACGGCAAACTCGAAACGCCGCATCTGCTTTATTCTTCAAAAAGCGGCAAAGTGATCACGCCCTATAAAATGCCGCCGACGCAGCAGATTGCCGATGGCAAATCGCCAATCTGGGGAATAGTGAAAAATGGTATGTTCGGAATGGCGAATTTCCCGAACGGTACTGGTTATAAACTCTTTCACACCGCGCCTTATCAGATAGCCGCGAAATCAGGGACGTCTCAGGTATTCAGCCTGCGCGAGAATCAGGTCTATAACGCTAAAATGACGCCTGTCCGCCTGCGAGACCATATTTTCTATACGGCATTTGCCCCCTATAAACATCCGACGGTGGTGATGGCGCTTATTATGGAAAACGGCGGGGGCGATGGCGTGGTCGCCGGGCCGACGGCGCGTGCCATTCTTGACCATATCTTCCTGCCGCCGCAGGCCACGATGTGTGACCCGGCGAAAGCAGACAATCCGGCAGACTGCGAACAACCGGTGCCGACCCCGAATTCTCTTGGTTTCAGCGAGCACTGACAGACTCTTAATAAATCACTGATAAGATGATGTCATTAAATGGCGACAGATAAGTTTAAGTGTGTCGTCATTTGGCGACATTTAACCCACTGATTATAAGTAACTTTATTTTTCATCAAAAAACATGTTGGGAAATGACGACAGGAAGCGTGATTTTCATGCAGAGATTGCAGCCATTTTTTGAGTGAGACCTTCACTGATAAATAAAAGTTGTTATTTATCAGCGTAATGTAATTTATAAGTTATAACTGGCACGCTTTGTGCTATATTCTGGCAGTTGCTCATTCACCTGATTATGACTGCTCACGCGAGAGCGTTGATATGCTCATAATGTACGAATGACGCCAAAGAAACGGTGCCTATCGTTCACCAGACCGATAATCGTTGCGCAAGCACGTTATCAAGCATCGAACGACACGTTGAGTGAGGCACCACCTCTTCCGGTTTGTTGGATATCCATCAGGATATCCAGCAATACCACTCCTTCAAAGACTTCCTGTTTCTTTCAAATCCTCTTTCACTTTCTCCGTGACACACTGGCTGTTCAAACCGTTGTCAGTTAGCATGGTTTATGTGCGAAAAATGAGATGAATGCGTTGAAAAGAGGACGTTTATTCCCCGGTTCTTTACGCCAGCTGGTATTGATGGCTTTCCTGTTAGTCCTGTTGCCGTTACTGGTGCTAGCCTGGCAGGCTTATGACAGCCTCGATCAGCTCAGCCGTCAGGCGGCGCATATTAACCGCACGACATTAAGCGATGCGCGCCGAAGCGAATCCATGTCCAGCATCGCGCTCGAAATGGAACGCAGCTATCGCCAGTATTGCGTTCTCGACGATCCGACGCTTTCCCGCCTTTATCAGAATCAGCATAAACAATATTCGCAGCTGCTGGATGCGCACGCGTCCGTCCTGCCCGATTTACGCTATTACCAGACGCTGCGTACGTTGCTGACGCAACTGACCGAACCCACCTGCCACAATAATGCGCCGGATAATGACGCTTCCGCGCGGCTGGAAAACTTCTCGCGCACTAATGCCGAAATGCTTCAGGCAACCCGTGAAGTGGTCTTTTCCCGCGGTCAGCAGCTTCAGCGCGCGATTGCCGAACGCGGCCAGTTCTTTGGCTGGCAGGCGCTGGTGCTGTTTCTGCTCAGCGGCGCGCTGGTGGTGCTGTTTACCCGTATGATTATCGGGCCGGTGAAAGGCGTGGAGAGAATGATCAACCGGCTGGGAGAAGGGCGCAATCTGGGAGATGTCACGCGGTTTAAAGGCCCGCGTGAAATTCGTTCTCTGGTGCAGCGTATCGTCTGGCTGAGTGAGCGTCTGGCGTGGCTGGAATCTCAGCGCCACGAATTTCTACGTCACATTTCCCATGAACTCAAAACGCCGCTCGCCAGCATGCGCGAAGGCACGGAGTTGCTGGCCGATGAAGTCGCCGGGCCGCTGACGCCGGATCAAAAAGACGTGGTAGCGATACTCAACAGCAGCAGCCGTCACCTGCAAACGCTCATTGAGCAATTGCTTGATTACAACCGCAAACTGGCGGATGCGCCGGCGCTGAGCGTGGCCGTTGACCTTAATGCCCTGGTGAATGACGTCGTGATCGCCAACAGCCTGCCCGCGCGCGCCAAGAAGATCCGCAGCGAAGTCACTATCGGCGCGCCACTATGTCTGGCGGAACCGACACTGCTTAAGCGCGTGCTGGATAATCTCTATTCCAATGCGGTGCACTACGGGGCTGAATCCGGTACTATCTGGGTCCGCAGCCGGGAAGAAGCAGGGCGGGTGGTTATTGAGGTGGCGAACACCGGAACCCCGATCCCCGCAGCCGAGCGCGCGATGATTTTTGAACCTTTTTACCAGGGTAGCCAGCAACGAAAAGGGGCTGTAAAAGGCAGCGGTCTGGGATTGAGCATTGCTCAGGACTGTATACGCCGCATGCATGGAGAGCTGCAACTGGTTGCCGTTGAAGATGCGGACGTTTGTTTTCGTATTGAATTGCCCCTGACGGCTGAGAAAAACTGATCATGATCCTATTTGCAGGCTGGTGCGGCCAATGAACGCATTAACCTTTATGTCGAAATTCGTTTCCCGTCTGGTGCGCGTCGTGGCTCGCCGCCGGGTTCTCCTCCTTAGCGCTCCTCTGGCGCTGGCGGGTTGTGTGCCACATTCCGCCGATAACCGTTATTACCAGCAAGTTTCCGACCAGATTGTGCCTGACAGCAAAGTCATTGATTTCCGTATCGCCCCCTGCGAAACCCTATGGACGCTGGATGACGGCGAAGCGATGACCAACTCGCTGTACTGGCTGCGGGCGATGGATTGCGCCGATCGCATGAGCGATGCGCAGGCGCGTTTCCAGGCGCAGCAGATTTCGGCGACCCGCTGGGATCAGGTCTTCAAGCAAAGCATTCTGCTGTCTGGCGCTGAACCGGATCAACAGCAGCGCCGGGCATTGCTGGCCAAAGTGAGCGAATTCCGCGGCCAGATGCCGGGATCCATTCGCCCGCTGGTGCAGTTGTGGCGTGAGCGCCAGAATCTGCAAGTCGTGCTTGGTGATGAGAAGGCGCGTAACGCACGTCAGCAGGCGGTCAGTGAAGACAAACTTCAGATAATGGCCGCTGAACAACTGGTGCTGGAAAATAATTTAGCCGATACCCGCCGTAAGCTGGAAAACCTGACCGATATCGAGCGTCAGCTTTCCTCGCGTAAGCAGATCCAGGGCGATCTGCCGGACAACGACGCGACCTCGTCGTCAAAACCGGCGACCGGATCCACGGTGAAACCGGCAGAAACTTACGTGCCGCCTCCAAAGGAGTCGAACGCCAAATGACGATACGTAAAGCAGCAAGTTTATTACTGGTGGACGACGATCCCAGCCTGTTAAAGCTGCTGGGCATGCGTCTGACCAGTGAAGGTTTTCGTGTCACAACTGCCGAAAGCGGGGCTGAAGCGTTGCGCGTATTGCATCGCGAACGAATCGATCTGGTGCTGAGCGATTTACGCATGGATGAAATGGATGGCATGGCGCTTTTTGCTGAGATCCAGAAATTTCAGCCGGGAATGCCGGTCATTATTCTGACGGCGCACGGCTCAATTCCCGACGCGGTTGCCGCCACGCAGCAGGGGGTTTTCGGGTTTCTCACCAAACCGGTCGACCGCGATGCGCTATATAAAGCCATTGATGAAGCGCTGGCGCAGTCCAGCCCGTCGGTGGATGAAAGCTGGCGCGAGTCGATTGTGACCCGTAGTCCGCTGATGTTGCGTCTGCTGGAGCAGGCCAATATGGTCGCGCAGTCCGATGTCAGCGTGCTGATTAATGGCCAGAGCGGCACGGGTAAAGAAGTGCTTGCGCAGGCGATCCACGGTGCCAGCCCGCGCGGAAAGAATGCGTTTATCGCTATCAACTGCGGCGCGCTGCCGGAACAGTTGCTGGAATCTGAATTATTCGGCCACGCCAAAGGCGCGTTTACCGGTGCGGTCAGCAGCCGTGAAGGGCTGTTCCAGGCGGCGAACGGCGGAACGTTGTTTCTCGATGAAATCGGCGACATGCCGCTGTCATTGCAGGTCAAACTGTTGCGCGTTTTGCAGGAGCGCAAAGTCCGTCCGCTGGGCAGCAATCAGGATATCGACGTCGATGTGCGCATTATCTCTGCCACGCACCGCGATTTGCCGAAAGCGATGGAGAAAGGCGAGTTCCGTGAAGATCTGTTTTATCGTCTGAACGTCGTGAGCCTGAAATTGCCGACGCTGAGCGAAAGGGCGGAAGATATTCCGCTGCTGGCAAACCATCTGCTTCGCGTGGCGGCGCAGCGGCACAAGCCGTTCGTCCGCAGTTTTTCCACCGATGCGCTGAAACGGCTGATGGCGGCGAGCTGGCCGGGCAATGTGCGTCAGCTGGTGAACGTGATCGAGCAATGCGTAGCGCTGACTTCCGCGCCGGTCATCAGTGAGGCACTGGTGCAGCAGGCGCTGGAAGGCGAGAACACCGCATTGCCAACTTTTGCTGATGCGCGAAACCAGTTCGAGCTGAATTATTTGCGTAAGCTCTTGCAGATAACCAAAGGCAATGTGACACAAGCGGCGCGTATCGCCGGGCGTAACCGCACCGAATTTTACAAGTTGCTTTCCCGCCACGAGCTGGAAGCCACGGATTTTAAAGAGTAACGTGAATTTACTTTCAGCGGCATCGGGTACATTCCTGCCGCTGAACTATGATACCTTTAGCGCCTTCGCATGCTCCGGCATCCGAAACCAGACTGTGAACCATGCTGCCGCTCAGGAAGGCGGAGAGCAAACGAATGATTATAAGGGTCCGCCATGAAAAAGATTGATGCGATTATCAAGCCATTCAAACTCGACGACGTCCGCGAAGCACTGGCTGAAGTTGGGATCACCGGGATGACTGTGACCGAAGTAAAAGGTTTTGGTCGTCAGAAAGGTCATACCGAACTGTACCGTGGTGCGGAATACATGGTCGATTTCCTGCCAAAAGTAAAAATCGAGATTGTTGTGGCAGATGACATCGTGGATACCTGTGTTGAAACTATCATGACCACCGCGCAGACCGGCAAAATCGGCGACGGCAAAATCTTCGTGTTCGACGTGGCGCGCGTAGTCCGTATCCGCACCGGCGAGCAGGACGAAGAGGCTATCTGATTTTATTCAGAGTCTGAAACAGAAAAGGCTGACATTGCGTCAGCCTTTTTACTTTTCAGCGCGAGTATTCTCAAAGTCAGATGACTTTATGCGGGCCGAAACATTCGTAGTGAATGTTGGCTTCCGCAATGCCCAGTGCCAGCAGTTGTTTTGCAGCAAACTGCATGAAGCCCACCGGACCGCACAGGTAGAAGTGCATTGCCGGATCGGTCAGTTTTTCGCTGACTTTGCTCAGATCCATCAGCCCCTGATACTGGAAATCTTCACCGGGTAAATCGCTTGTCAGCGGCTGATTATACCAGACATGGCTTTCCAGCTGCGGAAGTTGTGTCTGCGCGCTTTTCACTTCACCGGCAAACGCATGAACCGCGCCATTTTCGGCGGCGTGCAGCCACTGAACCGGCGCTTTATGGCCGCGCTGCGCCAGCGTGCTGAGCATGCCTAACATCGGCGTCTGACCGACACCAGCGGAAATCAGCGCGACCGGCGTGGTTTCGCTGACATCCATGAAGAAATCACCGTGCGGCGCGGCAAGGTGAATAATATCGCCCGGCAGCGCAAAGTTATGCAGGAAATTAGAAACCGCGCCCTGACCTTCACGTTTTACTGCGATGCGGTACGTTTTACCGTTCGGTGCTTGTGTCAGGGAATACTGACGAATTTCCTGATTTTCCAGGGAAGCATCGCGGATATAAACCGCCAGATATTGCCCCGGCTGGAAATCTGCCACCGGCTTGCCATCAGCGGGTTCCAGCAGGAAAGAGGTAATCAGTTCGCTTTGCGGCTGTTTTTCCACAATGCGGAATTCACGGGTGCCGCTCCATCCACCGGTTTTTTCGGCGCTTTCTTTATAGATTTCTGCTTCACGATTGATAAAAACGCCCGCCAGCACGCCGTAGGCTTTGCCCCACGCCTCCAGCACTTCCTGACCGGGACTGAACATTTCATCCAGCGTTGCCAGCAGGTGTTCACCGACAATGTTGTACTGTTCCGGCTGAATGATAAAACTGGTGTGTTTCTGCGCGATACGTTCCACGGCGGGTAAAAGCGCCGCCAGATTTTCGAGATTCGCCGCATAAGCGCAGATGGCATCAAACAGTGCCTGACGCTGATCGCCATTGCGCTGGTTGCTCATATTGAAGATGTCTTTAAGCTCGGGATTGTGCGCGAACATGCGATCGTAGAAATGAGCCGTCAGTTTCGGGCCGGTTGCCGCGAGCAAAGGAATGGTGGATTTAACGGTTGCGATAGTTTGTGCATCTAGCATAGTGAACTCCTTCCCCTTCGTCCTTGAAACTGCCGCAGCTCCAATGACTTTAAGGTTATTTAGAATGAAAAATTATAACATGTATTTTACATGCATCTTATATAAACCCACAATTTCTGTAAACACCCCCAAAAGGGGTAGGGCTATTTTCCGGTGAGCGGTATCTCACAAAGCTGAAATTTGACCATGTTCAGGTGAATAAAATTCCCTTGATTATGGGCAGAGGTTCGCAGATCAAAGCCTTGCTGCATCTGGAGCCAATCGTTTGCTTAAAAACCTGAAACTGACCCTATCCGAAGGCGGCCTAAACATTTACACTGTTGCGCAGAACCCGGAAGGGGCGTTTATTTTTAGTTTGTTGAGTCAGGAGATGCGGATGTTAAAGCGTGAAATGAACATTGCCGATTATGATGCTGAGCTGTGGGCAGCAATGGAAAAAGAAGTTGTTCGTCAGGAAGAACATATCGAGCTGATTGCGTCAGAAAACTACACCAGCCCGCGCGTTATGCAGGCTCAGGGTTCGCAGCTGACCAACAAATATGCCGAAGGCTATCCGGGCAAACGTTATTACGGTGGTTGTGAGTACGTCGACATCGTTGAACAACTGGCTATCGACCGTGCAAAAGAATTGTTCGGTGCTGATTTCGCTAACGTTCAGCCACATTCCGGCTCACAGGCTAACTTCGCGGTTTACACCGCACTGCTGCAACCGGGCGACACCATTCTGGGGATGAACCTCGGCCACGGTGGTCACCTGACGCACGGCTCGCCGGTCAACCTGTCCGGTAAACTGTATAACGTGGTGCCTTACGGCATCGACGAAAGCGGCGACATCGACTATGACGACGTTAAACGTCAGGCCGAAACACACAAACCAAAAATGATCATCGGCGGCTTCTCAGCCTTCTCCGGTATCGTTGACTGGGCAAAAATGCGCGAAATCGCAGACAGCGTTGGCGCGTACTTCTTCGTCGACATGGCACACGTTGCCGGTCTGATTGCTGCGGGTGTTTACCCGAACCCGGTTCCACATGCACACATCGTTACCACTACCACGCACAAAACGCTGGCTGGCCCACGCGGCGGTCTGATTCTGGCGAAAGGCGGCAGCGAAGAGTTCTACAAAAAACTGAACTCCGCTGTCTTCCCTGGCGGCCAGGGTGGCCCGCTGATGCACGTGATTGCCGGTAAAGCGGTAGCACTGAAAGAAGCGATGGAACCTGAGTTCAAAGCGTACCAGCAACAGGTTGCTAAAAACGCGCAGGCGATGGTTGCTGTGGTTCTGGATCGTGGCTACAAAGTGGTTTCCGGTGGTACGCACAACCACCTGTTCCTGATGGATCTGGTCGATAAAAACCTGACCGGTAAAGAAGCCGATGCTGCTCTGGGCCGCGCGAACATCACCGTGAATAAAAACAGCGTGCCAAACGATCCGAAGAGCCCGTTCGTCACCTCTGGTGTACGTATCGGTACGCCTGCTGTTACCCGTCGCGGCTTCAAAGAGGCTGAAGTCCGTGAACTGGCTGGCTGGATCTGTGACGTGCTGGACAACGTGAACGACGAAGCAACTATCGAACGCGTTAAACAGAAAGTTCTCGATATCTGTGCACGCTTCCCGGTTTACGCATAATATTTGCGGAGCCGTTAAGCTGCTAAAACCCGCTCCGGCGGGTTTTTTTATGGGCATGTATCAGAATTTGTGAGCTGGCAGACATTATGGGAGTCAGAGTTCGTCTGCGGATTGCTAGCGATTGTGAGCTTTGTCAAAGTATTGGCCTCACACCGGAGGATTTATGGAATTGCGTTCCACGCGCTGGCTTGCACTCAGTTATTTCACTTATTTTTTCAGTTACGGCATTTTTCTTCCCTTCTGGGGCTTATGGCTAAAAGGTGAGGGAATCTCCTCCGAAAGCATCGGCCTGTTGCTCGGTGCCGGTTTAGTCGCCCGTTTTCTCGGCACGTTAATTATTTCTCCGTCGATTAAAGACCCGTCTCATCTCATCACCGGGCTGCGTATTCTTGCGTTGCTCACGCTGGCGTTTGCCGTCGGGTTCTGGTTTGGGAACGGCTGGGCGTGGCTGATGATCAACATTGCCGGTTTTAGCTTGTTCTTCGGGCCGTTAGTGCCGCTGACCGATGCATTAGCGGGTACGCTGCAACGCCAGATCAATATGGATTACGGCAAAGTGCGCGTCTGGGGATCGATTGCCTTCGTCATCGGTTCTGCGGTCACCGGCAAACTGGTTGAGGTTTACGGCCATAACGCGATTTTGTATACGCTGACGGCGGGTATCGCGGCGATGCTGCTCGGCATGCTATTGCGCCCGAGCGTGAAGCCGGTGGGTGTACCGCGCGAAAACGGTGCGCCGACCATTTCGTGGAAAGCGTTGCTGGGCGAAAAGCCGGTCTGGCGGTTCCTGTTGTGCGTCACGTTATTGCAGGGGGCGCACGCGGCTTATTACGGATTCAGTGCGATTTACTGGCAGGACGTCGGCTATTCCTCAACGACCATCGGCTATTTATGGTCGCTGGGCGTGGTGGCGGAAGTTCTGGTCTTTACCTTCAGCCATCAGCTTTTCCGGCGCTGGTCGGCGCGGGATTTGCTGTTGTTGTCGGCGGTGTGTGGCGTTGTCCGATGGGGCATGATGGGCGAATTTACCGCGCTGCCGTGGCTGATCGTGATTCAGATCCTGCACTGCGGCACGTTCACCGTTTGTCATCTGGCAGGTATGCGCTTCATCGCTTCACGCCCGCGCGATCAGGTGATCCGGTTGCAGTCGGTTTATTCCGCGCTGGCGATGGGAGGCGGCGTGGCCATTATGACGATGGTTTCCGGCTTCCTGTTCGAACATCTTCACGCCGGATTATTCTGGGTGATGGCGGTGCTGGCGGTTCCGGCGATTTTCCTGCGTCCGAACGTCACACCTACAGCACCGGCTGAGACAGCCAGCTAGGGAGCTTCGAGCAGCGAGCGGATACGTTTTCGCTGCTCTTTCGCCAGCGGCAGTTGAGTGTGGATGACTAAAGGATCGGCGTCGGTGCTGCGGATGGCGTAAGGCGTGACAATCATCGCCACGCCGCCCGGCGCGCCGAACTGATAAAAATCCGCCAGCGTCTGATATTTGATATTGAGCGGCAGCAGCGTGGCTTCACGCAGTTGCTGCTCGACTGCTTCTTCCAGTTGCGGATTGTCATGCGTCAGCAGCAAAATCTGTTTTTCCTGCAAGGCATTTCCCTGCATCAGCCAGGCGCCAAACGTAATCGCCGCCAGCCCGATTTCATCTTCTGAAAGACTGATCAGATATTCATGTTCAAACCCTTTCAGCGCTTCGCGCGTGGTGCGCACCAGACGCGGATACATCCGGTTCACTTCTTCCTGCATCAGGTTATCGATACCAATACCGAAATGGCAGCGCTCTATGGCCGGGCCGAGATGGGCGAAAAGCTGGCCGACCAGCCCTTCGTAGCTGCTGAATTTCATGCCGGCGATTTCCTGAAAGCGCGCCACCATATTCTCAATTTCCAGCAGGAGACGCTGATCTTCCGTCGAACCGGAACTCTGGTAACTGTGGTTTTTTAACATGCGCAGCATCAGGGTAAAAAATTCGCACTCGCAGTCATCCAGCAAACCGTTACTAAGGCTTTGCAGTTGAACAAAAATTTCACGTGCCGCCGCGAACTCCGGTTTTTCCCGCAGCCAGCGGCGCTGTTGTTCCGTGAAATTTAAGCCGGTGGGCTGGTCGTTTTGCCATAAACAATACTGGAGGCAAATCTGCATCAGCTGGCGATCGTGCTGGCTGAGCGCTTTCGGCAGCAGCGACGAACAGTCTTCGATCACGACGCCGAGAATGTCATTTCTCAGCGCCACCTTCGGGCAGGTCTGGCCGTCAAAGGCGATGTGCAGCCACGGGATAAAATGGCGGGAGACGAAATCAGGAGAAATGCGCAATGTGCGGCGTAGTCCCTGAAACAGGCAAAGACGCTGGGCGAGCTGCTCGCCCTGGATCCGGCACTCTTTTTCGCTGTACTGCAACACATCCAGATGGTGGATCCGTTGGATTTCGCAGGTGACTTCGGCGAGATCTTCCCATGTCGTACTTAACCCAACGCCGTTTATTTCGCTGATGATCTCCAGTTGAACCGCCGTCAGCGGCGCGTACAGCATCAGCAACACGTGGCATCTGCGTTGCGTAGCGGAAAGCGCTGGAGAGGGCTGTTTTTCTGGGGTCATATCACCTTCTGTAATGATGTCGCGTGAAATTATTAGTCAAGCATAGCAAAGCGACTGCGCGCGATAAGGCACCGGCATTGGGTTTTACTCCGGCTTACAACTCAGATCACAGATATTTTTGACGACCGCTTAAATGCACAGCAAAATACTGTTACTTAGTAACAATTTGATGGCGCTTTACAGGGAGATGACCTTGAACAAAGCCAGGAACCGGCCTGCTTCCCGCTGTGCGAAATGGCTGGGTTTAGCGCTCATGTGCCTGCCAGCCAGTGTGCTGGCACATCCGCACAGTTTTATTGATATGCAAACCACGCTGGTGGCGGACGCAACGTCGCTGAACGGGCTGAAAATGGTCTGGACGATGGATGAAATCACCTCCGCCGACTTGCTGTATGACGCGCAGAATGCCAAAGCGGGATCGGATGTCTGGAAGAAACTGGCGGCAGAAGTCATGGCACGGGTGCTCAGCCAGCACTATTTCACCGATTTCTACCGTGAAGGCAAACCGGTGAAATATCTCGATTTACCCAGCGAATATGCACTTTCCCGCAAAGGCGATCAGGCTGTGCTGGAGTTTGTACTCCCGCTGGCGCACCCGCAACCGCTGGTGGGAAAACCGATGCAGTTCTCGACCTTCGATCCCTCCTATTTTGTGGATATGACGTACAAAGACAAAACCGCGCTGCACCTTCCGCCGGATCTGGAAAAACGCTGCACGCTGGCGTTGTTTACCCCGAAACCAGACGCCTCGCTACAAAGCTATGCGTTGTCGCTTGATAAGGCCGATGCGCCGCCGGAAGACATGGATCTAGGTCAGCAATTTGCCCAGAAGGTCACACTCGAATGTCATTAATTTCAACGCCATCGAAAACCTTTTCCTGGCGGGATTTATGGCCGCTGGCGGTATTTCTGATCCTGCTGGCGGGCGGGGCGTTTGCGCTGTTCCACTTCTGGCCGCGAATTCTGCTCAGCAGCATTATCTGGCAGCGGGATTTGCATCAGGAACTGGCCGGGCTTTTGCGGCAGGTGAAAGGAAATCCGTTACAGGCAGGCATGACGCTGGCGGGTTTCAGTCTGATTTATGGTGTGGTTCACGCCATCGGGCCGGGGCACGGGAAAATCGTTATCACGACCTATCTGGCGACGCATCCGTCACGCCTGAAAAACAGCCTGAAACTGACGTTTGCCTCCGCCATTGTGCAGGGGCTGGTGGCGATTTTGCTGGTCAGCGTTGTGCTTGGCGTTTTACAGCTTTCTTCACGCCAGCTGCATCAGAGCAGTTTCTGGATGGAGCGGGGCAGTTTCATTCTGGTGATTATGCTTGGATTATTACTGTGCTGGCGGGCGCTCAAACGGGTCTGGCAGACGATCAAAAGTTTGCAGCCAGCACCGGCCATGCGCATCCAAAGCCTTTCTCCGCTGGGCGCTCAGCCGCACGTTCATGACGAACACTGTGGCTGCGGGCATCAGCATGTCCCGAGCGATCAGCAGCTTCAGGCGGGTGGTGATTTACGTACGCAAATCGCGATTGTGCTGGCGATGGGCCTGCGCCCGTGCTCCGGCGCGATCATGGTTCTGCTGTTCTCCAAAGTGATCGGCGTTTACAGCTGGGGCGTGATTTCTGCCATCACGATGGCCATCGGCACGTCGCTGACCGTGTCGCTCATCGGCGTACTGGTATTTTACAGCCGTTCGCTGGCAGTTAAACTGAGCGCAAGCCGGACGCCTGCCGCGTGGCAGCGCATCGCCTGGTCTTTGCTGGCACTCACCGGCGGGATTGTATTGCTGGTGGTGGGCATTTTGCTCTACAGCACTGGCGGCGGTGATGTTTCTCCGATCACCGGCGGGCCTTTCGGGCGTTAATCTTCTCGCTGACAATCCTGAACCGCAGACATAAAAAAACGGACGCCCAATCAATGGACGTCCGTTTTTTCTGGGTCTCAGACCCGAAACCGGCGAAATTAACGCTTCAGCGCTTCGCTCAGTTCATCACGCATGGTCATCAGAATACCTTTAACGACGCGTGGGTTACCGGCAACGATGTTACCGGAAGAGAAATGGTTATGGCCGCCAACGAAGTCAGTCACAACGCCACCTGATTCACGAACCAGCAGCTCGCCACCGGCGAAATCCCAGGGCTTCAGGGCGATTTCGAAGAAGCCGTCAACGCGACCAGCAGCTACGTAAGCCAGATCCAGCGCAGCAGAACCGGTGCGACGGAAATCGGCACATTCGGTGAATAGTTTGCCCACGACGTTCATGTAGCTTTTTGCGTGTTGTTTGGCTTTGAACGGGAAACCGGTCGCCAGAATGGTGCCGTCGAGATCTTTCGCGTTAGTGCCGCGCAGACGGTAACCGTTCAGCTGTGCGCCCTGGCCACGAGTCGCGGTGAACAGTTCGTTGCGCATTGGATCGTAAACTACCGCGACTTCTGTGCGGCCTTTGATGCGCACAGCGATAGAAACAGCGAAATGTGGGAAGCGTTTAACGAAGTTGGTGGTGCCATCCAGCGGGTCGATAATCCATTGTACGTCTTTGTCTTCGCCTTCCAGCTCGCCACACTCTTCACTGATGATGGTGTGTTTTGGGTAGGATTTGCGAATCACATCGATAATCATGTGTTCTGCATCACGATCTACGTTGGTAACAAAATCGTTGGTACCTTTTTGAGTAGATTCTACAGAGTCTGGCGTTTCGTAATGTTTGGCAATCAGGTTACCGGCCTTGCGCGCAGCGCGCACGGCGATGGTGAGCATCGGATGCATGGATATCTTCCAACTAGGATGTTAAAGAACGGGAATACGGGAAACGGCGCGCATTATAGCAGGGGTTCTGAAAATTAACTACCGTTGTGTTAGGCTGTTGTGATTTTCCGTCTGCCCAGAGTCTGTATGCTGCCTAATATCCGCATTGTTTTAGTTGAAACGTCCCACACCGGTAACATGGGGTCTACTGCCCGTGCCATGAAAACCATGGGGTTATCAAGCCTTTATCTGGTGAATCCGCTGGTAAAACCTGATTCTCAGGCCATCTCTTTATCCGCCGGTGCCAGCGATGTGATCGGCAACGCCACCATCGTTGATACGCTGGATGAAGCCCTTTCCGGTTGTAGTCTGGTGATCGGCACCAGTGCGCGTTCCCGCACGCTGCCGTGGCCGATGCTTGAGCCGCGTGAATGCGGTGAGTACAGCGCCAAAGCGGCACAAACCGCGCCGGTTGCGCTGGTCTTCGGGCGTGAACGCGTCGGGCTGACCAATGAAGAGCTGCAAAAATGTAATTACCACGTCTGCATTCCGGCGAATCCGGAATACAGCTCACTGAATCTGGCGATGGCCGTGCAGATTATTGCGTATGAAGTTCGTGTCGCGCATCTGGCTTTACTCGAAGCCGCAAAACCGAAGGTGGAATACGAAGAATCGCCGTATCCGCTGGTCGACGATCTGGAGCGTTTTTATCAGCATCTGGAACAGACGCTGCTGGAAACCGGCTTCATTCGTCAGGCTCATCCGGGTCAGGTCATGAGCAAATTACGCCGTTTATTCACCCGTGCGCGACCTGAATCTCAGGAATTAAACATCCTGCGCGGCATTCTGACGTCGATTGAAAAGACTCATAACAACAAAGAATAAGCCTGTTTTTTGGGTTATTAATGCGCTTTTTTGTTATGTGAATCATTGTGTTGTGGTGCCATCAGTCGTGGAGGAAAAAACGCCTGTTTTTCCTCAGTGTAATACTTGAGTAAATTACTCGGTTAAATAGTTGACTGATTTACTCGGGAATGTCAGACTCATTTGCATCAACCGCATCCGTGCGTTTTTAAAAGACATTTAAAACAGGTAACCATGCTATGAGACTGACATCCAAAGGCCGTTATGCCGTGACCGCTATGCTCGACGTTGCACTGCATTCACAGGAAGGACCAGTACCACTGGCTGATATTTCTGAGCGTCAGGGTATTTCTCTTTCTTATCTGGAGCAGTTGTTCTCGCGTTTACGTAAAAATGGTTTGGTTGCCAGTGTTCGTGGTCCGGGCGGTGGTTATCTGCTGGGTAAAGATTCCGGTGATATCGCAGTTGGCGCGGTGATTACTGCCGTTGACGAATCCGTCGATGCGACCCGTTGCCAGGGCAAAGAAGGCTGCCAGAACGGCGAACGTTGCCTGACGCACACCTTGTGGCGTGATCTGAGCGAACGCATCAGTGGTTTCCTCAACAACATTACACTGGCAGAACTGGTCAACAATCAGGAAATCCTGGAAGTTGCCGACCGCCAGAACGGCGAAATCCGTCGTCAGCCGAATGGCCGCCAGATAGAAACGATCAACGTAAACCTGCGAGCTTAATTCCCGCCACACTTCGCGCCGCCTTGAGGCGACACGAATTATTTAAGGAACGCGGCGATTTATGTTTTAAGAAGCCCGTGGAAATTCACATTTCCGCGGGTTTTTGCATTTTCAGACGTCAATACTTACCGTTTAGTGCCCGCAAAACGTCATTTCCCATTTAAGAATCCGCGAAGCCGTTTTAAACTGGGTGTCGTTTTTTTAATTCTTTCGTTCGCAACAGAACGCGCAGTCCGGAGCTTGCCTGCCATGAAATTACCTATTTACCTCGATTACTCTGCCACTACGCCGGTTGATCCGCGCGTCGCCGAGAAAATGATGCAGTGTCTGACACTGGACGGTACTTTCGGCAATCCGGCTTCCCGTTCTCACCGTTTTGGCTGGCAGGCCGAAGAGGCGGTGGATGTGGCGCGTAACCAGATTGCCGAGCTGATTAATGCCGATCCGCGTGAAATCGTATTCACTTCCGGCGCGACAGAATCCGATAATTTGGCGATCAAAGGTGCCGCGCACGCGCAGCGCGAGAAAGGCAAACACATCATCACCAGCCAGACTGAACATAAAGCGGTGCTCGATACCTGCCATCAGCTGGAAACCGAAGGTTTTGACGTCACGTATCTCGCGCCACAGACTGACGGTTTTATTACGCCAGCAGCCATTGAAGCCGCGATGCGCCCGGATACGATCCTGGTATCCATCATGCAGGTGAATAATGAAATCGGCGTGGTGCAGGATATCGCGACGATTGGCGAACTCTGCCGCAGCCGTGGCGTGTTGTTCCACGTGGATGCGACCCAGAGCGTGGGGAAAATTGATATTGATCTCAGCGAGTTGCCGGTCGATTTGATGTCGTTTTCCGCGCACAAGATTTATGGCCCGAAAGGCATCGGCGCGCTGTATGTGCGTCGCAAACCGAAAGTCCGCATTGAAGCGCAAATGCACGGCGGCGGGCATGAACGCGGCATGCGTTCCGGGACGCTGCCGGTGCATCAGATTGTCGGGATGGGTGAAGCTTATCGCATCGCCGGAGAAGAAAGGGTGACGGAAGTTGAACGTCTGACTATGCTTCGTGACCGTCTGTGGAAAGGTATTCAGGCGCTGGACGGCGTATTTATGAACGGTTCCGCCAAACATGTTGCGCCGAATATTCTGAACGTCAGTTTCGCCGGCATTGAAGGGGAATCCCTGATTATGGCGCTGAAGGATCTGGCGGTTTCTTCCGGATCTGCCTGTACTTCCGCCAGCCTTGAGCCTTCTTACGTTCTGCGTGCTTTGGGGATTAACGAAGAACTGGCACATGCCTCTTTACGTTTCTCTCTTGGACGCTGGACAACGGAAGAAGAAATTGATTATGCGATTGCGCTGGTGGTGAAATCTGTTCGCCGCCTGCGTGAATTGCCACCGGTTTATACGGCGAAAGCCTGATATTCACCGTGAAGTGCCACCCTATTGAAAGGGCGATTTACCTGTCATTGAAGAAAAGACGTTCATTGAAGATAAAATTTGTCTTTGAAAATAATAAATCAGGAGTGCAGTTATGAGTTCCGACGTAAACACCAATGAAGCCATGTCCGTGTTCCTTTCCTCTCAGCCTGCAGACGCCCGTTGGGGTGAAAAAGCCACGCTGAGCACTGGTGCTGAAGGCATGACCATCCATCTGAAAGAGGGCGAGGCGCTGACTGCGGTTGCCCGTGCGGCACGCCGTATTGATGGTCAGGGCGTGAAAAACGTCAAACTGGCAGGCGAAGGTTGGGATCTCGAAAACAGCTGGGCATTCTGGCAAGGGTTCCGTGGCCCGAAAGGCACGCGCAATGTGGAATGGGCTGATTTATGTGAAGAAGACACCACCACGCTGAAACAACGTCTGAAAATCATCGACTGGGTGCGCAACACTATCAATACTCCGGCGGAAGATTTGTCACCGGAACAACTGGCGACCCGCGCTGTCGATCTGATGTGTGAATTTGGCAACGAAAAAGTCAGCTACCGCATCACTAAAGGTGAAGATTTGCGTCAGCAAAGCTACATGGGTATCCACACCGTGGGCCGTGGTTCTGACCGTCCGCCGGTTCTGCTGGCGCTTGATTACAACCCGTCCGGCGACGCTGAAGCGCCGGTTTACGCCTGTCTGGTCGGCAAAGGGATTACTTTTGACACCGGCGGCTACAGCCTGAAACCGAGCGCTTCCATGGATTCCATGAAAGCTGACATGGGCGGCGCGGCTACCCTGACCGGCGCACTGGCGCTGGCGGCGGCAAACGGCCTGAACAAACGTGTGAAACTGTATCTGTGCTGCGCGGACAACATGGTCAGCGGCAATGCGCTGAAACTGGGCGATATCATCCGCTACCGTAACGGCAAAACGGTTGAAGTGATGAACACCGACGCCGAAGGCCGTCTGGTCCTGGCTGATGGCCTGATCGATGCTTCTGCGCAAAACCCGGAACTGATCATTGATGCGGCAACGCTGACCGGTGCGGCGAAAACTGCATTGGGCAACGATTACCATGCGCTGTTCAGCTTTGATGATGCGCTGGTAGCCGAGCTGCTGGAAAGTGCGAAAGAAGAACACGAACCGTTCTGGCGTCTGCCGCTGGAAGAGTTCCACCGTTCGCATCTGCCTTCCAATTTTGCGGAACTGAACAACATCGCCGGTCCTGCACACACAGCGGGCGCAAGCACGGCTGCGGCTTTCCTGTCTCATTTCGTCACTGAATATAAGAAAGGCTGGCTGCATATCGACTGTTCGGCAACCTACCGTAAAAGCGCGGCTGACCAGTGGTCTGCCGGTGCGACCGGTCTGGGTGTGCGTACCGTAGCGAACTTATTGTTAGCTAAGTCTAAATAATATAATCATTTGATTAAGTAAGAATAACGGGGCGCTGATCAGCGCCCCGTTTTATACCATTACCGGAGTCAGTATTATGAGTGTCCCACACGATCATCTCCCTGCGGGTGCCGCAGCGGTAAACGGGGAAAATGAGCTGGAGCGTCTGCTTCGCCTGTCCGTTACCGCACCAGCCTGGCGTCCGGCGTTTTACCAGACTTTGCTGGATTCCACCGTTTTTGTACTGGGTGATGCAGGTCAGGATGACGCGGAAAAGCAGGGCAGTGTGGCGATTACCGCCGGTAGCGAGCTTAATATCCTGCACTGGGAAAAACAGGACGGCAGCTCAGTCATTCCTTTCTTCTCTTCAGTTGATGTGCTGGAAAAAGCCAGCGCGGGCGAAAGCCCCGACGAACAGGCGTTTGTTGCGCTGCCTGCCCGCGTGTTGTTTGAAATGACGCAGGGCGATGAGCTGTTTCTAAATCCCAAGTCTGAATACGGAAAGGAATTCACGCCAAACGAAGTCACGC
Source organism: Rahnella selenatireducens (assembly GCF_046449555.1). NCBI lineage: Bacteria > Pseudomonadati > Pseudomonadota > Gammaproteobacteria > Enterobacterales > Yersiniaceae > Rahnella > Rahnella selenatireducens. The sequence goes on from NZ_JBKEZJ010000013.1 coordinate 121,742, forward strand.
TGCTGCTGAGCAACGGCGGATTGCATGCGCCGTCAGAGCTGGTGCTGGACAAAGAAAGTCAGTTGCTGATTGGTCAGCCGGAAGAATACCCTTCAGCCATGATTGATGCGCTAACGACGCTTTTTACCCAGAAAAAGCCGGTGCGCCGTGCTTTTATGGCGCTGATCCACGATAAAGCGGTGGATGACCAGCCAAACCTGTTGATTGGCGTTGAAGCCGACGGCGATGAGCAGGAGATCGACGCGCTGATCCGCGAAGCCGGGAATGTGGCGAGTGAAACGTCGCCGGACGATCGCCCGGTAGATTTCTGTATCGTTTCCGAAAAAGAGCGGGGTATCAGCCATTATCTGATCAGCCATACCCAGCCTTTCTATCAGCGCAAGTGGGGCAGCTGGCTGCGCAACATTATTCCTTCATCCGGTCAGGCGTAATGGCCGCGCGGAAGAGGCTGAAGAATGCTGTTCTCTTCCGCTTTGTTTGCGAAAAATGGGCGGTTTGGGTGTGATAGTGAATCAATGACACATTTTTTTAATTAAATGTTGTGATTCAGGTAGGCAATCGTAACTTCGCTCCCTATAATCACCGCCATTTTACGGCAGGTATAACATTAAATTAACCGGCCCTACCTATAAAAGTCAGACAGAGGTTTTTCATGACTATCCAACGTACTTTCTCCATCATCAAGCCAAACTCCGTAGCTAACAACGACATCGGCGCTATCTACGCACGTTTCGAACGCGCTGGTTTCACCATCATCGCGTCTAAAATGCTGAAACTGACTAAAGAGCAGGCTGAAGGCTTCTACGCTGAACATAAAGGCCGTCCTTTCTTTGATGGTCTGGTTGAGTTCATGACGTCTGGCCCGATCATGGTTCAGGTTCTTGAAGGCGAAAACGCTGTTCAGCGTAACCGCGATATCATGGGCGCAACTAACCCTGAGAACGCGCTGGCCGGCACTCTGCGTGCAGACTTCGCTGACAGCTTCACCGCTAACGCTGTTCACGGTTCTGACGCTGTAGAATCTGCACAACGCGAAATCGCTTACTTCTTCACCGAAAGCGAAATCTGCCCGCGTTAAGATTTTTGGCGCTGGTTGCTGGAAGACAGGCCGCAAATTCGTAAGAATTTTGTAACAGGTGCCTTCCAAACATGGCAACACTGCCCTAAAATTTGTACAATGTTGCGCCCCGAATGAGCCAGCCTCGTCGGGGCGCAATTTATTTGCAGGCCGCCAGTTTCTGAAAAAGTGCCGGCTCTGCACTTCCAATACGCCATAACGTGTAACAACGAGGCCATTTTTCATCATGTTAGAATCAAACACGCCCGAGCATACCTTGTCTGAGAACACTCCCGTTTCCGCAGAAGTCGTGAACACTGTCGTGCCGCCTGCTGCCGCAAAAATTAACCTTCTTGATCTTAACCGCAAACAAATGCGCGAGTTCTTCCTCAACATGGGTGAGAAACCGTTCCGTGCTGATCAGGTCATGAAGTGGATGTACCACTATTGCAGTGATGATTTCGAGCAAATGACCGATATCAATAAGCCGCTGCGTGAAAAACTGGCCCGCGTTGCAGAAATCCGTGCGCCGGAAGTGGCGTCCGAACAACGTTCAACCGATGGCACCATCAAATGGGCGATCCAGGTTGGCGGCCAGCTGGTCGAAACCGTGTATATTCCGGACGGCGACCGTGCGACGCTTTGCGTTTCTTCTCAGGTAGGTTGCGCGCTGGAATGTACCTTCTGCTCAACTGCCCAACAGGGCTTCAACCGTAACCTGCGCGTGTCCGAAATCATCGGTCAGGTGTGGCGTGCGGCAAAAATTATCGGTGCTGCGAAAGTGGCCGGTACGCGTCCTATCACCAACGTGGTGATGATGGGGATGGGCGAGCCTTTGCTGAACCTGAACAACGTGGTTCCGGCAATGGAAATCATGCTGGACGACTTCGGTTTTGGTCTGTCAAAACGTCGCGTCACGCTCTCCACTTCAGGTGTTGTGCCTGCGCTGGATAAACTCGGCGACATGATTGACGTGGCACTGGCCATTTCCCTGCACGCCCCAAATGACACTATCCGCGACGAAATCGTCCCGATTAACCGCAAATACAATATCGATACTTTCCTTGCCGCCGTTGAGCGTTATATCGGTAAATCCAACGCCAATCAGGGCCGCGTGACCATCGAATACGTCATGCTCGACCACATCAACGATGGCACTGAACATGCACATGAACTGGCCGAGCGTTTGAAAAATACGCCGTGCAAAATCAACTTGATCCCATGGAACCCGTTCCCGGCCGCACCGTATGGCCGCAGCTCCAACAGCCGTATTGACCGCTTCTCGAAAGTGCTGATGGATTACGGTTTCACGGTGATTGTGCGTAAAACCCGTGGCGACGACATTGATGCCGCCTGTGGTCAGCTGGCAGGCGATGTGATCGACCGTACCAAACGTACGTTGAAGAAAAAAATGGCCGGCGAGCAGCAGATTTCCGTAAAAGCCGTGTAGTCACCATAAGCCGTAAGGTGTGCGAGGGGTTTATTATGTAGTGCGGGTAAGCCCCCGTTTTGTTGTCGATGGCAAGATAAAGGGAATTAAGCATGACAATGAAGGGCAGTGTGAAGTTACTAATTGCAGCGGGAATTTCCGTTGGACTGCTGGCGGGATGTTCCGGTACGCCGAAAGAAACGCAACAGGCCTCGGGCGCATCGCAAACGCGTCTGGAACTGGGGATGGAATATCTGTCTCAGGGCAATATGAGCGCGGCGAAGCAAAACTTACAGAAAGCCGTGGATGGCGCACCGGATGATTATCGCACCCAGCTCGGAATGGCACTATACGAGCAAAAAAACGGCGATCAGAATGCTGCGCAAAGCCGCTACCAGCAAGCGCTGAAGCTGGCACCGCAAAATGGCACTGTGATGAATAATTACGGTGCGTTTTTGTGTAGTTTAGGGCAGTATGTACCCGCACAACAGCAGTTTAGCGCCGCAGCTAATGCACCTGATTACGGTCAGGTAGCTGACAGTCTGGAAAATGCAGGCTACTGTTTTCTGAAGGCCAATCAGAATGAGGAAGCGCGAGTGTTACTAAGCCGGGCATTAAAAGTTGATCCCGATAAAGGCGCACCCTTGCTGACTGAGGCAACCAAAGAATTTGGGAAAGGGAACCGCGCTCAGGCGAAACTATTACTGGATGTATATCAACATGTTCTGCCAGCTACGGCTGATAGCATCATGTTACAAATTCGATTCGCTGCGTTAGCGGGCAATCCGGATAGCGTTCAACGCTACGGTAAGCAGCTTGCGCGTAGTTATCCACAATCTAAACAGTACCAGCAGTTCTTAGCTAATGAATACTGAAGCCTCCCAAGAAAATAATGCAAAACTGACCACAGGCGAACGTCTGCGTCAGGCTCGTGAACAGTTAGGTCTCAGTCATCAGGCCGTTGCAGAACGCCTGTGTCTGAAAGTCTCAACTATTCGACAGATCGAAGAAGAAACGACGCCGGCCGATCTTGCGCCGACTTTCCTGCGTGGTTATCTGCGCTCTTACGCCAAGCTGGTGCACGTTCCTGAAGAGGAACTGTTAGGTTTGATTGGTAAACAAGCTCCCATTAAAGTGCCGAAAGTCGCTTCAATGCAGGGTTTTTCTCTCGGTAAGTCTCGCAAGAAACGCGATGGTTGGCTGATGGGCTTTACCTGGTTGGTGGTGTTTGTAGTTATCGGTCTGACCGGTGCGTGGTGGTGGCAAAACCATCAGGTGCAGCAGCAGGAAATCGCCACTATGGCTGACCAGTCTTCTGCGCAACTTAATCAGGATAATGGTCAGGGACAAGCGGTTCCACTGGGTGATAATGCGAACTCTGCGCCGACTACTGAAGATACTTCTTCTGCGACGTCGACCGAGCCGCAGCCACAAAACAGTATTCCGCTGAATACCACACCGGCACCTGCCACTACCGCAGGCACTCCACCGGCTGCAACGGGTTCACAGGAACCAGCAGCGGTTTCTACCAGCCAGCCAGCAACAACGGCTGAGAATGGTCTGCCGACGGGTGATGCACAAACTGCCGCGGCAGCAGGTACAGATCCACAAGCGGTTGCTTTAACTTTCAAAGCTGACTGCTGGTTACAAATCGATGACGCATCAGGTAAAACCCTGTTCAGCGGCATCAAAAAAGGCGGCGAGTCTCTCAGCGTTAAGGGCACTGCGCCGTATAAGCTGAAAATCGGTGCTCCGGGTGCGGTGGATATCCAATTCCAGGGCAAACCGGTTGATTTAAGTCGTTTTGTAAAATCAAGCCGTGTTGCACGCCTGACGTTAGCTGCCGAGTAATCGGCAGTTTGTCAGACGCTTGTAACGATGGAGAGTGAAGTAATGCATAACCAAGCACCCATTACCCGTCGCAAATCAACCCGGATTTATGTCGGCAAGGTGCCTGTAGGTGACGGAGCGCCGATTGCTGTGCAATCGATGACCAACACCCGCACCACAGACGTAGCGGCGACAGTCGCACAGATCAAATCACTGGAACGCGTGGGTGTCGATATTGTCCGCGTTTCCGTGCCCACGATGGATGCCGCAGAGGCGTTCAGACTCATCAAGCAGCAGGTTAATGTCCCGCTGGTCGCTGATATCCATTTTGATTACCGCATCGCACTGCAAGTTGCAGAATACGGCGTGGATTGTCTGCGTATTAACCCGGGCAATATCGGTAACGAATCCCGCATCCGCTCCGTAGTGGATTGCGCCCGCGACAAAAACATTCCTATCCGTATCGGTGTGAACGGCGGTTCCCTGGAAAAAGATATCCAGGAAAAGTACGGCGAACCTACGCCGCAAGCGCTGCTGGAATCAGCGATGCGTCACGTCGATATTCTCGACCGCCTCAACTTTGACCAGTTTAAAGTCAGCGTGAAAGCTTCTGACGTTTTCCTGGCCGTTGAGTCTTATCGCCTGCTGGCTAAACAAATCGTACAGCCATTGCACCTCGGGATCACGGAAGCGGGCGGTTTACGCGCCGGTTCAGTCAAATCGGCGATCGGTCTGGGTTTACTGCTGTCAGAAGGTATCGGCGACACGCTGCGTATCTCACTGGCGGCCGATCCTGTCGAAGAAGTGAAAGTCGGTTTTGATATCCTGAAGTCACTGCGTATCCGGTCCCGTGGGATTAACTTCATTGCCTGCCCGACCTGTTCGCGTCAGGAGTTTGATGTCATCGGTACCGTGAACGCACTGGAACAGCGTCTGGAAGATCTTATTACGCCAATGGATGTTTCGATCATCGGTTGTGTAGTGAATGGTCCGGGAGAAGCGCTGGTCTCCACGATTGGTGTGACGGGCGGTCATAATAAAAGTGGTTTCTACGAAGACGGTGTCCGTCAGAGAGAGCGCTTTGATAACACAGATATGATTGACCAGTTGGAAGCAAAAATTCGCGCCAAAGCGGCGATTATGGATGAGAGTAAACGTATCGTTATCAATCATCTTGAAAAGTAACATCGGTTGCGGGTCATCGTTATCCCCTACATAATTCAGGTTGCAGGAAGGCGGCAAGTGAACGAGTCCCGCTGAGCTTATTCAGGTAAGTGATTCGGGTGAGTGAGCGCCGTTAACGCATCGGCAATCTGAAGAATGACGGGTATAGGCCTGCATTATATTGAACCCGGTAGGGATTGTGTCTGCGCGTTGAACCGCAGGGCACAAAACCCCTATAATCGGGTTCATTTTTTATAAAACGATAGAGAACTGACGTGGCAAAGAATATCCAGGCCATTCGCGGCATGAACGACTATCTGCCTGAAGACACGGCATTATGGCAGCGTATAGAAGGTACGTTGAAACAAGTGCTCGGCGGTTACGGCTACAGTGAAATCCGTATGCCGATTGTAGAGCAGACCCCATTGTTTAAACGCGCTATCGGCGAAGTGACTGATGTCGTGGAAAAAGAAATGTATACCTTTGAAGACCGCAACGGTGAAAGCCTGACGCTGCGTCCGGAAGGTACTGCTGGCTGCGTCCGCGCCGGTATTGAACATGGTCTGCTGTACAATCAGGAACAACGTCTGTGGTACATCGGCCCGATGTTCCGTTACGAGCGTCCGCAAAAAGGGCGATATCGCCAGTTCAACCAACTGGGTGTGGAAGTCTTTGGCCTGCAGGGCCCGGACGTTGACGCCGAACTGATCCTCCTGAGCGCCCGCTGGTGGCGTGCGCTGGGTATCGCTGAACACGTTACGCTTGAGCTGAACTCTATCGGCTCTCTGGAAGCCCGCGCCAATTATCGTGATGCGCTGGTGGCCTTCCTGGAACAGCATAAAGATAAGTTGGATGAAGACTGCAAACGCCGTATGTACAGCAATCCGCTGCGCGTGCTGGACTCCAAAAATCCGGATGTTCAGGCATTATTAAACGATGCACCGGCGCTGGGAGACTATCTTGATGAAGAATCAAGAGAACACTTTGCAGGTCTGTGTGAACTTTTAGAGCAGTCTGGTATCCCATATACGGTTAATCAGCGACTTGTGCGCGGTTTGGATTATTACAACCGCACCGTATTCGAATGGGTAACCAGCAGCCTGGGGGCGCAGGGTACTGTTTGTGCTGGTGGCCGTTATGACGGGCTGGTAGAACAATTGGGTGGTCGTGCAACACCTGCAGTCGGTTTTGCGATGGGACTGGAGCGACTGGTCTTACTGGTTCAGGCTGTAAATCCAGATTTCAAAGCGCCTGCGACGGTAGATGCTTATGTGATTTCTTCTGGTGCAGGTACGCAAAGTGCGGCGATGCAACTGGCTGAAACGCTGCGTGATGTACTGCCTGAGCTGAAAGTGATGACTAACTACGGTGGCGGTAACTTCAAGAAGCAATTCGCCCGTGCTGATAAATGGGGCGCTCGCGTTGCCCTGGTATTGGGTGAAGATGAAGTCGCTAACCTGCAGGTTGTGGTAAAAGATCTGCAAAGTGGAACGCAAGAAACGCTGGCGCAAAGCGAACTGGCTTCGCGTCTGGCTTCGATGTTGGGTTAAGGAGAAGGACACTGTGGAAGTCTATACCACTGAGAATGAACAGGTTGATGCTGTACGTCGCTTCTTTGCCGAAAACGGTAAAGCGCTGGCCATTGGCGTAGTTCTGGGTATTGCAGCCCTGAGCGGCTGGCGTTTCTGGCAGAGCCATCAGGACTCAGCCTTGACGGAAGCTTCTGCGTCTTTCCAGAAAGCAAACCAGTCACTGACCGCAAATAGCGCTCAGGGCGTTGCTGACCTCGAAAAATTTGCGCAGAGCAATGAAAACAGTTACGGCGTGCTTGCTGCACTCCAGCTGGCCGATCATTTCGTTGAAACCAAAGATTTCGCCAATGCTGAAAAGCAACTGGCGCAGGCACAAGGCCATGCAAAAGAAGATAATTTACGTTCGCTGGTGAATTTACGTCTGGCTCGTGTCCAGATGCAGCAAGGCAAATTTGATGATGCACTCAAAACGTTAGACGGCGTGAAGGGTGAGGGCTGGGCGGCAATGCAGCAAGGCATCCGTGGTGATGTTCTGCTTGCAAAAGGCGATGCAAAAGGCGCTCGCGAAGCGTACAGCAAAGGAATTGATTCTAAACCCTCTCAAACGCTGCAAACCATGCTGCGAATGAAATTGAACAACTTAGCCAGCTAAGGGGAACCCCGATGCAATTGCGTAAAACACTCTTGGTAGGATGGGTTTCTGTTGCCCTGCTGAGTGGCTGTTCATTGTTTAACAGCGAAGAAGACGTTGTGAAAATGTCCCCGCTGCCAAAAGTTGAAAACCAGTTCACTCCGACGAAAGTCTGGAGCAAATCTGTTGGCAATGGCGTGGGCGAATTCTACTCCAACCTGCATCCTGCATGGCAGGATAGCACTGTTTATGCCGCTGACCGCTTTGGTGTGGTGAAAGCGTTAGATGCAGACAGCGGGAAGGAAAAATGGAGCGTTAACCTGTCGGAAAAAACTGGCTTCCTCTCCAGCAACATCTCTGCTCAGCTTTCTGGCGGCCTGACGGTTTCCGGTGATCATGTTTACGTCGGCAGCGAAAAAGCGGTGGTTTATGCATTGAACACGGCTGATGGTAAAATTGCATGGCAGACCAAAGTAGCGGGTGAAGCGTTATCCCGTCCGGTTGTCAGCGATGGGCTGGTTCTGGTGCATACCGGTAACGGTATGTTGCAGGGTCTGAGCGAGTCCGATGGTACAATCCAGTGGACTGCTAACCTTGATATGCCAACGCTCTCCCTGCGTGGCGAATCTGCGCCAGCGGTGGCGTTTGGTGCGGCTATTGTCGGCGGTGATAACGGTCGCGTAAGCGCCGTGCTGATGAAAGAAGGTCAGTTGATCTGGCAGCAACGTATTTCTCAGACCACCGGTACGACTGAGATTGACCGTCTGAGCGATGTTGATACCACCCCGGTTATCGTTGATGGTGTAGTCTATGCGCTGGCTTATAACGGCAATCTGGTAGCGATGGATCTGCGTTCTGGTCAGATTGCCTGGAAACGCGATGTGGGTTCCGTGAATGACATCATTGTTGATGGCGGCCGGATTTACCTGGTCGATCAGGATGACCGTGTCATGGCACTTGATACGCAAGGTGGCGTGAGCCTGTGGCGTCAAAGTGAATTGCTGCACCGTAACCTGACGGCACCTGTGTTGTATAATGGTTACCTTGTGGTCGGTGATTCAGAAGGTTATCTGCACTGGATCAACACGTCAGATGGCCGTTTTGTTGCTCAACAGAAAGTTGACAGCGATGGCTTCCTGAGCGCGCCAATTGTGGCGAGCGACAAGCTGGTTGTGCAGGCGAAAGGCGGCGAAGTTTACTCCTTTACACGCTAATATCGCGACCCGCGTCTGGCTTTGAGATCGTTTGATCCCGGCCATTAAAACGGCTCCTGAATTGCTCAGGGGCCGTTTCGTATTCTGAAAACAGCGTAATTTATTTTTGTGAATTATGACGTAAGAAATTGAATTATAGCACTTTGTCTGATTTTACGGGCAAGCTGGCTATTTGCGTTTAGCTCTATCTATAAAAACTGAGGCTTCAAAATGATACCTGTCGTTGCGCTTGTAGGGCGCCCGAATGTGGGTAAATCCACTTTATTTAACCGTTTAACCAAAACGCGTGATGCGCTGGTTGCGGATTTCCCGGGGCTTACGCGTGACCGCAAGTATGGTCGTGCAGAAATTGAGGGTAATGAATTCATCATCGTTGATACCGGCGGTATCGACGGTACGGAAGATGGCGTAGAAACCCGCATGGCCGGGCAGTCACTGCTGGCAATTGAAGAAGCCGACATCGTATTGTTCATGGTTGATGCGCGCGCGGGCCTGATGCCTGCCGATCAGGGCATTGCCCAGCATCTTCGCAGCCGTGAAAAATCCACATTCCTGGTGGCGAACAAAACTGACGGTTTAGATCCTGACAGCGCGGTTGGCGATTTCTATTCTCTCGGTCTGGGCGAAGTCTACGCAATCGCGGCTTCTCATGGCCGCGGCGTCGCACAGTTGATCGAACACGTTCTGGTGCCGTTTGTTGGCGAAAAACCAGAAGAAGTTGAGCTGACTGAAGAAGAAGCCAACGCCGCCTACTGGGCAGAACAGGAAGCGACCGGTGATGAAATCCCGGAAGACGAAGAAGATGATTTTGACCCGACAACGTTGCCGATCAAACTGGCTATCGTCGGGCGTCCGAACGTGGGTAAGTCTACACTGACTAACCGTATTCTGGGCGAAGAGCGCGTCGTGGTTTACGACATGCCGGGTACCACCCGTGACAGTATTTATATTCCGATGGTGCGTGATGAGCGTGAATACGTTCTGATCGACACCGCCGGTGTCCGTAAGCGCGGAAAAGTGACTGAAACGGTTGAGAAATTCTCCGTTATTAAAACGCTGAAAGCGATTGAAGATGCTAACGTCGTGATGCTGGTCATCGATGCCCGCGATGGTATCTCCGATCAGGACCTTTCACTGCTGGGCTTCATCCTCAACAGTGGGCGCTCACTGCTGATTGTGGTGAACAAATGGGACGGAATGAGTGAAGAAGCCCGTGCTCAGGTAAAAGATCAGCTGGATCTGCGTCTCGGCTTCGTTGACTTCGCGCGTATCCACTTCATTTCTGCTCTGCACGGCAGCGGCGTGGGCAACCTGTTTGAATCCGTGATTGAAGCGTATACCTGCGCGACCACTCGCGTGAGCACCTCCATGCTGACCCGCATTATGCAGATGGCCGCAGATGACCATCAGCCACCGCTGGTGAACGGTCGCCGTGTTAAGCTGAAATATGCGCATGCCGGGGGCTACAACCCGCCAATCGTCGTGATCCACGGCAACCAGGTTAAAGATCTGGCTGACTCCTACAAACGCTATCTGATGAACTACTTCCGTCGTTCACTGAAAGTAATGGGTACACCGATCCGCATTCAGTTCAAAGAGGGTGAGAACCCGTATGAGGGTAAGAAAAACTCGTTGTCGCCGCACCAGCAGCGTAAGCGCCGACGCCTCATGCAGCACCTAAAAAACAAATCCTAAACGAATGGGGTGCATGAAAATGTACCCCATTTTTTTGTCTCACTTTCCTTGCAAGGAGCTGGCTGGATGTTCTGGCAGACCTGGAGTTTCGCATTTGGCGTTACTGTTCCAAATTTACTGATCTTACTGCTCGGCGTGATGTTGCGACGCACTGGCCTGATGGACGACAATTTCAATGAGAAAGCCAGCAGGTTAGTGTTTAACATTGCGCTGCCTTGCCTGCTCTTTTTCAGCGTCGCGCAGGGACATAATTCCTCTGGCTCTAATCTGCCGCTGGCGCTTTACGGTGGGATCGCCACCGTTATTTCCTTTTTACTGCTTGAACTGGTCGCCCTTAAACTGGTGAAAGATCCTCGCGAACGCGGCATCTTTGTGCAGGGAGGATTCCGTGCCAATACCGGTATTGCCGGTCTGGCGTACGCCTCGCTGGCGTTTGGTAATGAAGGCATTGTACTGGGTTCGATGTATCTGGCGGTGACGGTGATCCTCTTCAATGTGCTGTCAGTGATAACGCTGACCCGCAGCCTGAAAGGCGGGCAGGGGAAACGGATTGGGCTGAAGCCCATTTTGCACGGGATTGTGACTAACCCGCTGATTATTGGTCTGGTGCTCGGTCTGGCATTTCAGCACAGCCATTTGCCTATGCCTGCTACGATCGCCAGTACCGGAGATTTTATTTCAGGCATGGCGCTGCCGCTCGCGATGCTCTGCGCTGGCGCAAGTCTGGACTGGCGCGCGATGTTCCGCAGTTCTAACGTTGCAGCCTGGTCTTCGGCGTCACGTGTGATTTTTGTCCCTGCGCTGATGACGTTCGGCGCTTGGCTATTTGGTTTTCGTGGTGCCGCGCTGGGTGTGATTTTTCTCTTTTCCTGCACGCCGACGGCAGCCGGTAGCTATGTCATGACGCGCGCGATGGGCGGCAACGCCACGCTGGCGGCGAATATTATCGCGGTGACCACGTTAGGATCATTTTTCACTACCGCTCTGGGGCTGTATTTATTACGCACGCTGGGCGTTATTTAAAGGAGATATTTGATGGATGCATTTTGTCCGGTTTGCCATCAGCCCATGAACTGGGTGAGTGGTCACTTTCACTGTGAACCCTGTAAGGTGAGTTACATTCAAACAGCGTTTTGCCCGGATTGCCATCAGCCGTTGCAGGAACTGAAAGCCTGCGGCGCGGTTGATTATTTATGCCAAAACGGGCATGGGATGATTTCCAAAAAACGGGTGCAGTTTACCTATACACCTTATTCGCAAGAGTGACTTTCATCAGGCGGTGCCTGTTTCCATAAATCGACCAGTTCTTCCGGTGCCTGAGTTTCAGGAATGATCACCACCAGACTGGCGGTGGTTTCCGCCGAAGCGTAGTAAATCTCCAGCCGGAAATAACGCTGATCCCCGCGGCCTACGTTTTCTTTTTCCTGCGCATAGGGCAGCGTTTTGTTGATGAGCTGGCAGATTTCCTGCCGTTTATCGTCGCTCATTCCGGAAAGGTCAACCCGCCTTGGCCCGCTGAGTTTGGGGATAAAGGCTATGCCGCCTTCGCGATAAATCTCGATCACCGCATTGCTTTCCAGCGAATCTAAGGGTTTCATTTACATCACTCCGACCTGCTCCCAGGCCTCACGAACCGCCTGTGCAACGGTATCGTCGAACCGTTTACCGGCATGTTGCACCGTGAGCTGAGCGAAAGTCACAAAGTCAGCATTTTTCGGCAGGGATTTATCGCACACCGTGTCGTACCAGACATACCCCGCGCGCTCCCAGGCACTGCCTCCCAGTGTAGTGGCTGCCAGATAAAATGCGCGGTTAGGGATCCCTGAATTGATGTGAACACCGCCGTTATCGTCGCGGGTGTTCACATACCCTTTCATGTCGGCCGGTTGTGGATCTTTACCAAGCAGCGGGTCATCGTAGGCCGTTCCAGGATGCGACATTGAACGCAGACCGGTGCCGTGAATGCCTTTTGCCAGCAGGCCTTCGCCGATAATCCAGTCGGCTTTATCTGCCGTTTGCTTCAGGTGGAACTGTTTCACCAGGGAGCCGAAAACGTCAGAAAGTGACTCGTTCAGCGCACCGGATTGCCCGTTATAATCCAGGCCCGCTTCGCTTTCTGTCACACCGTGGGAAAGTTCGTGGCCCACCACGTCAATCGCAATCGTGAACCGGTTGAAAATCTCACCGTCGCCATCACCAAATACCATCTGCTGTCCGTTCCAGAAAGCGTTCTGATAGCCTTTGTCGTAGTGAACGGTGCCCAGCAACGCCAGCCCTTTATTGTCCAGGGAATTACGCTGATAGGCTTGCCAGAAGAAATCATAGGTAACACCGAGATAATCGTAAGCTTCATCCACGGCGACATCTTTGTTGCTGGCCTGGCCCTCTTTGCGGACTGATTCGCCGGGAAGTTTCGTGGAGTTTTTCGCGTCATAAATATCACGCTCGACCTGACCGGCTTTGGCCGTGGTGACTTTTTGCGGTTTGGTGTAAGGCTGCGCCATCAGTGTATTAACATGCACCAGCGTTTGTCTGGCGCAATTGCGCTGAGGTTCGCTGCCGTGCTCGATAATACGGTTGAGAATATAGGGCGGGATAACGCTGTAGTAACGCTTCGCTGAACTGTGATTCATCGTGAATCTCCTTATCAAGTGTCACCCGTGGGTGAAATAAAGGTGTTCTGACTGCCGGAAACTGAAAGGAGGCTAATGATTAGCCGTCTCCTGTCAGTATAGGACTGCGTTGCGTGATGTCCGTGAAAGATGAGATTTATCTGTCCGGCAAAGGATCATACAAAAGGTGCGGGCGCGGAGTCACGGCGCGCCCGGTGGCTTTGCGCACAGAATTGCGTACCACCAGTTTTCCCTGCAAAAGCTGGGTGGTGTGAGGTGCATCAGGACGCAACATTCTGCGTTGCAGCAGGGCGATGGCTTCCGCGCCCAGCTCGTCACGCGGAACGTGAACGGCGGTCAGTGGGACGTCGTGAATTTCCGCCAGATTAAAGCCGTCGGTGCTGATGACGCTGATATCACCCGGCACCGATAACCCTCTTTTCGCCAGCGCGGCGACAACGCCCGAGGCCATAAAGTCGCCACCGGCCAAAATGGCCGTCGGCAACGGTTGTTCCGGTGACAGGGAATCGAGGTATTCGAGCATCGCCAGCTCACTCTCCTGCGCGCCAAATCCCGATGTATTCAGCAAATGCAGGCTGTCGCTGAACGTCTGATGATGGCGGGCAAACGCCTGTTTAATGCCTGTCAGGCGCAGTTCCATGGTATGACGGCGCAGACATTGCACCGTCACGATATGGGTATGACCCTGCGCGAACAGATAGTCGCAGGCGAAATCGCCCATCGTCTGATGATCGGGGCTGACGCTGTCGTGACGCATATGGCGGTCATGGCAATTGACCAGCACGCAGGGTTTTGCCATTTCAGCTGCCAGCTGATGAATATGCGGATCGTCGATCCCAACCAGCAAAACGGCTTCGGTCAGCGGATCGGTCATTTTGGCGATGAACAGCGCGGCGTCGGCATTTTCTTCTTCCATCGCACAATACCGTACACGCACTTCATGGCAGGCGGTGGACGCGAGAATGCCCTGGATCACTTTGTAGTAAAAAATATCGCTGCGCACATCAAAGGCGCGGGCCGGGGCGAAAATGATGAGATTGTTCAACATCAGCCGGCCGGTGGACAATTCGTTAAAAACGCCCTGTGATTTCGCACATTCAAGAACCCGATCACGGGCTTTGCTGCTGGTGTTATTTTTTCCGGCCAGAACCCGTGAAACCGTGCTAATGGACAGCCCCGTCTGGTCAGATATTTGCTGGATATTTAACTTTCCTTTCAAACTGTGATCTCCTTCAAAATCGCTCCTGCAAAATTTTTCACCCACGAAGATGCCTGCTCTATAAGCTTTTGCCAGCTCCCGTTTCGACCCGAAGTTATAGCGTGAAAGCTTTTGCAAAAAATCACGTTTCGCTCACAAATCCGTCTGCCTACTCTGCGGAAGTACCTCAAATAACACATCATCTGCGGCAACGGCTGACGGGTGGGAGAACAGGCATGACAATTCAAATCAACACCGAAACGGCGGCTGTGACAGGGCGTCGCAAAATAAAAGCATTACGCTGGTGGATGCTGGCGCTGTTCCTCCTCGGCGTGACGGTTAACTACGTCACCCGAAATTCTCTGGGTTTACTGGCTGCTGAACTTAAAACCAGCCTGAACATGACGACCGAACAATATTCCTACATCGTGGCGGCGTTTCAGGCCGCTTATACGATATTCCAACCGTTATGCGGATGGCTGATTGACGTCATCGGGCTGAAACTTGGCTTTCTGATTTGTGCGTCAATTTGGGCCGTGGTCTGTATGTTGCATGCGGGCGCGGGCAGCTGGATCCAGCTGGCTGTTTTACGTTTCTTCATGGGGAGTGCCGAAGCGGCGGCCACACCGGCCAATGCGAAAGCGATTTCCGACTGGTTCCCGCGTAAAGAGCGTCCGGTTGCAGCGGGCTGGGCGGGCGTCGGTTTCTCCATCGGCGCGATGCTGGCACCGCCGATCATTCTGGTGGCGCATATATCATTTGGCTGGCGTGGCGCGTTCCTGTTTTGCGGCGTGCTGTCAATGCTGTGGGTTCTGCTGTGGTGGAAATTTTACCATTCACCGGAAACGCATCCGAATTTAAGCAAGGAAGAACTGGCGCTAATCCGTCAGGACAATGAACCCCAGCAGGAACGTCTTCCTTTCATTAAATCCCTGAAAATTGTATGCAAGAACAAGAAATTCTACGGCATCGCCATCCCGGCATTCCTGGCTGAACCGGCGTGGGCCGTTTTCAGTTTCTGGGTTCCGCTGTATCTCGCCAACGAACGCGGCATGGATTTAAAACACATCGTAATGTTTGCCTGGCTTCCGTTCCTGGCCGCCGATCTGGGCAGTATTGCCAGCGGTTATCTCACCACGCTCTACCGTAAAATTTTCGGCTGCACCCGCATTAATTCCATCGTGGCCAGCTCCGTCACCGGCGCATTCATGATGCTGTCACTGGCGCTGGTTGCCGTGACCCAAAGCCCGTATGCCGCCATTGCACTGATTTCCATCGGCGGATTCGGCCATCAGGTCATTTCCTGCATGCTCAGCGCGGTTGTTGTTGAAACATTTGATAAAAGTCAGGTCGCGACCGTCAACGGAATGCGCGGTTCTTCCGCGTGGATCGCCAGCTTCCTGTTCTCACTGCTGATCGGTGCAGTCGCCGATTCGATTGGTTTTAACCCGTTGTTTATCGCAATGGGATTCTTTGATTTGGTTGGGGCCGTATTCCTGATTGCCCTGATCGCAGAACGCCGCAATCCGGCAAAAAGGGAGAGTGTATGAAAACGTTAAAACACTGGGAGCTTGCCGGGCAAAACAACGCAGGTGTGGATCTGCGTGTCGAAGGTAAGCATCTGTTTTGTCTGCGGGTGCTTGAAGAAGGGCTGATTCGCGTCTTTATTCAGCGCAACGGCGAACTGGCGCTGGACAGGACCTGGAGCATCGCGCCACAAAACGATGTGCCATGGGAAGGGCGTGACCGCCTGAGCAACGAAGGTTTTTCGCAGCCGGGCTTCCAGCTGTCGCAAGATGAAGACTCGCTGACTTTAACGACTGAGGCGCTGCGCGTCACGGTTCATCAGCCGCTGTGGCTGGAGTGGGAACATAAAAATGCGGCGGGTGAATGGCTGCCGCTGGTCAGTGACCGTAAAACCGGCGCGTATATGCTGGCGGTCAAAGGCGATGCCTCAGCACATTATCAGCTGCGCGAAAAGCAGGACAGCGTTTACGGACTGGGTGAAAAGGCCGGTGATCTCAACCGCAGCGGTCGCCGTTTCGAAATGCGCAATCTCGATGCGATGGGTTATAACGCGGCCAGCACCGACCCGTTGTACAAACATATTCCGTTTACGATGACCCGCCGGAATGACGTCAGTTTTGGCCTGTTCTACGACAATCTCAGCAATGTCTGGCTGGATCTGGGCAATGAACTGGATAACTACCATCTGCCATACCGACGTTTCAGCGCTGAAGCGGGCGATCTGGATTACTACCTGTTTATCGGCCCGACGTCGCTGAAAGTCACCAAAAAACTGGTGAAGCTGACGGGTAAAACTACCTTTGGCCCGAAATGGAGCCTCGGTTACAGCGGTTCGACGATGTATTACACCGACGCGCCGGATGCCCAGCAACAGCTGATGAAATTCATCACGCTGTGCCAGCAGCATGAAATTCCCTGCGATTCCTTCCAGCTATCATCGGGTTACACATCAATTGGCAACAAGCGTTACGTGTTCAACTGGAACTACGACAAAGTGCCTGAACCGGAAGTGATGTCGAAAGCGTTTCTCGACGCCGGTATTCGTCTGGCCGCTAACATCAAACCTTGCTTGTTGCAGGATCATCCGCAGTACGCGCAGGTGGCGGAGCAGGGCCTGTTCATTCGCGACAGCGAAAGCAACGTGCCTGAGCGCTCAGTTTTCTGGGATGACGAGGGTTCGCATCTCGATTTCACGCATCCGTCCGCCGTGCGCTGGTGGCAAAAAGGTGTGACGCAGCAGTTGCTGGAAAAAGGCATCGGCTCGACCTGGAACGACAACAACGAATACGAAGTCTGGGACAGCGACGCGCGTTGCCACGGTTTCGGCAAATCGATCGCCATCAAACACATCCGCCCGGTTATGCCGTTGCTGATGATGCGCGCGTCGTTTGAAGCGCAGCAAAACTTTGCGCCGGAAACCCGTCCGTACCTGATTTCGCGTTCCGGCTGTGCGGGCATGCAGCGTTATGTGCAGACATGGAGCGGCGACAACCGCACAAACTGGCAGACGCTGCGTTACAACACGCGCATGGGTATCGGGATGAGTTTGTCCGGTTTGTACAACGTCGGGCATGACGTCGGCGGTTTCTCTGGCGATAAACCGGATGCTGAATTATTTGTCCGCTGGGTACAAAACGGCGTGATGCATCCGCGTTTCACCATTCACTCATGGAATGACGATAACACCGTGAATGAGCCGTGGATGTATCCGCAGGTGACGCCGCTGATCCGTGATGCAATCCGTCTGCGTTACCGTCTGTTGCCGTATTTCTACACGCTGCTGTGGCAGGCACATGCCGAAGATGAACCGATGCTGCGTCCGACGTTCCTCGATCATGAGCATGATAAAAATACGTTCGCTGAAACCGATGATTTCCTGATGGGGCGCGACCTGCTGGTCGCCAGCGTTGTCGAAGAAGGCCAGCGCGAACGCAGTGTTTATTTGCCGGATAACGGTATCGGTTGGTGTGATTTCTATACCGGCGAATGGTTTGCCGGTGGTCAGACAATCACGCGCGATGCGCCGCTGGATCGCCTGCCGCTGCTGGTACGCGCCGGTGCTGCGCTGCCGCAATCTTCCCGTCTGGCGCACGTTGACGCCAGTCGCGATCTGCTGCGTGAACTGCATGTTTATCCAGCAGCGGGCCAGGCGAAATCGAGCGGTTTACTGTTTGAGGATGATGGCGAAAGCCACCGTTGGGAGCAAAACCATGCGCTGTGGGTGAACTGGGAAATTACCAGTAACGCGCAACGTATTGATATCACGCTGACTCAGCGCGGCGATTTCAAACCGGCGTGGAAAACTCTGAACATAGTTCTGCCGAAAGGCGAAGCGCGTGAGCTTTGGGTGAATGGAGTGAAGACCAACAGCTATAATCTGTAATTTTTCCGAATGCCTCTCCTGCGAAGGGGAGGTCAATTCGACGCTTATTTAGCAGCCCGTTTCCGCGTTTTCTTTTCCGCCACTACCGATTTTACTTCACTTTCAATCCAGCCATCGGCAAGCCGTGTTTTTAGCATCTCGCCGGGTGCTGTCTGGGTCGTTTTCTTCAGCAAAGTGCCTTTTGGTGTGGTCGTCACGCTGTAACCCCTCGCCAGTGTCGCCAGCGGGCTGACTGCTTCAAGCTGCGTGCAGGCCGTACCAAACCGCTGACGGCTTTCTGCCAGCTGTGATGACATCGCCTGTTGCAGCCGATATTGCAGCTGCTGAACCCGTTGCTGGGCGCGGTGAATGCGGGGCTGGGGTTGTTGCTGATTCAGACGCTGTTGCAACCTGTCGGTACGGCGCAGCATCTGACGCAGCTGGTTTTGCATCGCTTCATCCAGACGGCGACGCAGTTTGAACAACGCCGTTTGCTGGCGCGCCAGACGTAAATGCGGATGCTGTTGTTGCAGGCGATGATTCAGGCGCGAAAAACGCTGTGCCAGCTGTGCGAGATAATAATCCATCGCCATTTCAAGGCGCTGCTGCTGTGACTGAATCTGGCGTAGCAACTCCAGCTGATTGCGGCTGATCAACTCTGCGGCGGCCGACGGCGTCGGGGCGCGTAAATCTGCGACGAAATCGGCAATGGTCACGTCAGTTTCATGGCCGACCGCGCTGACAATGGGAATGCGGCTGGCGAAAATCGCCCGTGCCACGCGCTCATCGTTAAAACTCCACAAATCTTCCAGTGAACCGCCACCGCGCCCGACAATCAGCACATCAACTTCCGCACGGGTGTTGGCAAGCGCAATAGCGCGGACAATTTGCCCGGGTGCATCCACACCCTGAACGGAGGTCGGATAGATAATGACGGGCAGGGAAGGATCGCGGCGCTTGAGCACGTTCAGCACATCGTGCAGCGCGGCACCGCTGGCAGAAGTAATGACTCCGACGCATTTCGCAGGCGAGGGCAGCGGCTGTTTGAACTGCGCGTCGAACAACCCTTCTGTGGCCAGCTGCTGTTTCAGTAGATCGAATTTCTGCTGCAATAAACCGTCACCGGCTTCCTGCATACTCTCGGCAATCAACTGATAATCGCCGCGCGGTTCATATAGCGTAATAGTCGCACGGATCAAAACCTGCTGACCGTTTTGCGGGCGAAACGTGGTGCGACGATTGGTATTGCGGAACATCGCGCATTTGACCTGCGCGCGGTCATCTTTGAGGGTGAAATACCAGTGGCCGGAAGAAGGCTGGGAGAAGTTTGAGATCTCACCGGAGAGCCAGACCTGACCCATTTCGTTTTCCAGCAACTGTCGGACCGTCTGATTAAGGCGGCTTACGGTAAAAATAGGAGGCGAAGAAGGTAGTGGCATGTGATCCAGATCAAATTCAAAAACAGAGACTTAATCGACTGATACTACATACCCTAAAAAGGTAATCAAGAAGTTTTTTCAAATAGTGCTGGTCGGGATGCACACTCACCTGTATACTCCAGCTGCAATATTTTATCTTTTCCGCATCCACCTTGGTGAGATATTGCCCATGCTACGTATCGCAAAAGAAGCACTAACGTTCGACGACGTTCTCCTTGTTCCAGCCCACTCCACAGTTTTGCCCAATACTGCCGACCTCGGTACTCAACTGACCGCTAAAATCCGTCTGAATATCCCTATGCTGTCCGCAGCAATGGATACGGTGACTGAAGCGAATCTGGCGATTGCTCTGGCGCAGGAAGGCGGCCTTGGCTTCATTCACAAGAACATGTCTATTGAGCGTCAGGCGGAAGAAGTCCGTCGCGTGAAGAAGCATGAAAGCGGCGTTGTTGCTGACCCTAAAACGGTGACTCCGGCGACCACTTTACGCCAGGTTAAAGAACTCACTGAAATTAACGGTTTTGCCGGTTACCCGGTTGTGACCGAAGAAAACGAACTGGTCGGTATTATTACCGGTCGTGACGTGCGCTTCGTGACCGATCTGGAACAGCCTGTGACCGCGGTAATGACGCCGAAAGAACGTCTGGTTACCGTGAAAGAAGGCGAAGCCCGCGAAGTCGTCCTGCAAAAAATGCACGAAAAACGCGTAGAGAAAGCGCTGGTGGTTGACGCGCAATTCCATCTGCTCGGTATGATCACCGTCAAAGACTTCCAGAAAGCCGAACGTAAACCAAACGCATGTAAAGATGAGCAGGGCAGCCTGCGTGTCGGTGCTGCGGTTGGCGCAGGCGCGGGCAACGAAGAGCGTATTGATGCTCTGGTTGCGGCGGGCGTTGACGTTCTGCTGATCGACTCCTCACACGGTCACTCTGAAGGCGTTCTGGAACGTATTCGCGCCACCCGCGCAAAATACCCGGATCTGCAAATCATCGGCGGTAACGTTGCGACTGGCGCAGGTGCTCTGGCATTAGCTAAAGCGGGCGTGAGCGCGGTTAAAGTCGGTATCGGCCCGGGTTCAATCTGTACCACCCGTATCGTCACCGGCGTCGGTGTTCCGCAAATTACTGCGGTTTCTGACGCAGTTGAAGCGCTGGAAGGCACCGGTATTCCGGTGATCGCTGACGGCGGTATCCGTTTCTCCGGTGACATCGCAAAAGCCATCGCTGCCGGCGCAAGCTGCGTGATGGTCGGCGGTATGCTGGCTGGGACGGAAGAATCTCCGGGTGAAATCGAGCTGTATCAGGGCCGTTCATACAAATCTTATCGCGGTATGGGTTCGCTGGGCGCGATGTCCAAAGGCTCCTCTGACCGTTACTTCCAGACCGATAACGCGGCTGACAAACTGGTGCCGGAAGGTATCGAAGGTCGCGTTGCCTATAAAGGCCGTCTGAAAGAAATCATCCACCAGCAAATGGGCGGTCTGCGCTCCTGTATGGGGCTGACCGGTTGTGCTACCATCGACGACCTGCGCACCAAGGCTGAATTTGTTCGTATCAGCGGTGCGGGAATTCAGGAAAGCCACGTGCACGACGTGACGATTACCAAAGAGTCACCTAACTACCGCATGGGTTCTTAATCCCTTAAGACAGCGAGCAATTAGCTCGCTGTCTGCTTTTATTGCACTAAGAAAAATTTAACCTGTTGTTTTAACGCTTTTATTGCTTTCTGGAAAACGCCCCCTCATGAGCGAAAATATTCACAAGCACCGTATCCTGATCCTCGATTTCGGCTCCCAGTACACCCAACTTGTTGCACGCCGCGTGCGTGAACTCGGTGTCTATTGCGAACTCTGGGCCTGGGACGTAACCGAAGCCCAAATCCGCGAATTCAATCCGAACGGGATCATCCTGTCCGGCGGCCCGGAAAGTACCACCGAGCATGACAGCCCACGCGCCCCTGATTACGTCTTCGAGGCCGGTGTACCGGTTCTGGGCGTCTGCTACGGGATGCAAACCATGGCGATGCAGTTAGGCGGCCATGTTGAAGGCTCAAACGAGCGCGAATTTGGTTATGCGCAGGTTGAAGTTCAGACTGAAAGCGCGCTGATCCGCGACATTCAGGATGCCCTGAGCGAAAACAATAAACCGCTGCTCGACGTCTGGATGAGCCACGGCGATAAAGTCACTGCAATCCCTTCTGATTTCGTGACCGTTGCCAGCACCGAGACGTGCCCGTTTGCCATTATGGCCAACGAAGAAAAACGCTTCTACGGTGTGCAGTTCCACCCGGAAGTCACGCACACCCGTCAGGGCCTGCGTCTGCTCGAACGTTTCATCATGGACATCTGCGAGTGTGAAGCTCTGTGGACACCAGCGAAAATCATCGAAGACGCCGTTGAGCGCCTGCGCGTTCAGATTGGCGACGATCATGTGATACTCGGCCTGTCCGGCGGTGTTGACTCTTCCGTGACTGCCATGCTTCTGCACCGCGCCATCGGCGACCGTCTGACCTGCGTGTTCGTGGATAACGGCCTGCTGCGTCTTAACGAAGCGGATCAGGTTCTGGAAATGTTCGGCGACCGTTTCGGTCTGAACATCGTTCACGTTGCTGCGGAAGACCGTTTCCTGTCAGCGCTGGCCGGTGTTGATGAGCCGGAAGCAAAACGTAAAATTATCGGCCGCGTGTTCGTTGAAGTCTTCGACGAAGAAGCCTGTAAGCAGGATGAAGTGAAATGGCTGGCGCAGGGCACTATCTACCCTGACGTGATTGAATCCGCTGCTTCTGCAACCGGTAAAGCACACGTAATCAAATCGCACCATAACGTGGGTGGTCTGCCGAAAGAGATGAAACTGGGTCTGGTTGAGCCGCTGAAAGAGCTGTTCAAAGACGAAGTGCGCAAAATCGGTCTGGAACTCGGCCTGCCGTACGACATGCTTTACCGTCACCCGTTTCCGGGGCCGGGCTTAGGTGTTCGCGTACTGGGCGAAGTGAAGAAAGAGTACTGTGACCTGTTGCGTCGCGCCGATGCTATCTTCATCGAAGAACTGCACAAAGCCGACCTGTACAACAAAGTCAGCCAGGCGTTCACCGTCTTCCTGCCAGTCCGTTCCGTTGGCGTGATGGGCGATGGCCGTAAATACGACTGGGTAGTTTCACTGCGCGCAGTAGAAACCATCGACTTCATGACCGCGCACTGGGCGCATCTGCCGTACGATTTCCTCGGCCGCTGCTCCAACCGCATCATCAACGAAGTTAACGGCATTTCCCGCGTTGTTTATGACATCTCCGGTAAACCACCGGCGACGATTGAGTGGGAATAAATTTTAGAGAAATCTAGAATTTAGCGCTACAAAAACGCCAGCAGGATCGCAAGCTCTGCTGGCGTTTTTTTATGTCTGAAACTCTCAGAATTCTATTTCAGATGCGCCGCAAACCCGGTTTTCTCTGGCGTGATTTCAGCTTTAAGCGTCAGTGAAGGAATGTCATAGTCGCCGCCATTTTGCTGACGGAAGGCGATGGGTGTTATGGTTTCCAATGTATCCAGCCGGGTCGCCAGTTCATCGCAAAGCTGATGAAATCGTGGTTCATCCGTACGGCCAGTGCGGTAGAACACCAGCGGCGGGAGCACGGTAAATCCCGGATAATGCAGGATCCCGTGATGGATGGGGAACAGCAAATCGTCTAGGGATCCGTTGATACCGCGCGGGCTGTAATGCGGTTCTCAGCCTCCGGTCGTTACCATCAGCATGGCGCGTTTTCCTGACATATTCCCTTCACCGTAACGGTCGCCCCAGTGCGAATCCGAATGTTCGCCCACGCCGTATGCAAACCCGTAGGCGTAAACCCGTTCCACCCAGCCTTTCATGATGGCAGGCATGGAAAACCACCACAGTGGAAACTGGAAAATCACGGTATCGGCCCAACGCAGTTTTTCCTGCTCGGCGGTGATGTCCGGGCTTTGCGTTCCGTTTTTGAACGCCCGCTGTGAATCCTGAGAAGGATTGAAAGGCATGTCCGTCGAAGGCGATGTATTGTCAGCGGCGTCCAGCGGAGCTTTCCATTGCATGGCGTAGAGGTCGGAAACCTGTACGCTGTGATCGGCGGCCTCCAGGTGTTTTACGGCGAAATTTTTCAACGAACCGTTCAGGGATTTCGGTTCCGGATGGGCGTAGACGATTAAAATATTCATGGCGGACTCTCCGTTAAGTGATGAAAGCAGAGTAGGCCGCCGTCAGGTATAGTTAAAATGAATTTAAAATATACCAGGTATAGTTATGAATAATTTCGGCCGTCTGGATCTCAATTTATTGCTCACGCTGGATGTCCTGCTCGCGGAGCACAATGTCACGCGGGCGGCGCAGCGGCTGAACTTATCCCAGCCTTCAATCAGCGTTCAGCTGGCTAAATTGCGTGAGTTTTTTGACGATCCGCTACTGCTGCCAGGCCCGCGCGGCATGCGTCCGACAGCGCGGGCTGATGAGTTACGTCAACCTCTGCAACAGGCGCTGGCTGCTCTGGCGTCTGCGGTTTCTGCCGGTGACGTTTTCGATCCGACGAAGGCAGAGAATACCTGGAATCTGGGCGCGGCGGATTATGGCGAATCCACCATTGTATTGCCTGTGCTCCAGGCATTCCGCGCTGTTGCGCCCGGAACAAAACTGGCGATTTTTGAAACATCACCGGTGCGGATTATGCGGAAAATGGAGCGCGGAGAACTGGATTTGGCGTTTCATACGGGGGAAGCGGTGCTGAAGGATTTACACAGCACGTTATTGTTTTCCGAACGTTATGTGCTGGTCGGCAGGAGAGGACATCCGCAGCTGGCGAAGCCGGTCACTATGCCGGTGTTTTGCTCGCTTGAGCATGTGATCGTTTCGCCTGATGGTGGTGGATTTCAGGGCATCACCGACAGCGCGCTGGCAGAAGCCGGGTTATCACGGCGCGTGGTGCTTTCCGTGCCGCATTTCCTGTTTGTCATTCAGGTTCTGCTGACCACCGATTTAGTCGCCATGCTTCCCGAGCGTCTGGTGCGTGGAAACCCCGCGTTGCACCTTACCGAGCCGCCCGTGAAAGTTCCCGGTTTTGAGATGCACATGTACTGGCACGAACGCTCGCACCGCGACCCGGCGCATATCTGGTTACGGGAATTCATGAGCAGTGCGGTGTGAAGAAAGCGGCATAAACAAAATAAAAAAGGCAGCCCTTTGGCTGCCTTTCAAAAATGCTGACTAACGCGTCTGACTTAGTTTGACTGGAACAGTTTAGTGTCGTTTGCCAGACCATCGATCACGACTTTCAGATCGTTAGCGGTGACTTTCTGGGTGTCATTGGAAACCTGTTTGCCGAAGCCTTTACGTACAACTTTGAAGACAGGTTTGCCGGTGCTGGCGTCGATCAGCTCACCTTCGAAATACACTTCCGTATCGCGTGTACGGTGTCCGCTGGCGGTTTCAGCACTTGCGATGACCAGTGCAACCGGAATCACTTCATAGAACTGCAAACCTTCCGCCGAAGTATTCACGCCGGTGATCGCACCACGGAAAATCAGGGTGCGCGGGCCGGCATGGTCAGTCAGCTGCAAACGATCCGCCATCGCGGGTTTCAAACGGCTGTTTGCGTAATCCAGTACACCCTGCAACGTTTCTTTGCTGATTTGTGGCGTTGGCTTAGGTTCCGGATAGAACGTAATAGGCTCGTATTTCAGGTAAGAATAATTGGCTTTTTTGAATGAAGGATCAATCCAGCGCAGTACAGGATTACCTGATACGGTTTTTACTTCAGTCAGATTGGAATAGTCACCGAGGAAGCCTGAGAATTTTTCCTTTTGTGTGACATGGTTAGTACAACCCGCCAAAAACAGAGCACCCGTAATCAGTGCTGCCTGCATCAGTTTTGTTTTTTTCATTCTTACCCTCGAAAATGTTTACGGAAGACAAAGTATGTATAGCACTGCTGTGGAATTTAACCTTTTAACTACAAAGAAAAATTGATGTTCATCAGGAATGAAGAAAATTACACTTGCTTGCTAATAATTTATCTATTAATCATTTGCCAGGTGAATGAAATAAATAATATTCGCCCTTCGGACTGTCGCCGGTCGAAATAATTTTCCAGCCCTTTGATAAATAAAATTCGACAGAGTTTTTACTCTTAACTAAGCATTTCAGTGACCCCGTTCGGGTGAACGTTTTTTCACTGGCGTGCAACAACGCGCTGCCTGCGCCGGTGCCCTGATATTGCGGGTCAATGAACAGATTGTGCAGGAAGTTTTCCTGCGTAAAAATTGAGGCGAATCCGAGCAGATGCCCGTCACGTTCGGCGACCAGTATTGTTTCGCCAATCACGGCGCGGTCAAAATCTTCGAGCTGAAAAACGTCTTCCATCCACGTCCAGGTATGTTTGCGCGATGCCAGATACAGCGTACGCAAAAAAGGACGATCGGCTTCTTCGTATGGGCGGATGTTGAGTGCTGGTGGCAAAGAGTGAAATCCTTTGAAAATATGAGGGCAGAGTACGTTCACTTC
Source organism: Rahnella selenatireducens (assembly GCF_046449555.1). Classification (NCBI taxonomy): domain Bacteria; kingdom Pseudomonadati; phylum Pseudomonadota; class Gammaproteobacteria; order Enterobacterales; family Yersiniaceae; genus Rahnella; species Rahnella selenatireducens. The sequence goes on from NZ_JBKEZJ010000013.1 coordinate 147,977, forward strand.
ACTGAGCCATACTGCCAGCGAGTTTACGGGAGTTCAATTTGGTTTGTTGTGCGGGGGTAAATAAATCAACAGCAAAATGATATTTCAACATTCGGTTGATATTGTGTTCGATTCAAATGCAATGCCGGATTACATCACTCATGCCCAAAATTCCACCAGAAGCCGCAGCCGAAGGAGCACTCGTTCTGAAAACGCTCTTCGCCTCCGTGGATACCCTCGCTGCGGCCCTCGGCAACAATACTGAAATCGTGGTTTATGACCCGACGAATCCGTCATCTTCCGTGCTGAAAATCACCAATGGTCACGTTTCCGGCCGCGTGGTGGAGGATTCCATGTTCAGCGGCCCGGACGGTGATTTAGGGTTCGCCGGTCTTCTCAACGCCCGGAATCCGGCTTTTCCATCCTCCGAACCGCTGGTTATTGCGGATTACACGACAGTGACCGCGAAGGGACAAAACTGAAAAGTGCCACGACGGTTTATCGCGACGAGGCGGGCATCGCATTTGCCAGCCTGTGTATCAACGTTGATCTCAGCGAAGCTGAAATTGCACATGCGGTGCTCGGGCGCCTGTTCAGACAGTATTCTTCAGAGAATATGCCACAAAATACCCAAACCGGTCTCGAGTCCATGATGGAAGAAATCATTGATTCTTCCCCGTCTCAGTCGGGGTGTGCGGGTAAACCGATGAATAAAAAAACTGGAAGCCGTAAGGGTTATGCAGGATCGCGGGATGTTTATCGTCAAAAGCGGCGATCTTTATTTTGTTTCCGGCGAAGTGCCGATTACAGCGGAAGGCAAAACGCGCGCCGGAATTGAAGCGCAGACTCATCTGGTGTTTTCGAAAATAGCCGGGTCGCTTAAAGAATATAACCTGACGAATCGATGATGCTGTTTCCGTCAATGTTTACCTGACCGATAAGAAAGATTTCAAAGCTTTTAACGAGGCGTATGTAAAACATTTCAACGCGCCATATCCTGCACGCACAACAGTTTGCGTGGAACTTCTGGTCGATGTTTTACTGGAAATTAACCTTATTGCGTCGGCGGCGAAATAACGCGCTGTACGAAAAATCCTGATTGACCTTCTCAGGCTCGCCACCAATAATGCTTCCTTGACTCGGGGTGCCGCTCTTGCAAAAGAACGGCTGAGATTTTACCCGTATTACCTGATCTGGATTATGCCAGCGTAGGGAAGTCAGGTATCTCTCCCGATACCGCCTTCTTTAGCGCCGGTGGGGAGAACTATGAACACCCGACCTTCCGTTTTTTCTGGTGCAACAGCCGCCGCTTCTTTACAACAACTTCGTGCCTCCGCGCCGCTGGTTCACTGTCTGACCAACGATGTGGTGCAGTCCTTTACGGCCAATGTTCTGCTAGCACTCGGCGCTTCACCGGCGATGGTGATTGACCCAGCCGAAGCCGCGCAGTTCAGTGCAGTAGCTGATGCCTTGCTGATTAACGTCGGCACGCTGACCCGTCCTCATGCCGATGCGATGCTGGCGGCGATTCAGGCAGCGAATCAGGCCGGAAAACCCTGGGTGCTGGACCCGGTTGCTGTTGGAGGCCTGAACTGGCGCACTGAGTTTTGCCTCGAACTCATCAAACTCACGCCCGCGGCTATTCGCGGAAACGCCTCCGAAATCCGTGCGCTCACCGGACTGAGTGCATCCGGACGTGGCGTAGACAGCGGCGATGATTCCTTTTCTGCATTGCCCGCCGCACAAAAGCTGGCGCGGGAAACCGGCTCTGTGGTGGCTGTCACCGGTGAAACCGATTACGTCACCGACGGTGAACGCAGCTGGTCGGTTCCCGGCGGACATCCGCTGATGACCCGCATCGTCGGCACCGGCTGCTCCTTATCTGCGGTTGTTACGGCATTTGCCGCATTGCCCGGCAAACGTCTGGATAACGTTGCTGCGGCATGTCGAGTAATGTCGTGTGCCGGTGAGCGCGCCTGCGCCGTGGTGAAAGGGCCGGGCAGCTTTACGCCGGAGTTTCTTGATAACCTGTATTTAATGCGCGAAGAGTGGCTGAACGGGGAAAACATCGGATGAAAAGAATCAATGCCCTGACCATAGCAGGTACTGACCCGAGCGGCGGTGCGGGGATCCAGGCAGATCTGAAAACCTTCTCGGCGCTTGGCGCGTATGGCACGAGCGTAATCACTGCGCTGGTGGCGCAAAACACCCGTGGCGTGCAGTCTGTTTACAACATTGAGCCGGATTTCGTGGCCGCACAGCTGGATTCCGTACTCAGCGACGTGCGGATTGACAGCACTAAAATCGGCATGCTGGCGAACAGCCAGATTGTTGAAGCGGTCGCCGAAAGGCTTAAGTATTATCAGCCGCCTTTTGTGGTGCTTGATACCGTTATGCTGGCAAAAAGTGGCGATCCGCTGCTGTTACCGGAGGCCGTTGATGCCGTGCGCCGTCTGCTTATTCCGCAGGTTTCAATTATTACCCCCAATCTGCCGGAAGCCGCTGCGTTACTGGAATGCCCGGTAGCGGTGAATGAGTCAGAAATGCGTGAACAGGGCGAAGCGTTACTGGCGATGGGATGTGAAGCTGTGCTGATCAAAGGCGGTCATCTGAGTGATGAAGAAAGCCCGGACTGGCTGTTTTTGGCAGATTCACGTGAGCGTTTTACCGCGCCGCGGGTGAATACCCGACATACGCACGGCACCGGCTGTACGTTGTCGGCAGCGCTGGCGGCATTGCGTCCGCGTCACAATAATTGGGCAGATACCGTGCGGGGAGCCAAAGACTATCTGCAACAGGCGCTGATGCAGGCCGACTCACTGGAAGTCGGCCACGGCATCGGGCCGGTGCATCATTTTCACCGCTGGTGGTAAAACTTATCAGGCGCGGCGCTGAGTTTCGCTCAGCGCCTCTTCTGCCTGGTAATACATCGTCAGCGCCTGTTGCAGATGCACGGCGTCAAACGGGTTCAGCGGGTAGAACTTATCTTCTTTGCGCGGACGAAACATCACACGGATTTTATTCGATGAAACCTGTTCAAAAAGGTAACTGGCAATATCCTGATTTTCCTCATCCTTCCACGAAAGCAAAAGCGCCGCGTGCTCACCGGTACGACGCCCGATAAAATGCTCGTGCAGCCACAATCCTTCGCATTCACCGTCTTTTTGCAGCTTCTTGCCGCTGAACCACGTGGATCCCGCCAGCATCAGCAGCGACTGTGGCGTGATTTCTTCACGCAGCTTGCGCCACAGCGGCTGATTATTCTCCATCTGCCAGCAGGCCATGCCGAGATAATCATTCAGCTCACGCCAGTCGCTTTCCAGCTGCTCTTTCAGCTCAGGTTCCTGAATATGCATAAACTGTTGCAGACCGGTGGCCTGTTCACCCAGCTTGTTGTAAGCAATTACGGTCATGGTACGGGGCTTGCGGCGGAACGTAATCCACAACAGAAATTTGGGAATGCGGAAGGTAATGGCCTGAATGGTCAGTTTGTAACGATTGCCGCGTGACATGACAATTCCGTTAGACGTCCCGCGTTTGTCCTGATAATTCCTCACCAGTACCACACTGTTCTGGCCCATCCAGCCTGTGACGTAATGCTCTTTTTCGCTTTCAGCCACGTCCAGATCGCGCACGACCTGGCTGATTTTCTCGACATCGAGCTGAGACAGGGACAGCGACTGATCTGCGCTGTAATAGCTTTTTTTCAGGGGGGCTGTAGCAGGCATAAAAGTATCCACGATATTGATGTGGTTTACAGCTTACACCAAGTTGTCATACAAATTTTGGGGCTACCCCGCAAAACGGGCATTTTTTTCGGGTTACGTTAGCCCTGATAACGAAATTTCCCGAGGCGTCTCGTAAAAACGTGCATGCTGCATTGTGATTCATTTTGCCGGGATTATTCTGTCGCTCATTGAAATCAGGGAACGATAAACAGAATGAAATATTTAACGTTACATGAAACGGTAATTAACGAGACGGTTCTCATCATGAATGCGGTCTTTGATAAATTAAAAACCCCGCTTATTATCAGACGTATTTGTCGCAGTGATATTATCTGGCAGCAGCGCAAGGCCCGACGTAATTTACTGCAACCGAAAAAGAATCCGCTTAACTGGAAATGGTTATTCAATGAATACCGTTAAAACAAACCTGCTGAGTCTGGGGTTGAGCAAACCGCTTACGTGTTTTGTCTTAAAAATCCGCCACAGGAGCGGGCGGCTTTCTTATTGAAATCCTGCCGGTTTGCAGAGAATGATCTTGAAATCAATGCGCTGGAGAATTTTTACCGTAAAACGCCTGAGCATCCATTAAAAAGAAAAATGTTGTTTTTTAGCCTGTGTATTACGGTCACCTATGCCAACTCTCTTGATGGAAATAAATTACTGGTGAAAGAAAATACACGATTTATTATTAAAGATGTTGTCAATAAAGTCGTAATGCGCTTTTATATGTCAGAAGCACCTTTAACCAAAGTGGCAGGTAAGATGGAATGTGAGTCAAATTACTTTCTGTTAGACGAGTATATGAAGTCAAAATTAAATAATAGAACGCTTTAATTTAATTCCAATAAATATCAATTTTCACAGTCTGAATATAAGGAAAAGTGTTTGGGTAAATCCGTTCAGTTAACCCCACGCCAGATTGAGCTGGTCGATATGCTCGTTGGGTATTTGAGATATTGCGAAGAAAAGTATTCTGACTTCGATGAAGAGGGGCTCGGCGCATTTGGTCCGCCGGAAGCCTTCTACCATCCGCCTAAAGGCTGGACTAAACTTCCCTGAAACGCGTTGGGCCCCGCGCGCTGGCATTGCGCTAAAACGCGGGGAAAACTTTTTTTGCCCTATCTATTCCGCATCAAACCAGTCGCTGTTTTGCTCAGCAATCGGCGTAATGGTGGAAATCATTTCCTGCAAATGAATGCGGATGGCTTTTTCGGCGGCGTCCGGATCGTGCGCTTTCAGTCCGTCAAAAATGGCGTAATGCTGCGCGATGAGATTTTCCGGCGGCGATACCTTGCTGAGCGTCAGAAACCGCACGCGATCCATCGTGGCTTTGATGTGCTCGACGGTTTCCCACGCCAGCCGGCAGTCAATAATCTGCGCGATGGTGCGATGAAATTCATCGTCGAGTAACAGGAATTCCTGCGTTTGCTGGCTTTTTGCCGCCAGCGTCTGCCGTTCAAGATTGTGCTCAAGCAGCGCGAGATCTTTATCCGTCGCGACCATGGCAGCGCGGCGGACGACGGCGGTTTCAACGGCTTCACGAATAAAACGGCCGTCGGCCACCCGTTTGGAAGAAATTTTCATCACGTAAGTGCCGCGCTGTGGCAGAACCTGTACCAGCCCGGCTTCGGCGAGTTTGATAAAGGCTTCGCGAACCGGCTGGCGGGAAACATTAAAACGCGTGGAAATTTCTTTCTCCGACAGGAACGCCCCCGGTGCGATGGCACAGGTGACAATGTCCTGACGCAAAGTGCGATAAATCTGCTGATTTACCGGCACATTACTGAGAAATTCAAAGGAGTCTGTCATGGGCTCAATTTGTCTTCAGAATCGTGAGAAGATAATACTAACATGAGTTTTCTCAGGATTTTGAGATTGTTAGCGCAAGGTTTTATCAAATTATTGGGAATTAATATGCTCGCGGCAATAGAGTTTTTTGTAGGCCGCCGGTGTGATACCCAGCAATTTGCGGAAAATCCGGCGAAAATAGGCCACGTCGTTAAAACCGGTCTTTCGCGCAACATCCGCAACATTGCCGGTATTGCTCAGCAGTAGTTTTTCCGCCACCGCCACCCGTTGTTTATGCAACGCATCCGTCAGCGTCATCTGAAACGTCATGCGGAAAACCCGGCCGAGATAATCAGCATTGCAGTGCAATCTGTTTGCCAGCTCAGAGGCACTGAGTGGCAGATGGTATTGCGTGGTAATCAGTTCACGCGCCTTATAGGCCAGCGCGACACCCGGCCCGCCGGGCTCCACATTTTCAGGCCAGACGCGGGAGACCTCTTGCAATAATAAAACCAGAAACAATGACAGAGAATTTCCACCGCGTTCCTGCTCATATAAAAATAATCTGAACAGGGTTAACACGGTTTCCGTATCCCTGATTTTGCAGTGTTGTGGAATATTCAGCTGTAAAGAGGGATTATTTTGCTGTGATTGAATTAATGTCGTTTTTTCCACAATGTCAAAATGCAGCCAATAGAATTTTAACTCAGGATCAAACGTCGTCACGCCTTTATGTTCCCGGCCGGGAAATAACAGTAAACTTTCCCCTTCGCGTAAGTCAAAACGGGTATTTTCTTCATGTAAGGAAAGCGTACCGCGCACAACATAAATGAGTTCATGTGAACTGAGCTTTCGGGTCGGATGTGTACCCACTCCACGGGAAATAAATAAGCCACCGTTTTGCACGTTAACCGGGTAATTTACGGAAAATGAAAGCATTTCAGGCACTCATCTGGCAGTTGAAGCCTAACATTAGCACAGCGGTCGTGGTCTGCCAGCGGGCAGGAATGAGCTTTTGATCTGCTTCACAGATTCCATTCATCAGTCGGAATTGTCCCGTTTAACTACTTTATCCTCCTCTTGTTGGCGTAAGAGCCCTGTGCCAGATTTACGGCGTACCTTATTTATCGCCGGGCTGATATTACAACTCAGTCTTATTTAATACGTTTCTGAAGCTTATAAATAACGATATAAAAGCGAGGAAAATAAAATGCCAACCGATTCTATAAATACCGGTTCATCGCCGGTAAGGGGCACTGACGTCATTGTGTCTGCAAACGCCAAACTTTCGGTCAGTGAGAAAATTGGTTACGGATTAGGAGATGCCGGAGGGACGATAATTACGTGCCTGATCACCAGTTTTTTAACCTTTTTTTATACCGACGTTTTCGGTTTGACGCCTGCGATTGTCGGCACGTTGTTTATTTCACTGCGTGTTATTGATGCAATTTCCGATCCGCTGATGGGCATTCTGGCCGACCGGACACAAAGTCGCTGGGGCCGTTTTCGCCCGTGGCAGTTGTGGATTGCGCTGCCTATCGGCGTAGTCGGTTTTCTCACGTTCACCGTGCCAGGGTGGAGCGGTGACGCCAAAATTGCCTACGCATTTTTCACTTATTTCCTGCTGTCCATTTCTTACACCGCGATCAACGTGCCGTATTGCGCGCTGATTAACACCATGACCACGGATCATCGCGAGGTGATGTCCTGTCAGTCCTGGCGCTTTGTCTTGTGCGGCGTCGCCGGTTTTCTGGTGTCGGTCGGATTGCCGTGGCTGGTACAGGTACTGGGAAAAGGTAACGCTGCGGCGGGTTATCAGCAGGGCGTCGGTTTGCTTTGCGTGATCGCAGTCGGGATGTTCCTGTGGTGCTTTTTTGCCGTGCGGGAGCGCCTGCCGCTGGCACTGCTCGGGCAGTTCAGCGTCCGTGAGCACATTCGCGGAATGCTGAGAAATGATCAGCTTTTGCTGGTATTGCTGATGTCTTTCCTGCTGATCAACGTGTTTAACCTGCGCGGCGGCGGTTATATGTATTTCATCACGTACGTGCTGAGAGGCGGTGCGGGTTACGCCTCGATGTTCTTCGGCATGGTGACGCTGGCGTCGATTCTCGGGGCGGTGATCGTCAATCAGCTGACAAAATTTATCGACAGCGTGCGTCTCTACATGCTGACTAATCTGGTGCTGGCGGTGTTTTCGCTGCTGTTATGGTTCGTACCGGTGGGCGAACAGTGGCAGACGCTCTGGCTGGGCATTATTTTTGTCCATTGCGTCATTCTGGGCTTTACGCTGCCGCTGCACTTTTCACTGATGGCGTTCGCCGATGACTACGGCCACTGGAAAAACGGCATCCGTTCTTCCGGCATGAACTTCGCCTTTAACCTTTTCTTCATCAAACTCGCGTGGGCATCCAGCGCCGGGATTATCAGCCTGGTCTTCGTGCTGGTTTCTTATCAGGCCGGAGCAGATCACCAGACCGCAGCCTCGCTCCGCGGGATCACACTTCTCGAAAGCCTGCTGCCTGCGGCGATGCATCTGCTGCTGGCGGGCACCCTGATTTTCTGCAAGCTCAACAACACATTACTGACGCGCATGTCGCGTGAGCTGGCGGCCAAAATTTAACTGACGATAACGATTCAGGAGGTTGTATGTCTTTTTCTCCGGTTGATTCTTTAGAAGTGCCTTTGCACAAGGTGAATATTTCCGATGCATTCTGGCTGGAATACCAGCGTCTGGTGAAAGATGTGGTTGTGCCGTATCAGTGGAAAGCGCTGAACGATGAAGTGGCGGATGCGGAGCCGAGCCACGCCATTGAGAACTTCCGTATCGCGGCCGGACAGAGCGACGGCGAATTTTACGGGATGGTTTTTCAGGACAGCGATGTCGCCAAATGGCTGGAAGCGGTGGGGTATTTGCTGGCGAAAACGCCGGATCCGGAGCTGGAAGAAACTGCTGACCGCGTCATCGAACTGGTTGGTGCCGTCCAGCATCCGGATGGTTATCTGAATACCTATTTCACGGTCAAAGAGCCGCAGCAGCGATGGACAAATCTGGCGGAATGCCATGAGCTATATTGCGCCGGACATCTGATCGAGGCGGGTGTCGCTTACGCGCAGGCCACCGGAAAAACGCGTTTGCTGGAAATTGTCTGTAAGCTCGCCGACCATATTGGTGACGTTTTCGGGCCGGGTGATAAGCAATTACACGGTTATCCCGGTCATCCGGAAATTGAGCTGGCGCTGATGCGTTTATATGAAGAAACCGGCGAAACGCGCTATCTCGAACTCACGCGTTATTTCGTCGAACAGCGCGGTACGCAGCCGCATTTCTACGATATTGAGTATGAAAAACGCGGTAAAACGTCTCACTGGAATACCTACGGTCCGGCCTGGATGGTGAAGGATAAAGCCTACAGTCAGGCACATTTGCCGGTCGCGTTGCAGACTACGGCTATCGGGCACGCGGTGCGGTTTGTGTATTTATACGCTGGTGTCGCGCATCTGGCGCGGCTGAGTCAGGATCAGGAAAAACGCGAAGTATGCCAGCGGTTATGGGAAAACATGACGCAGCGGCAGATGTATATCACCGGTTCTATCGGTTCGCAAAGCAGTGGCGAGGCTTTTTCGTCGGATTATGATTTGCCCAACGATACGGCCTATACCGAAACCTGCGCGTCGATTGGCCTGATGATGTTTGCCAACCGCATGTTGCAGCTCGAGGCCGACAGCCGTTACGGCGATGTCATGGAACGCGCTCTGTACAATACGGTGCTTGCCGGCATGGCGCTCGACGGCAAACATTTTTTCTACGTCAATCCGCTGGAAGTCCATCCGAAAAGCATTTCCTTCAACCATATTTATGACCATGTAAAACCGGTCCGTCAGCGCTGGTTTGGCTGCGCCTGTTGCCCGCCTAACATCGCGCGGCTTCTGGCGTCTCTCGGTCACTATATTTATACCCAGCGGCCGGACGGTGTGGACATTAATCTCTATATCGGCAGCGATGTCGAAGCCACGATTGGCGGTAAGCCGCTGCGCCTCAGGCAATCCGGCGGTTATCCCTGGGCTGAAAATGTGCTGATTGAAGTAGACACCGGAGAGCCTCTCAAAGCCACGCTGGCGCTGCGTTTACCCGACTGGTGTGCCAGCCCACAGGTGACGCTTAACGGCAAACCGCTGGACGTCGCCGCCCGGACATCGCGCGGATATCTGCGTCTGACGCAGGAATGGCAAAAAGGGGATCGCATTGAGATGACGTTACCGATGCCGGTAACGCGCGTGAAAGGCAATGCGCTGCTGCGGCATGTCGCCGGGAAAGTCGCGATACAGCGTGGGCCGCTGGTTTACTGCCTCGAACAGGCCGACAACGGCAGCGAACTGCATAACATCCGTTTGCCGCAAAATGCGCCATTTCGCCTGATTGCGGGTAATGGGTTGTTCGCCGGGAAAACGCTTTTACAAACGCAGGGCGAGCGGTGCACGTCAAACCATGCTGAGCAGCAACCGCTTTATCGCTTCAATCCATCCGTTGAAGAGGCCGTGCCGCAGACCATGACGTTTGTGCCGTACTTTACCTGGGCAAACCGTGGGGAAGGTGAAATGCGTGTGTGGGTTGATGAGGTATAACCCGTCACCCTTCGGGCTGCCGTGACGGGCAGCCCGAAGGGGCCGTGCGGGATTACTGTTTCCAGCTGTGGTATTCGCTCTTTCTTCTGCCCGGCGCGGTTTCCGGCAGCAGGGCAAGGCCGATCACTGAGACCACGCCGAGAACAATCATGTATATCGCCAGCCCGTGATAATCGCCGCCGGTCATTTGCAGGATTTTTACCGCCACCAGCCCGAGAATCCCGCTGCCGATGAGTGAACCGATTTGCCAGATTAACGCAATGCCACTGCAACGGATCCGCGTCGGGAACAGCTCAGGAAAATACGAGGCCTGCGGCGCATAACACATGCTGTGGCCGAAAGTCAGCGCGAGGATCATCGCAATTTGCGTGATCCAGAACGTGTCCATTTTCAGTGCCAGAAAGAAGGGAATAATTCCTAGCGCCAGCAACACCGCACCGGCCATATACACCGGCTTGCGGCCAATTTGGTCGGAGAGTTTACCCATCATCGGGATGGCGAATATCTCCAGAATGACGGCCACAATCATGGTTTGCAGCAGAATGCTTTCGCTCAGGTGATTGGCCTTACCGAATGCCAGCACAATCACCGTGAACATGGCGAATGCGCAGGCTTCGATCAGTTTGGCACACACGCCTTTGGCGATGATCCCCGGATACAATCTGATGACTTCCACGACCGGTCGCGATTCCACCGCTTTGGTTTTACGGATTTCAGCAAACACCGGTGATTCATCAATCCGCAGACGGATGAACAGCCCGACGATCACCAGCAGCAGGCTGAGCAGGAAGGGAATACGCCAGCCCCAGTCGAGCATTTGTACGGCAGATAACTGCGATGTCAGCAGCGCAAATAAAGCCGACGGCAGAAGAAAGCCCAGCGGCGCGCCGATTTGTACCCAGCTGGCAAAAAAGCCCCGGCGTTCCGGCGGCGAATATTCGGCGGTCATCAGTACGGCGCCTGCCTGTTCTCCGCCCACGCCAAACCCCTGCAATACGCGGATTAAAATCAGCAGAACCGGCGCCCAGAACCCGATTTTTTCGTAAGTCGGCAGCAGGCCGATGCAGAAGGTTCCCAAACCGACAATCAGAATGGTGATCACCAGCGCTTTTTTGCGTCCGACTTTGTCACCGATATGGCCGAAAACAATACCGCCCAACGGACGGGCAAGAAACCCGACGGCGTACGTGGCGAAAGCGGCCAACGTGCTGATCAGCGGGTCGTGGCTGGGGAAAAACAGCTGACCGAAAAACAGAACGGCCGCCGTGCCGTAGGCAAAAAAGTCGTAATATTCGGCAGCGGTGCCGATAGCGGAAGCGCCTGCGACGCGTCTTAATAATCCACGCTGTTCTTTTTCGGCGGCTTCAGAGAGAGGCTGCGATGAAATCTGTGTCATGGTGAAATGCTCCGGATATACAGCAACTGTGTTGGCAAAATGCCGCGCCTTTTAGCCGGGCGCGGCATTTTCATTCAGAACTTCAGCCGTGGGATAATTTAGTGGCCGGTGAATGCTTTGGGGCTTTAATCACAAAGAACACCAGAATCGCGCCGAGGGCTGCAACGCCGCCTGCGAGAATAAAGGCGCTGTCGAAATGACCGGTGTTTTGCACAATAAAGCCTGTTACGACCGGCCCGACGATGCCAGATACGCTACCGACCAGATGGATAAAGCCGCTGGTGCCGCCAACGCGGGATTTATGCACGACGTCCTGAATAATCGCCCAGTAAATTGCGCCGGTGGTATACAGGAAGAAAATAGAAACAGACATCAGTACCACGGCCGGAACTACACTGGTGACGATACCGGCCAGTGCGACGCAAATAGCGGCGGCAGACAGGCTGAAGACAAGAATAATTTTGCGCGACAGCAGTAAGCGGCCGGTAATATTGAAAATTTTATCGGAGATATAACCGCCCAGCGCCAGACCGACGAATCCGACAATCCACGGAATAACAGTAGTCAGGCTCATTTCTTTAATATTCAGCCCGTGTGCCTGAACCAGATAAGACGGGAACCAGCTGAGGAAGAAGAACAAAATATAGTTGTAGCAGAAGAAGGCGAACGCCGTGACCAGAATAATAGGCTGACGTAAATAATATCCCAGACCATGCGCGGCGTGCGCCAGGTCGTCTTCTTCACTGATATTCTCATTCTTCATCTCATCAACTAAACGTAATTCTTCCGGCGAGACGCGTTTACTTTTCAGCGGATTATCCGCCACGGTAAAGAACCAGATTGCCATCCACACAATCCCGATAGCGGCAATCACCATAAAGGCCGGACGCCAGCCAAAAGACAGCGCCAGATAGCCGACGATCGGCCCGGCAACGGCGCCGCCCAGAGGCGAACCGGCGCTGAGAAGCCCCATTGCGGTGGCGGCCTTTTTCTTCGGGAACCAACCGTTAATCATCTTATTGGCGGAAGCGCATATCGGGCCTTCGGCCATGCCGAATAATACCCGCAATATCAGCATGGAATAAAAGCCGGTGGCGATGGCAGTCATTCCGCAAAATACAGACCACAGCCCGACGGCTAATCCCATCACGACCGTTGGCCCGAATTTATCGACGGCCAGGCCGCCGATGAAATTGAATATGGCGTAACCAAAGAAAAAACTGCCGAATATTATCCCGAACTGCTCAGGATTAATGGTCAGTTCTTTTTCTATCATCGGTACCGTAATAGACAGCGCTACACGGTCGAGATAGTTGATCATGTAAACCATGAACAGCAGGAATACGATGATCCAGCGTAGGTTCTTAAACATAGGTAAGGTGCTCCACTTGGTGTCGTTTTAATAGTGTTGCGTTCTTTGTAGGTAGAATATGAGGTACGGTTTGCGGGAAGATTTAAAAATCCTCCCGCGGTTTCAAACAATTAAAATAAAAACGGTCTTCAGAACGTCAGCAGAACTTTGCAGCAGGAGCGCTGATCTTTTTCAAACAGCGTCAGTGCGGCTTCCACATCTCCGGCGGGCATCCAGTGCGTCACCAGTTTTTCAGGCGTGATTTTTCCCTGTTCCATCCATTCAATCACCTGCGGGAAACGGTGACTGTTCAGGCGCGAAGAGAACAGCGAAATTTCTTTGCTGGTAATACTTTGCTGCGTGATGGTGCTCGGCTCGCCAGAGAAGCCCATCATGCCGATACGCGCGGCCGGTGAAGCCAGCAATATGGCTTCCTGCAAGATCGCCGGATGGCAGGCAGAATCAACGATTATCGTCGGGCGCACGCCCTCAGCGGACAACACATCAGCCACGCTGCGTGCGCTGTTATTGATGGTCCAGTCGGCGCCGCTGTCGAGTGCCATATGCAGACGTTCTTCAATGCGATCGGTGACGATCACGTTCTGAACACCGTACACGCCTTTCAGCACCTGGACCACTGTCAGCCCCATCGGGCCTGCGCCATACACCAGCGCGGTATCCTGCGGTGTCGGTTTCAAAAAGGCTGTGATGTTCGCCGCAATCGTGAAAGGTTCGACCATGCTGGCGAGTTTGTCGGAAATGGACGCAGGGACTTTATAGGCGTTTTTAGCCGGAGCGCAGGCGTAATCGCTGAAACCGCCGTCGCGGTGAACGCCGATCACCTGTAACTCGTTACAGACATTAGGCCGTCCGACGGAGCACGGATAGCAATGCCCGCAGCTCACCACCGGGTCAATGACCACACGTTCGCCGATGCGTGCCGTATCAACGCCTTCACCGACGCTGTCGATGTGGCCGAAGAACTCATGGCCGATAACGCGCGGGTATTTCGCGAACGGATTGTGGCCGTGATAGATATGGACATCGGAGCCGCAGATGCCTGCGTAACTCACCCGAACTCGTACCTCGCCGGCGGCAGGTACCGGCAAAGCACGTTGCTCGATGACTAATTTTCCCGGTTCTTGTATAACGACACTGTTCATTTTTCGTTCCCTCACCAGTTCCACAAAGTGCCGTCTTCAAGACGGGCCACCGGCAGATAGGCCGGTTCGTACGGATATTTCGCGGCGAGTTTTTCGTCAAACTCAATGCCCAGCCCGGGTTTTTCGCCAGGATGCATGTAGCCGTTATCGAAGGTCCAGTTATGCGGGAACACTTCCAGCATCTGTTCGGAATAGCCCATGTATTCCTGCACGCCAAAATTCGGCACCCACAGATCAAAGTGCAGGGCAGCCGCCATGCAGACTGGAGAGAGATCTGACGGGCCGTGCGAACCGGTGCGCACCTGATAAAGCGACGCGAAATCGGCGATGCGGCGCATCCCCGTGATACCGCCCGCGTGGGTCAGCGTGGTACGGATATAGTCGATCAACTGTTCTTCAATAAGCTGTTTGCAATCCCAGATACTGTTGAAGACTTCGCCGACGGCAATGGGTGTGACCGTGTGCTGGCGGATCAAACGGAAACATTCCTGATTCTCGGCAGGCGTCGGATCTTCCATCCAAAACAGGCGATATTCTTCAATGCTCTTGCCAAAACGCGCGGCTTCGATGGGTGTCAGGCGGTGATGCATGTCGTGCAGCAGATGTTCGTCAAAACCGAATTTGTTGCGCACGGCTTCAAAGAGTTTTGGTGTGAAATCGAGGTATTTTTCCGTGGACCACAGCTGTTCTTCGGGCCAGTTGCCTTTGGTTGCGGGCTCGTACGCCAGACCTTTGCCTTTCGCCATGCCGTAAGTGGTTTTCATGCCTGGCACGCCGCACTGGGCGCGAATCGCCTTAAAGCCCAGCTCTTTATGCTTGGCATAGTCATCGAGCACTTCGTCGATGGAGTGGCCGGTGGTGTGGCAGTAAACCATCACGCCGGTGCGGGATGCGCCGCCGAGCAACTGATACAACGGCATATTGGCTGCTTTAGCTTTGATATCCCACAGCGCCATATCGACCGCAGAAATGGCCGACATCGTCACCGGACCGCGACGCCAGTACGCGCCTTTGTAGAAGAACTGCCAGATGTCTTCAATCTGATGCGCGTCTCGCCCGATAAGCTGCGGGCAGACGTGATCTTTCAGATAAGACGCGACCGGCAGTTCACGGCCGTTCAGGGTGGCATCGCCGATACCGGTCAGACCGCTGTCGGTAGTGATTTTTAACGTCACAAAGTTGCGACCCGGGCAAGTGACAAAGACTTCAGCATTCACGATTTTCATCGGTTACGACCTTTTGCAGTAAA
Organism: Rahnella selenatireducens; assembly: GCF_046449555.1. Classification (NCBI taxonomy): domain Bacteria; kingdom Pseudomonadati; phylum Pseudomonadota; class Gammaproteobacteria; order Enterobacterales; family Yersiniaceae; genus Rahnella; species Rahnella selenatireducens. The sequence goes on from NZ_JBKEZJ010000013.1 coordinate 163,254, forward strand.
AGTTAGATGCATTTTCTTTGGTTATAAATACGTCAAAAGCCAACTACCATACAAGTATGTAAATCGGTTTTTGCCGGAGGCGATCACATTTTTAGCGGGGATTTGAGCGAAAAAAGTCAGCAGAGCAGAAATGAAAACGCCTGCAACGGGCAGGCGTTTCAGGGCAGGAGAGCAGGGAAATCTTATTCCGCCAGCCTCATGACTTCATCCCAGACGGCATTGTCGACGGGAATGCCAAGGCGGCGGTTTTGTTCGCGGTTTAATGCCGCCGTCTGGCCGGGATAGCGCACATCACGGTTGTTTTCGGCCGGCTCTGACTGATTCACGTAATCCACCACGCTGTCGGCCATGTGTTCGGTGAATTGCGTGCCGCCCAGCTGCGCCGGGTCGAAGACCATGAAAATCTGGCTGGCGCCGGTGCAACTGCCTTCGCCAATTTTATCGATTTCATTGGTCGGCGAACCGGCGGAGAGCAGTGCGGCCATTGCGTCCAGCACAATCGCCAGGCCGGAACCTTTCCAGTAACCGGCGGGCAAAATGCGCATGGAAGCCTCAATCGGGCCGGGATCGTCAGTGAGATTTCCCTGAACGTCATAACCGCCGGGATAGGGCAGTTTTTCATTTTTGAGCCGCGTGACCTGCAATTTTCCGTAGGAATATTGCGACATCGCCATATCCAGCACGATCGGGCCTTTGGTTCTCGGCACCGCCATCACAAACGGGTTATTGCCGATGCGGGTATTTTTTCCGCCCCAGGCGGGCATGCACGATTCTGTGTTCGTCCAGCAAATGGCGGCCAACCCGCGTGTGGCGGCGTGCCAGCCATAACTTCCGCCGCGCATCCAGTGGCTGCTGTTTTTCATCGCCACAATCCCGACGCCGTATTCTCTTGCCATTTCGGCGGCTTTTTCGACGGCAAACAGCGCATTGGTGATGCCGATACCCCGGTTGCCGTTATAGATGGCGATGGCGCCGAGCGATTTTTCCTGCACGGGTTTGGCGCGAATATTGATCCAGCCTTTCTGAACGTAATCGACAAAGCGTGCCACCCGGTTCAGGCCGTGCGAAGGGATGCCGTCGCAGCTAGATTCGGTGTGGATCCGTGCACACGTTCTCGCGCTTTCTTCATCCAGCCCCGCTTTGAGCAAGGCGCGCTGGATGGTTTGTTGCATCAGGCTGAATTCAATTCTTTGCATTGTCGGCTCCGGTGGAAAGTTCAGGTGAGGTCAGCGGGGAATAGTCTTCTGTCTGGCTTAGAATATTATTATCACCCCAACATTTTTCGTAAGGCCAGCCGGTCAGTTGTTCGGCGATTAAACGGGTTTCTGGCGTCACATCATATTTACTGCCACCGGCTTTCAGGCGTTCAATTTCATTGACCAGCAGCGAATGGTTATGGCGGGTAAGGCGAAACTTCATGGAGCTGTAAAGGCCAATTAGCAGGAAGACCACCGAACCTGTACCAAATACCAGCGTAATTCCGTAGACCGCTTCCGCGGGTTGCGTTGTGCTTTTCGGCGTAAATCCATAATGTTGCAATAACAGGCCTACGGTAAATAACGCCACGGCCTGAACGGCCTTACGCACAAAAGTCATCACGCCGGCGAAAATACCTTCTCGGCGTTTCCCTGTCAGCATTTCATCGACATCCGGAATAAAACTGTAGATATTCCAGCAGACATAACTGGTCCCGGAACGTCCGACGCCCATTAAAATAACGGAGAGATAAATCAGCGCCATATTAAAAGGCAGTTGCAGCAGATGAATAGATAAAAATAACCCGACGCTCGCCAGCATGAAGAGTTGTGCAATCCGGTACGCTGAGCCGTTACCTAATTTCATACACAGGAAAATAAATAAGGCTACGCACACAAATTGAATGAGCGTCATGAGTGTCATCGCATTCGACGCCGTTACGGCATTTTGCCCGAGGACAAAAATAATGTAGTAAGCGAGAACGGCACCGAGGACATCGAGTGCGACATAACCACCCAGATACATCCCGACGTGCTGGCGAAAAGTCCGCACTTTCATGGTCGAAACCAGGGATTTAAACAGGTGTTTCATGTCACGGCGGAAAGACAATTTCGGCGTAGCTACGTCAACGGGGATGGGGCGTTCCCAGGTGTAGAAATAGAGCAGCAGGATCACCACGGCGAACAGCACGCCAAATATCACGCCCATAATCAGGAATGATGAAGACGAATCTTCTCCGAGATATGCAATAATTCGTCCCGGAAGCCAGGCGGCTAATATTGCAGCGCCGGTTGAAAAGAACATTCTGACACCGGTGAGTTTAGTGCGCATTTTAAAACTGGAGGTCATTTCAGCCGCCAGCGTTTCATAAGGCACAATCGCCAGCGTGTAAGCTGCGTAAAATAAAATATACGTCAGCAGGTAATACCAGAATCCCATGCCGCTGACCCACATAATAATGTAGGTCACCATAATCAGCGGAGCGCCAAATAAGAAGAAGAACCCGCGACGGCCATACTTTTTACCCAGAGGGTTACGGTAAAAATTATCGGTTACATATCCCATCAGCGGATCGAAAAAGGCATCCAGTAACCGGGCAGAAGCAATAACGGCACCGGCCTCCGCCGGGCTTAATCCTGCGTAGGTGGTATAGAAAAACATAATCCATAAACCTAATACCGCAAAACAACCGCCGCCGAAGAAATCTCCTCCGCCATAGGCCAGCATATTTTTTAGTGATATCGGTCTTTCTTTATGATGATTAATCATAATACCCCTGTGTTCCGTATTATTTTGGCGATATCGGATAAGTCAGAGTCGTGAAAAACAAACTTATTGGTTGCCGCAAACGTTCAGGAATAAAAACTCCGTCGGCATCAGCAGAATAAAACTAGGCAACCGTCATCTACCATACAAGTATGTGAATCAGGATTTATCGGAAAGGATCACAAAAATAAACGCAAATTTCCTCTGTACTGTAAGGCAGATCACAGTACAGAGAATGAGCAGGACGGGTAGGGGACGTTCGGGGAATTAGCCGAGTAACTCACAGTTTGGGGGCAGACGGCACTGAATTGCGTTGGGGAGAACTTCGATGCGGAACTGTTTTCCGGTCAGCGGCTCGCCGTCGAGATTGAACGTCATGTCGTGCGGCGCGTTGATTTCCAGCCACGGCAGACTGGCGGAAATGATGTTCTTATTCTCTTCGTTGTTGATCAGGCTGCGCAGGAAAGAGGGCAACAGCTCTTCGGAGGTCAGCAAACGCAGCTGCAACAGCCCGTCGTTAATCAGCGCGTCCGGGCAAATTTGCTGCCCGCCACCGGCCTGACGGCCATTGCCGATACCGATAACCAGCGCGTCGCCCTGCCAGCTGAAATCTGGCCCTTTGATTTCGCAGCTGTCTGCTTTCAGCGTATCAATGCGTAAAAGGCCGTGGATAAAATAGGAAACGCCGCCGAGTGCGGCTTTCAGTTTTTCCGGCGTTTCGGTGGTGATCCGCGTGCCAAATCCGCCGGTCGCCATGTTAATGAAGAAGTGCTGATCGTTTACTTTAGCCAAATCGATGTCCACGACGCGGCCTTTCACCGCCAGCTGAAGCGCCTGTTCCGGTGAGAGCGGAATATTACAGCTGGTGGCAAAATCATTGGCCGTGCCCAGCGGGATAATACCGAGTGCGGGAGCCTCTGCGCCAAGCTTGGCCAGCGCACCCGCCACTTCGTTGATCGTGCCATCGCCGCCACCGGCAATCACCGTCTCGCAGCCCAGCTCTACGGCTTCTGCTACATAGCGCGCGGCGTCTCCGTGCTCCCAGGTGACACGCACGCTGAGTTTCACGCCTTCTTCACGCAGCGCACCGACGGCTTCCCGCAGTTCTTCATTTCCTGCCCCTTTTCCGTTTAAGATCAGCAGTGCAGCGCCCGTGTCCTTCATATCATCTCCTTATCATTCATAGACTTTAACAATAGATGATAACGACCGTATTTGGCTATCGGATTAATCACTTAATAATTTAATCGTCTGTTAAATAATTGCGGTTAAATTAATTCAAAAAATGGCGTATTTATCGTGCGGGAGTTAATTAAATTGAAGGGAAAGTAAAACGTTATTCTTCTCAATAACAGGAAAAAAGAAAGAGACTGAATACAAAAAGAAAAGCCAGCTCAAGGGAGATTGAGCTGGCCAAGGAGGTGGTTCCTAGTGTAGTCCGGTGCATTATTTTGCATTCGAAGTAAATTGCGAATGCATATTAGCCAACTTAAATTAAAAGAGTTGTGACCGGATTCTTATTTTCACTAAAAGCCTTATTTCACGTGCGGATTGCGTGTATCTGTTTCTTCCAGATTGCGCAGCAAAATGGCGAATTCCAGGCTGATATCCTCCGGCAGGGCGACATACACAATATGCCCGTTACCCGGCGCGACTTCCGTCGACTGGCCTTTCTTGTTGCGCAGCGCTTCAAGCTTGAACTGAATATTGCCTTGTGGCGTCATCATTTCCACGCTGTCGCCAACGCTGAATTTATTTTTCACATCGATTTCAGCCCAGCCGTCAACCCGGTTGCCGGTGAATTCGCCGACAAATTGCTGACGGTCGCTGACGGAAAAACCGTATTCATAGTTTTGCTGCGCGTCATGGGTATGGCGGCGCAGGAAACCCTCGGTATAGCCGCGATGCGCCAGCCCTTCGAGGGTGGAAAGCAGCGTCGGGTCGAAAGGTTTTCCGGCAACGGCGTCGTCGATGGCGCGGCGGTAAACCTGTGCGGTACGCGCGCAGTAATAGAATGACTTGGTGCGGCCTTCAATTTTCAGGGAATGCACACCCATTTTGGTCAGTGCTTCAACATGCTGAATAGCGCGCAGGTCCTTGGAATTCATGATGTAGGTGCCGTGTTCGTCTTCGAACGCACTCATGTATTCGCCGGGGCGCAGGGCTTCTTCGAGCATAAACACTTTATCCGTCGGCTGACCGATGCCGAGCGTCGGTTCCGGCGCGTCGACCTGCTGAACCGGGATCGGCTCGTACTGATGCACGATATTGCCGATGGCGTCTTCTTTGCCTTCCTGCACTTTATATTCCCAGCGGCAGGCGTTGGTGCAGGTTCCCTGATTCGGGTCGCGTTTGTTGATGTAACCGGAGAGCAGGCAGCGGCCGGAATACGCCATACACAGCGCGCCGTGGACGAAAATCTCGATTTCCATGTCTGGCACCTGCGTGCGGATTTCGGCAATCTCTTCCAGCGACAACTCGCGGGATAATATCACGCGCGTCAGCCCCATTTGTTTCCAGAACTTCACCGTTGCCCAGTTCACCGCGTTTGCCTGCACCGACAGATGGATATCCATCTGTGGGAAAGCTTCGCGAACCATCATGATCAGGCCCGGATCGGACATGATCAGTGCGTCCGGACCCATGTCGATGACGGGCTGCAAATCGCGGATGAAGGTTTTCAGTTTGGCGTTGTGTGGTGCGATATTCACGACAACATAGAATTTTTTACCGAGAGCATGGGCTTCGTTAATGCCGATTTCCAGATTCTGGTGGTTAAATTCGTTGTTGCGCACACGCAGGCTGTAGCGCGGCTGACCGGCGTAAACGGCATCCGCACCATAAGCGAACGCATAACGCATATTTTTCAGGGAGCCGGCAGGGGAAAGCAGTTCCGGAACAAAAGAATTGGGGGTAAACATAGTCAATCTCAGTCTGATCACAGGTCAGGGCCGTCCCGGATTCGGGGCGACGAAAGGTCAGAATTGTAACGTCTGAGTTGATCAAAAGCAGCCGGTTAGTGTGGGTATTTCAGCTTTTACGGGGTCAGATCAATTTTTGAATCGGGAGGTTGCGGCGATGAATGCCGCAACCTCAGAAAAGGAGGAATCAGGCCGTTTGCTGGGTGTGATCGCGGATATCGGCCGTTGGCCCGTTTTTCACGACCGACAGGATGCCTTTTTTCGCGGCACTTTCCGTGGTGTACATCTCACTCACGCCAATAACCTGATGGTTTTTCGCCTTCAGCACAAAATAAAATTGCCCGTCTTTCGACGGTTTCACCTCGTATTGCGCCTCATGCGGCGCGTTAGTCTGTACCGACGAAATGCCATTGTCTGCCGACGCTTTGCTGGCATACATCTCGCTGGTGAGAATAATCTCTCCGTTCCCGGCCTTCAGGTTAAAGTGAAACTGTCCATTCTTCGCTTTTTTCAGATCATAGTGACCGTTAGCCATAAAGGTAATCTCCAGTAGAGGGGGTTTTTCCAGAGATAAGTGTAGTTAAGGGAAACTTTTTCGCGGGGAAAGGGAGTATTTAAGACATTAAATGTGAACTGACCGACAGACTTTCAGTAACTTTACAAATCTGCGCTGCCGGCCTTTCAGGTGTGTAACCCTGTGCATTACGCCAGATGGCAGGGTTCGGCTTCCCAGCGATAACCCACGCCGTAGACGGCGCGGATAAACGCCTTCTCGCCGTCCAGCGATTCAAGTTTCCGCCGCAGGTTTTTGATGTGGCTGTCGATGGTGCGGTCCGTTACCACGCGGTAATCGTCGTACAGATTATTGAGCAGGATTTCGCGGGTGAAAACATAGCCGGGCTTGACCGACAGTGTTTTCAGCAGACGAAATTCCGCCGGTGTCAGCTCAAGCTCATGCCCCTGGAACGTCGCCTGAAAACGGGCTTCATCAATATGCAGGCCAATCTCTTTTGCCACATGTTCGTCAGGGCGCACGCAGCGGCGCAGGATCACTTTCACGCGTGCAACCACTTCACGCGGGCTGTAAGGTTTGCAGATGTAATCATCGGCACCAATTTCCAGCCCGAGCAGGCGGTCGATTTCTTCAGTTTTTGCCGTGACCATCATGATCGGCACATCGGAAAACTGACGGATATCGCGGCAGATGGATAAACCGCTGCTTCCCGGCAGCATCAAATCCAGCAGGATCAGCGCCGGAGGATTACTCTTCACCTGCGCGATCACGTCGTGTCCATCGGGCAGCCATTGTGTCACGTAACCCGCCGCTTCGAGATAGTCGATCAGCAGCTGGGCAAGTTTCGGTTCATCTTCCACGATCAGAATTTTTAACGGCGAAGGGCCGGACAATACAGAGTCGTTCATTCAATTTCTCGGGCCATGTGGAATAGAAAGCGGCAGGACAATCGTTATGCGAACGCCACCCGCCGGAGAGTGGCTGGCACTTATCTGCCCACCGTGCGCTTCGACAATATTCTGGCAAATTGCCAGACCTAAACCAGAACCACCGCTGGCGCGATTACGCGAGCCCTCGGTGCGATAAAATCGTTCGAAAATTCGTACCAGCTGTTCATCACTGATGCCCGGTGCGCTGTCCTGGAAATTCAGATGCAGCGATTTATCGCGGATTTCCCCGAGGATTTCCAGGCCGCCGTTGGGGTCAGTATAGCGCAGGCTGTTTTCCAGCAAATTATTGAAAAGCTGCGACAGACGCTGCGGGTCGCCAAAGACGTCAGCGTTTTCAGGCAGACGGCTGGTCAGGGTCAGCTGTTTACTGTGGAATCGGTCGCGGGAACCGGCTTCCGCCAGCTGAATCAGATGCACCACGTCCGTTTCGACTTTGCGGTACGCCAGCGCACCGGCATCAGACAGCGAAAGCTGGTGCAAGTCATCTACCAGTTTTGTGAGGATCGAGACTTCAGATTGCAGGGATTCCAGCGAACCCATCGTCATTTTGCGCACACCGTCCTGCATCGCTTCCAGCTCGCCGCGCAACACCGCCAGAGGGGTGCGCAGTTCGTGGGAAATATCAGCCATAAAGGCGCGGCGCATCTGCTCGTTTTTTTCCAGCGTTATCGCCAGTTGGTTAAAGTCCTGCGCCAGTTTGCCCAGTTCGTCTTCGCTGTCGACTTCAACGCGCGTGCTGAAATCCCCGGCGGCGAGCTGATGCGTGCCGTTGACCAGACGCTTAACCGGCGCGAGCATTCCCCGCGATAGCACCCAGGTGACGGCGGCGGCCAGCAGGGCGGTGAACGCCGTAATAATCCAGCTGGTGCGGCTTTGCTGGTGTTCGAAATTGATGTCTGCATCGCGGGTCAGGCGCTCGGCAGGCGTGGAAATCACCGAGCCTATTATCACTCCGTCAACGGTCATTACGCGGCGCGGCCCCTGAAGATCAGCAGGAACCGGCTGTTCGTAACCGCCGATGCGGCGGTCATGACTGTCGAGGATCCAGAACTTTGTCCGCCATCCCTGCGGTGGCATTTTCTGGCTGCTGTTCTGGTCAAATGAGCGCATCAGCTGATAAATCAGGCGGTCATTTTTTTCCAGAAAATCCCAGTTACCGTGCAGTTTGTACTGCTCCTGCAAGGTGTCGGCCAGCAGCTCAACGCGTGATTCATTACTCTGGCGGATATAATCGATAAAGCCCCGTTCGAAGCTCATCCGTACACCCCAGTTCATGGTGATTAACACCAGTGCGCAGGTGCAGAAGATGGCCATAAACAGTTTGGCGGTAATACCTGGTTTCATGATTTTCTCATCGGGTCGGGGGATCCGGCCGCGGCACGGCGGCGATCGATAACGGCATTTTTCTGTATGTCCGGCGGCACTTTCGAAAAGACCCAGGCGGGCAGGGCGATCACCAGCGCCATCGACATGTAGCAATACAGGAAAGCGGTGTGCAGGGTGCTACTGTCAGGCGTTATGGCCTGCTGATGCGCGAAGAGGCCAATCAGCAAACCGGCGACGCTGACCCCGAGACTCATCGATAACTGCATAATCATCGACAACAGGCTGTTGCCGCTGCTGGCCAGACGCGGTGGTAAATCTTTCAGCGTCAGCGTATTCATGGAGGAGAAGCGAAGGGAGTTCACCATACCCTGGAAGAACAGCACGATCGGAATCATCCACACGGCACCGTAAATCGCCACCAGCGGGAAGATAAGCGTAATCAGCGCGAGCAGTAAAGTGGCGGTCACCAGCGCGGCGCGATAGCCGAGCTGATTCACCAGCCGCACGACCACGCGCTTCATTCCCATGCTGCCAAGCACCATCGGGATCATCATCAGCCCGGCATGAAACGGCGTAAAGCCCATCCCCAGCTGTAAAAACACTGGCGTCATAAACGGCAACATTCCGCTGCCGATGCGGCCTAAGAGGCTGCCGATAAGGCCAATTTTAAACGTCGGCGTGTGGAAAAGGCGCAGGGAAAACAGTGCGGAAAGATTGCCACGGGCGTGCATCCAGTAAACGCCTAACGCGCCTAAACCGACGACCACCAGCAGCACCAATTCCAGGGCGCTGAGGCCCATGCTGCGGCTGCCTTCTAATGCCAGCGTGAGCGTCGCCATACAAACCGCCAGCATGACAAAGCCGCTGATATCAAAGCGCCGCGTCTGCATTTTGTAATTCGGCATAATCATCAGCGTGGCAATACAACCGGCCAGACCAACCGGCAGATTGATCAGGAAAATCCAGTGCCAGCTGGCGTACTGCACCAGAAAACCGCCCAGCGCCGGGCCGAGCAGCGGGCCGACCTGGCCGGGCAACGTGACCATGGTCATCGCCGCCATGTATTCACTGCGCGGAACGATTTTCAACACCGTCAGCCGCCCGACGGGCACCATCATCGCGCCGCCAATCCCCTGAACGATACGCGACAGCACCAGTTCGCGCAGGCTTTCGGACTGCGCGCAGAGCAAGGAACCGACGGTGAACAAAATGATGGCGGAAAAGAAGACCCATTTCACTCCGACTTTATCCGCCAGCCAGCCGCTGGCAGGCAACATCACGGCGACGGTCAGCACATAGGCGACCACCACCGAATGCATATGCAGCGGGTTTTCACCCAGGCTGCGGGCCATCGACGGCAACGCGGTATTCACAATCGTGGTGTCGAGCGCCTGCATAAAAAAGCCAAAGGCGACAATCCACAATTGCCAGCGTACCGAGGGCGGCAGCGGGGCGGAAGGCGGTAAGGTGTAAGTGTTTTCAGATTTCATGGGTTCGCATCAGCACAATCATTGTCGCGGCATTTCAGGGGGAGTACCACCTTCAGACAGGCTTACAGTGTAGCCAGAATGCTTCAGCAGAAAATGGAGGAAATAAGGAGAGTCTTTCCCATTTTTTGACAATTCTTCTGACAATAAAGAATAGAGTTTCGGCCTGACATTTTATATCAAAATGCTAAGGTTGACCTTTGATCACGAATCGTTCGCACGCAAAGCATGTTTAATCTGACCTTCTCAAAGGGAGAGAATGATGAGTAAAAGAGAACTGGGCCGTTCAGGCATTCAGGTGCCGTTGCTGACTTTCGGCGGCAATGTGTTTGGCTGGACTGTCGATCAGGCAGCATCCTTTAATCTGCTCGATGCCCTTTTGGATCATAAGCTCAACTTTATTGACACTGCTGATGTGTACTCGAGCTGGGTCGAAGGCAATCATGGTGGGGAGTCGGAAATCATTATCGGCAACTGGCTGAAAAAAACCGGCAAGCGCGACCAAATCATTCTGGCAACTAAAGTCGGTAAACCGATGGGTGAAGGAAAAGTCGGCCTGTCGCCGCGCTATATCAAAGAAGCAGGGGAAGCCTCTTTAAAACGCCTGCAAACCGACTATATCGATTTGTATCAGTCACATGACGATGATGCGGATACGCCGCTGGCAGAAAGTCTGGCCGCGTTTGATGCGCTGATCAAAGAAGGCAAAGTGCGCGCTATCGGCGCATCCAACTACAGCGCGCCGCGTCTCGCCGAAGCGCTGAAAGTCAGCAAGGAAAACGGGCTGGCGCGTTATGAAACGCTGCAACCTCAGTACAACCTTTATGATCGCAAAGTGTATGAAGAAGCGCTGGAAAAAGTCGTGACGGACAACGGTCTGGGTGTGATCAACTTCTACGGGCTGGCTGCCGGGTTCCTGACCGGGAAATACCGTACCAAAGCCGACGCCAGCAAAAGTAAACGTGGCGAAAACGTGGTTGCACGGTGCCTGAACGAACGCGGCCTGAAAGTGTTGCAGGGGCTGGATCAGGTGGCGGAAAAACACGGTGCACAACCGGGGCAGGTTGCGCTGGCGTGGCAAATCGCCCGTCCAAGCATCACGTCCCCAATTGTCAGCGCGACCTCGTTGCAACAGCTCAATGAACTGGCGCAGGCCGCTACGCTGAAACTCGATGATGCCGATATCCGTACGCTTAACGACGCCAGCGCGTGGTAAAGAAGTCTTCGTAAAACGGAATTTTCCGTATCGCCATAAACAAAAAACCGCCTTAACGTCAG
>NZ_JBKEZJ010000014.1:0-133273 GCF_046449555.1 Rahnella selenatireducens
AGTGGCTGATATCGTCTTGTGAGTGCCCACACAGATTGTCTGATAAATTGTTAAAGAGCGTTCGTTGCGAGACTTAACTCAGCAACGTGGGAGGCAGATATTACTCTTTCCCCCTGAAGAGTCAACCATTTTCTTTTACAAGATGCGGTGTTTTCACCGGGTTGATTCTTCCTGACTGGGCGACTTGGTTCTCGTTAGAGGAGTCGTTGTTCCCGGTCAGTGGAGGCGCATTATAGGGAGTTCTCAGAAGGCCGCAACCCTTAATTTCAAAAAACTTTCCGAGTGCTTTCTTTTTGGTCTAAACGTCTATTAAGCCCGCATTAGTGCGATTTTTTATACGATATCTGCCCAAAATCTTTAGCGAATTTAGCCACCTGCTGCCAGTCGGTATATTCCACTTCTTTACTGGTATCCGTTTCACCGCCCGTCATTCGCATAATCAGTTTGATCATCACCTTATCGAACCAGCGATATCGTGGATAACGTAATGCTCCGGCGAAGACACCGCAGATTGCCGGTTCCCATGGCGATGTCAGCAGGAACTTACGCACATAGGCATTAGTCTGCGGCGTTCTCTTCTCCGGCTTACGGGCTGTCAGGTTCACGCCGAAAAATGCAGAAGGCATTTGGTTCAGTGTTTCCGAATGCTTCTTAACAAACTTATCCAGCACCGCATTGAAATGGCCATAGCGGATTGACGCGCCAATCATCACCTGGTCGTAATGCTTTAAATCAACGTGGCCCGCGTGAGCCAGATCGACAACATCACAGTTGCACTTCTCTTTCAGCTCATTTGCTATAAAGGAAGCGATGGCATGAGTCTGGCCGTCACGGCTTGAGTAGAGGATCAACGCTTTCATTCTTATTCCCTTTCAAAAACTCATTCGCGCCAGAATGTTGGAGTGAACAGTACTAATAATGTGAAGACCTCAAGGCGGCCAAAGAGCATCGTGACAATCAGGATCCATTTCGCCACGGAATTCATGGATGCGAAGTTATCCGCCACGACGCCCAACCCCGGCCCCAGGTTATTGAGCGTGGCGGTAACAGCGGCAAAAGCGGAGAAGTTATCCACGCCCGTCGCCACTATCGCCAGCATGCTGACAATAAACACCAACGCGTAAGCCGAGAAGAAACCCCATACGGCTTCAATAATACGTTCCGGCAATGCGCGGTTACCCAGCTTGATGGTGTAAACCGCATTCGGGTGAACCAGTCTTTTCAGTTCCCGCGTGCCTTGTAAATAAAGCAGCAGGATACGGATAACCTTCAGCCCACCGCCAGTCGAGCCCGCGCAGCCACCAATAAACGCAGAGCACAATAATAGAAGAGGCAGGAACAGCGGCCACTTCGAAATACTGTCGGTGGTATAACCTGCCGTCGTTGCCATCGACACCACCTGGAAGAATGCCTGATTCAGCGTTTCCAACCCTGAGCCGTAGGTATTATGTATCCACAGGATAAAGGTACAGATCACCACCAGCGTAAATTGCACACCGATGAACATCCGGAATTCCGGATCACGCCAGTAGACTTTCAGGTTGCGTCCGCTCAGCACTGCAAAGTGCAGGCCGTAGTTACAACCGGAGATCAGCAGGAAAACGGCGACAATCGTATTAATGGTGCCACTGTGGAAATAACCGATACTGGCATCGTGTGTCGAGAAACCACCGATAGCGATTGTCGAGAAGCTATGTCCGATGGCATCGAAAACCGACATCCCTGCACCCCACAGAGAAAGTGCGCAGGCGATGGTCAGCAGTACATAGATGAGCCACAGGGTTTTTGCGGTTTCGGCAATACGCGGGCGCATCTTGTTATCTTTCAGCGGCCCGGGCATTTCTGCCCGATACAGCTGCATCCCGCCGACGCCCAATATCGGCAGAATCGCCACCGCGAGCACAATAATCCCCATACCGCCAAACCATTGCAGCATCTGCCGGTAGAACAAAATGGCCTTCGGTAATGAATCCAGCCCGACCAGCGTGGTCGCGCCCGTTGTGGTTAGCCCGGAAAAAGATTCAAAGAAAGCGTCGGTGAGCGACAGATTCGGACGCTCTGAGAACAGAAAAGGCAATGCCCCGACGCTGCCCAGCACCGTCCAGAACAGCACGACAATCAGGAAACCTTCGCGTGGCTTCAGCTCGCTTTTTTGCTTACGGTTGGGCAGCCAGAGGAATAACCCAATAGCCAGCGCGACAAAAAAAGTCTGGCTGAACGCACGGCCCGCGCCATCGCGGTAAATTAAAGCGACCAGGCCGGGAATAATCATCGTTCCGGAGAAAAGGATGACGAGCACCCCGACGATGCGTGTTATGGCACGAAAATGCATGCTGGTGCGTTCCTCAGCGAATTAACCATAGAAAAATTTAAGAAACCGGACGCAAAATGAGCGCGCCGCGGCTGATATCGAAAAGCTGACTGATTGCGGCCTGCGCCTGTGCGGCAGGCAAAGCCAGAACGAGATCGACCGACGCCCCATATTCACTGCGTAAAATATGCCCACCAACCTGCGAGAGCAGCATTTCCACCAGCTGTAACTGGCTGTAATCACACTGCACTGCGTACTCCGCCAGCGGGACTTTTTGCTGCACGGCAAGCAGCTTTAATGCCTGCTGGACACCGCCGCCGTAGGCTTTCACCAGCCCGCCGGTGCCCAGCATAATGCCGCCGTAATAACGTACAACGACGGCCGTTATTTCTCCGACCCCGCTTCCCATCAGCTGACTCAAGATGGGTTTGCCCGCTGTGCCTGCAGGTTCACCATCATCTGAAAAGCCCAGTTGCTGAGAATCATTTGGCGCGCCGGCTATAAATGCCCAGCAGTGATGACGCGCTGCCGGATGTTGATTTCTGACATCCTGAACAAAAGCTTTCGCCGCCTCAACGCCTTCCGTTCTTGCCAGCAAGGTGATGAAGCGACTCTTCTTTATTTCTTCGCTGTAACTGACCGGTTCAGCGGGGACGGAATACGGCTGCATCAGGCCAGCTTCAGATCACGGGTCATGTTCTCGGTGCGATTGTCATGAATGATAATATTGTCTTCGATACGGATCCCGCCAAATGGCTTCATTGCATTAATACGATCCCAGGCAAAGTGCTTACTGAATTGCCCTTCACGCCACGGCGTCAGCAGCGAATCAATGAAATACAGGCCCGGTTCGATAGTCAGCACCATTCGCGGCTCAATCACACGCGTACAACGCAGATAAGGATATTGCGAAGGCGCGGCCAGATGCGTGCCCTGATCATCTTGCATAAAACCGGCAACATCATGAACCTGTAATCCCAGAGGATGCCCCAAACCATGCGGCAGGAAAGGCCCGGTCAGGTTCTGTTCAACCATCGCGTCTTCGCTGATATCGACCACCAGCTTGTGCGCTTTCAGCAGCCTGGCGATGCGATGATGCATCTGAACATGATAGTCGGTATAGCGCACACCGGATTTAATCGAATCAATTAACGCCAGTTGTTCGGTGTTCAGATCTTTAACCAATGCGCCAAAATCGCTGTCAGGTTTTCCGGCATACGTTCGCGTCAGGTCAGCTGCATAGCCGTTGTATTCGGCGCCCGCATCAAGCAGGAAACTGCGCATTTCGGCCGGAGGCTGGTTATCAAGCGTCGTATAATGCAGCACGGAAGCGTGTTCATTGAGCGCCACGATATTGTCGTAAGGTACATCGGTATCGCGGTGACCGGTCGCGGTGAGATACGCGAGGTTGATATCAAACTCACTCATCCCCGACAGGAACGCTTCTTTCGCAGCGCGGTGACCGCTTACGGCCACTTTCTGCGCTTCACGCATACAGGCCAGCTCGTAGTCAGTTTTGTAGGCGCGATGATAATGCAGATAATCCAGCACCGCTTTCGGGTTAACGTTCGACGCCGGAACGCCCATGCTGATGGCACGATCCTGGCTGGAGCCGATATAGCCCACGCGCTTCAGATCCACCGGCAACTGGCCCTTGATATCGTCCGCATTTGCCAGCGGCGTCAGCGAAATTTCTTTGGTCCAAAAACTGTCAGGCAGTGGCTCATGGCTGTGCCAGTAATCCACCGGCGAATAGAACCACAACTTCGGCGCATTAACGCCATCCACCCACAGCCAGCAGTTCGGCACTTTGGTAACCGGCACCCAGGCTTTGAATTGCGGGTTAACTTTGAAAGGGTAACTGTGGTCATCAAGGAAGGTCGTTATCAGTTCACCGGAGTGAATGAGTAACGCATCGAGTTGAGAACGTTGCAGAATTTCACGGGCACGCGCCTGCAGCGTGGCGATATGTTCTTTATAAAGCGTAGTAAGCGATTCCATCCAACTGTCCTTTTTTCACCGGAAAGACGATGCAGCATCTTACCACAGCCTCACCGCGACCATAGTCCCGGAAGGTTTGTGATCTTGCCCGCAAATAAAACACATCTCATTTGCAAATTATTAACATAAAAACCACACTCGAAAGCATCTGGTCATACCAGATCATCCCCGATGATTCAGGAGAGACACATGCTCTACCAAGGCGAAACATTACATCTGCATTGGCTCGATGGCGGTATTGCTGAGCTGGTGTTTGACGCTCCAGGCTCGGTGAACAAGCTCGATACCCAAACGGTCGCCAGCCTCGACGAAGCCATTGCGGTACTGGAAAAACAGTCCGAGCTGAAAGGTTTGCTGCTTAGTTCAGCGAAATCCGCTTTCATTGTGGGTGCGGATATCACCGAGTTTTTATCTCTGTTTAACGCTCCGGCGGAAAAACTGCACGAGTGGCTGAATTTCGCCAACAGCATTTTCAACCGCCTGGAAGATTTACCGGTTCCAACGCTTTCTGCCATCAGCGGGTATGCGCTGGGCGGAGGCTGCGAATGCGTATTAGCCACCGATTTCCGTATCAGCACGGCTGATGCACGTATCGGTTTGCCAGAAACCAGCTTAGGCATTATGCCGGGCTTTGGCGGCTCGGTGCGGCTTCCGCGCCTCATTGGTACAGACAGCGCGCTGGAGATTATCGCAGCAGGCAAAAATATCAGCGGCAAAGATGCCCTGAAAATCGGGCTGGTTGATGCCGTCGTTGATGCAGAGAAACTGCGCGATGCCGGTATCAGCATGCTGCAACAGGCCATCGCCGGAAAACTGGAATGGCACAGCCGCCGCGAACCGAAACGTCAGCCTCTGAAACTCAGCCAGATTGAAGCGGCGATGAGCTTCAGCGTGGCAAAAAGCATGGTCATGCAAAATGCCGGAAAACATTACCCGGCACCGATGACCGCGGTGAAGACGATCGAAGCCGCGGCGGGCCTTGACCGAGACGAAGCGCTTAAGCTGGAAACCGCCAGTTTTGTTCCTCTCGCGCAATCAAAAGAAGCGCGCGCGCTGGTCAGCATTTTCCTTAACGATCAGTTCGTGAAAGGCAAAGCAAAAAAATTGGCGCAAGACAGTGAAAAACCGGCGCAGGCTGCTGTTCTTGGGGCAGGCATTATGGGCGGCGGTATCGCCTATCAGTCTGCGCTGAAAGGCGTACCGGTTGTGATGAAAGACATCAGCGAACAGTCCCTGACGCTCGGGATGAATGAAGCAGCCAAGCTGCTGAATAAACAGCTTGAACGCGGAAAGCTGGACGGCATGAAGATGGCAAAAGTGCTGTCGACAATCCATCCGACGCTGGATTACAGCGGCATCGAACGCGCCAAAATAGTGGTCGAAGCGGTCGTGGAAAATCCAAAAGTGAAAGCCGCCGTACTGGCTGAAGCGGAATCCCTGCTGGGCGCAGACACCGTTCTGGCCTCCAACACCTCAACCATTCCGATCGACCAACTGGCCTCTACGCTGAAACGCCCGGAAAACTTCTGCGGCATGCATTTCTTCAACCCGGTTCACCGGATGCCGCTGGTGGAAATCGTTCGCGGCGAGAAAACCTCGGACAAGACAATTTCACGTATCGTCTCTTACGCCCTGGCGATGGGTAAAACGCCGATCGTGGTCAACGACTGCCCAGGATTCTTTGTAAACCGCGTGCTGTTCCCGTATTTATCGGGATTCAGCCTGCTGCTGCGCGACGGCGCGGATTTCCGCCAAATCGACAAAGTGATGGAAAAACAGTTTGGCTGGCCGATGGGCCCGGCCTATTTGCTGGATGTCGTGGGCATCGATACCGCTCACCACGCGCAGGCCGTTATGGCCGCCGGTTTCCCGCAGCGCATGGCACGCAATTACCGTGACGCCGTGGACGTCTTATTCGACAACCGCCGCTTTGGTCAGAAAAACCAGCTGGGCTTCTACCGTTACAGCCAGGACAGCAAAGGCAAGCCGCGTAAAGACGTCGACGATCAGGCGATCAGCCTGTTAGCTGAAAACCTAAAACCTGCGCATTCCGATTTCTCACCGCAGGACATCATTGCCCGCATGATGATCCCGATGATTAACGAAGTGGTTCGCTGCCTGGAAGAAGGTATTATCGCCAGCCCGGCAGAAGCAGATATGGCGCTGGTTTACGGCCTCGGATTCCCTCCGTTCCACGGTGGCCCGTTCCGTTATCTGGATACGCTTGGCACCGCTGCGTACCTGAAACTGACCGAACAATACGCACATCTCGGCCCTATGTATCAGGCGCCGGAAGGGTTACGCGCCAAAGCACAGGCAAATAAAAGTTATTATCCGGTTGCCGCTCCGCTGGAAAACCTCAGCACTGGCAATCAGGCATAAGGACCGAAATCATGGAAAACGTAGTCATTGTTGACGCAGTCCGTACACCAATGGGCCGTTCGAAAGGCGGCGCATTCCGTCAGGTCAGGGCTGAAGATTTATCGGCACATCTGATGCGCGCCCTGCTGGTACGCAATCCGTCCGTCGATGCCAAATCGATTGATGATATTTACTGGGGCTGCGTGCAGCAGACGCTGGAACAGGGCTTCAATATTGCCCGCAACGCCGCCCTGCTGGCTGAAATCCCGCACAGCGTGCCGGCCACAACGGTGAACCGGCTGTGTGGTTCCTCCATGCAGGCTTTGCACGACGCGGCGCGCGCCATTATGGTCGGCGATGCGCAGGTCAGCCTGATCGGTGGCGTAGAACATATGGGCCACGTCCCGATGAGCCACGGTGTGGATTTCCATCCGGGCCTGAGCAAAACCGTGGCGAAAGCCGCAGGCATGATGGGGCTGACCGCCGAAATGCTGGCGAAAATGCACCAGATCAGCCGCGAGATGCAGGATGAGTTTGCTGCGCGTTCCCATCAGCGGGCACACGCTGCAACGCTTGCCGGGCATTTTGTCAATGAAATCGTACCGACCGAAGGCCACAACGCAGAAGGCGTGCTGACCCGTTATGATTTTGACGAAGTTATCCGCCCGGAAACTACCGTCGCCACACTCGCAGCATTGCGTCCGGCCTTTGATCCGGTCAACGGCACCGTAACAGCGGGGACGTCTTCGGCATTATCCGACGGCGCATCCGCCATGTTGCTGATGAGTGAATCCCACGCGAAATCCTTAGGTCTGAAAGCCCGCGCGCGAATTCGTGCAATGGCTGTGACGGGTTGTGATCCCTCCATTATGGGTTACGGCCCGGTTCCGGCGACACGTCTGGCGTTGAAACGCGCCGGTCTTAGCGTGCAGGACATCGGCCTGTTCGAACTCAACGAAGCCTTTGCAGCGCAGGCGCTGCCGTGCGTAAAAGACTTGGGGTTGCTCGAAACGATGGAAGAACGCGTCAACCTGAACGGCGGCGCAATCGCCCTCGGACACCCGCTCGGCTGCTCAGGTTCGCGTATTTCCACGACTTTGTTGAACCTGATGGAACATCGCGATGTGCAGTTTGGCGTCGCCACCATGTGTATCGGTTTAGGTCAGGGCATCGCCACCGTTTTTGAACGTATCTGACGTCAGTTTGTAAAAAAGAAAAAGCGGACGCAATGTCCGCTTTTTAAATCTTGTTCTGCCCGTTTTAGTTGCCGTTTTCCCGCCTGTCAGGGGCGGGCTTTTTTGGCTGATTGACTTCAAATCAGATGAAAGAGAAGGCATCACCAAACAAGCGGTCTTCCAGCGCACCGCGTTCCGCAACAAAACGCTCACGGGCAATTTTTGCCATTTCAAAACGACCGGCGATATAAATATCGTGCTCCGCCAGTGAAGAGAAATCTTGCAGAACGGCGCTCAGCACCGTACCACTTCTGCCCTGCCAGCCGTCTTCCGGCTGCTCTACAACCGGGATCACTTTCAGATTAGGGTGGTTGATGCTCATTGCTTCCAGCTCACCCAAATCATACAAATGCTTCAGCTCACGGCCACCCCAGTAAATCGAGATGTCCCGGTGAGGCTGCTGCTCGAGCGCCGTAATCAGAATAGAACGGACATACGAGAAGCCCGTTCCGCCTGCAATCAGCACCAGCGGACGCTCACCTTCTTCCCGCAGCCATGCGTCGCCGTGCGGAATATCCACGGTAATCGCCTGTTCTTTCAAAATGCGATCCATCACCGCCATCGCGTAAAGATTCAGCTCAGATGCACCGATATGCAGCTCAATAACGTTGTTTTCAGCAGGCGTCGAGGCCATAGAGAACGGACGCTTATCGCGCTCGTCCATCACCACCATCAGATACTGGCCCGCGCGGAAAGAAAAAGGCGCTTCCGGAACCAGCCGGACACGGTAAACCGTATCCGTTATCGCCTCGACCGAGGTCACTTTACAGCTCAATATTGTCATGCGTTCCCTCTGTGGGTCATCAAAGCAAAGCGTAGGACAAAGATTCGATTATTTTTTCGCATCGTCTTTATCATTAAGAATAGCGAGTTCATCCCAGATGGCATCGATTCGCGCGGTCACGTCCGGATCTTTCACAATCGGGCGTCCCCATTCACGCTGCGTTTCTCCCGGCCATTTGTTGGTCGCATCCATCCCCATTTTTGAGCCAAGGCCCGAAACCGGAGAGGCAAAATCCAGATAATCTATCGGCGTGTTTTCCACCAGCACGGTATCGCGCGCGGGATCCATTCGGGTGGTGATCGCCCAAATCACGTCATTCCAGTCGCGGGCATTCACGTCGTCATCACACACAATCACAAACTTGGTGTACATGAACTGACGCAGGAAAGACCAGACGCCCATCATGACGCGTTTCGCATGACCGGCGTACTGCTTCTTCATGGTAACGACCGCCAGACGGTAGGAGCAACCCTCCGGTGGAAGATAAAAATCAACAATTTCCGGGAATTGTTTCTTTAAAATTGGCACAAACACTTCATTGAGCGCCACACCCAGCACAGCAGGTTCATCCGGCGGACGGCCTGTGTAGGTAGAGTGATAAATGGCGTCTTTACGCTGTGTCATGTGCGTAATCGTGAAAACAGGGAAACTGTCTACTTCATTATAGTAGCCGGTATGGTCGCCATAAGGGCCTTCGGGTGCCATTTCACCAGGTTCGATATACCCTTCCAGCACGATTTCGGCGCTGGCCGGGACTTCCAGATCGTTGGAAATGCACTTTACAACTTCGGTTTTATTGCCACGCAGCAAACCTGCGAAAGCATACTCAGACAGCGTGTCCGGTACCGGCGTCACTGCGCCAAGAATTGTGGCCGGATCCGCGCCGAGCGCGACGCTCACCGGGAAGCGTTGCCCCGGATTCTGCTGACACCATTCCTGGTAATCCAGCGCGCCACCACGATGGGATAACCAGCGCATGATCACTTTGTTTTTGCCCAGAACCTGCTGGCGATAAATGCCGAGATTCTGACGCGGCTTGTTCGGTCCACGGGTTACGGTCAGACCCCAGGTGATGAGCGGCGCAGCATCTTCCGGCCAGCACTGCATCACCGGGATCTTGGTGATATCTACCGCGTCGCCTTCCCAAATCTGCTGCTGACAAGGTGCGGAATGCAGCACTTTGGTCGGCATATTCAGCACCTGCTTAAACTTCGGTGCCTTATCGTATAAATCGCGGAAACCCCGCGGAGGCTCAGGCTCTTTCAAGAACGCCAGTAATTCGCCGACTTCACGCAGCGCGCTGACGTCTTCTTTCCCCATGCCCATCGCGACACGCTGAGGCGTGCCGAACAAATTGCACAGCACGGGCATGTCATAACCTTTCGGATTTTCAAACAGCAACGCCGGACCGCCCGCCCGCAATGTGCGATCGGCAATTTCGGTCATTTCCAGATAAGGATCAACAGACTGGCTGATGCGTTTCAGTTGGCCTCTCTTTTCAAGTAACGAGAGGAAGTCACGTAAATCTCGGTATTTCATGCTGATTCTGAGTCGCCGGGTTGAAGGAGGGCATTATAGAGCCTCTCCGGTGTTGTTGCTGCTTTTTTGTTATCAGCAGGTAAATACTGATAACGAAAAAGCAGTTTAGCCGCCAGACTTTAACGCTGCGGGTCTGGCGATACGGATGTGACAAAGCAACAGTTTTACTGACAGTTAAAAGGCACCAGCGGCTGTATCGCCTGAGTATCCTGGTATTCCTGTGTTTCCTGCCCGTGATGGAACACTTTGAAACCCTGACCTTTCGCGCTGAAATAGCTCAGATTATTGCCGGAAACCTGCAACAAACTGCCTTCACGCAATGCCAGTACGGATTCAGACGGATTGACAGCACAGAATTCGGCAATACGCTCATCGCGCGTTTCGCCCATATGACCACTTAAATGCGCGTCTATATAGTGCGGGTTAATCTGCACCGGAAAGAGGCCGAGAGAAGGCAGAACCACAGAGTTGCGAACCGGCATATCATTGGTGGTGCGAATGCTTGGCGTGGCTACGTTACAACCCGCACTCCAGCCAATGTAAGGGACATTGCGTTCCCGCACAGCACGCTGGATCGGCACAATCAGCCCATTTTCATGCAGCAGCTGGTTGAGCATCCAGGTGTTACCGCCGCTAATCAAAATACACCCGGCGCTGGCAATGGCTTGAGCAGGGTTTTCGGCGTGATGAATACTGTCTACTTTGATGCCCAAAGCATCCGAAAGCTCTTTCGCACGGGTGTCATAGTCATTGCGGATCAGGGCGTAAGGAATCAAAACAGCAGAACGGATGTTTTTCGCCTGCAACATTGCCTGAATACGCTCTTTTGCATAACCCAGTAACTCGGATTCACCTGAGAGTTTACCGTTACTCAGCAAAAACAACTCCATGAGACATCTCCTGATAAAATTAGGACGAATAGAGGGGATAGGACCGCGCTTTTCTTCGATAATAAAAGATAACGAGCCGACAATCAGCAAACGTCTGCACAGACTCGCACTGTCTGTATCTCATGAGTGGCTTTTGGTATGCTGCCCCGCTCAACGATTTAATGTGGGAAACTATGGAATCCTGGTACTTACTCTATTGCAAACGTGGTCAGTTGCTTCGCGCGAAAGAACATCTGGAACGCCAGGAAGTTAACTGCCTGACACCGATGATCACACTGGAAAAAATGGTGCGCGGACGCCGTACGGCCGTCAGCGAGCCTATGTTCCCGAATTACATGTTCATCGAGTTCGACCCTGAGCGGATCCATACCACGACGATCAATGCAACGCGTGGCGTCAGTCACTTCATCCGCTTCGGTGCAAAACTGGCGACGGTTCAGCCGGACGTTATCAAACAGCTGATGGAACCGCCTTCGATTGAATACCGTGACCCCGAGACGCCGTATGAAGGCGACCATGTCGTGATCACCGATGGGATTTTCACCGGTATCGAAGCGATATATACCGAACCCGATGGCGAAGCGCGTTCACTGCTGATGCTGAACCTGATAAACCAGCCGGTCCGTCAGAGCATCGAAAATACGCATTTCCAGAAAATCTGATTTGCGTTCACTGGCGTCCCGATGAAAAAGCACCGTTTACCGGTGCTTTTTTTATTCAGAAAGTTATTGAAACGCATTTATTTCAAAGTACGGGCAACGAAAAAAGCTTACGCGCATTCTCATCCGTGATATCTGCCAGCCATTGCGGATCTTCACCACGCCACATCGCCACCTGATTTACGATATGCGGCAGAAAGGCAGGCTCATTTCGGCGATTCTTTGGCTTATTTTCCATATCACGCGGCAACAGATAAGGCGCATCGGTTTCCAGCATCAACCGGTCAGCGGGGATCAGCGGCAGCATTTCGCGCAGTTCCAGCCCACGACGCTCATCACACACCCAGCCGGTAATACCAATCGACAACCCGAGAGACAGATAAAGCTCCAGCTCTTCGCGCGTGCCGGTAAAACAGTGCACTACGCCGCCCGGCAAATCCGGCAGCCAGGGTTTGATCAACGCGGCAAATCGCTCTCCGGCATCACGGCAGTGTAAAAATACCGGCAACTGCAACTCCTTCGCCAGAGACAGTTGCGCGGTAAACGCCTCTTCCTGACTGTCTGCCGGAGAAAAATTACGGTTAAAATCCAGCCCGCATTCACCAATCGCGACAACCTGTGACAGTGCTGCCAGCTCGCGAATGCTGCGCTCAACATCGTCATTCCAGTTACTCGCCTGATGCGGGTGCACGCCCGCCGTTGACCAGCAAAAATCCGGATGTTCCATCGCCATCTTCTGCGCTTCAGCGCTTTCCTGCGCGGACGTCCCGGTGATCAACATACCGCTCAGACCGGCCGCTCTGGCTCTTTCAACGACCTGCGGACGATCTTTATCAAACTGATTACTGGTGAGGTTAATACCGATTTCAAACATGAAGAGTCCCAAAACAGAAACCGCCCAACAGGGCGGTTTTTTCATCAAAGAATGTATTACGCAGGCTGATCCGGATCAGCTTCGTTATCGACATCGGCGCGACGACGACCACCTACGTAGAAGCGGGCAAAGAAAACGCCAATTTCAAACAGCAGGTACATCGGAATGGCCAGCAGCGTCTGAGAGAAAACGTCCGGCGGTGTTAGCAGCATGCCGACCACAAAAGCGCCCACTAAAACATAAGGACGCTTTTTCTTCAGGTCTTCCGGGGTGGTTACCCCACTCCAGCACAGCAACACGATCGCAATCGGCACTTCGAAAGACACACCAAATGCCATAAACAGCGCCATCACGAAATCGAGATAGTTGTTGATGTCGGTAGCGATCTGAACGCCAGCAGGCGCAGTTTTCGCAAAGAACGCAAACGCCAGCGGGAAGACGACAAAGTACGCAAAGGCCACGCCGAGATAAAATAATGCGGAGCTTGAGAACAGCAGCGGCATCATCAGACGACGTTCATGCTTGTAAAGCGCAGGCGCTACAAACGCCCAGACCTGATACAAAATAAACGGCGCAGAAAGAAATACCGAGACAATCATCGTCAGCTTAATTGGCGTAAAGAACGGAGATGCTACATCTGTAGCAATCATGCTCGCGCCCATCGGCATCTGTTTGATAAGCGGAGAAGCGACCAACTGGTAGATATCATTGGCAAAGTAAACCAGTGCCAGGAACACCACGAGAATGCAAACAATGGCATTCAACAGACGCTTACGCAGCTCAATCAGATGGCTGATAAGAGGTTGTGTATCTTCAACAGCCATGATTAATGCTCACCGGTTGTTTGAGTTGATGACGCCGGTTTAACCGGGGCTGCGGGTTCAGCAACAGGGACTTCAGCGACGACAGGTTTCGTCACCGGCGCAGAGGCAACAGAAGGCTCGGCAACCGTTGATTCTGTTACCGAAGGCTCCGTAGAAGCGGCCAGCGTTTCAGCATGTTCTGCTGCTGCATGCGCCGTCTTATTGGAAGCCAGCGCAGCATCAACGGCACTTTGCGGTGCAGCAGCAGGTGCAGAGACAACTTTCTCAGCCGTAGCCGGAGAAATACCTGCATCATGATGCGCTTCGGCTTCATCCAGAACCGGGTTGTGGATGGTATTACCTTCCGCTTTGGCGTTCTCGACAGCTTTCTCCGCAGGATTCAGCCCTGAGTTGATCGACTGTTTCATCGATTCTGCCGCTTCTTTCAGCTCATCCATGGACGCTTTGATTTCTGGCGTTAAATTCTTCAGGCCTGACTCTTCAGCTTTTTTCAGGGTGTCCTGCAATTCCTGAAGTTTCAGTTCCTGCGACAGCTCGCTCTGCACGGAAGCCGCCATGGCACGCAGTGTGCGGATCCAGCCTGCTACTGTTCTTACTGCTACGGGTAAACGCTCTGGCCCAAGGACTACCAGGCCAATCACCAATACCAGTAGCAGTTCACTAAATCCAATATCGAACACGGCTTATACCTGCTCTTTGTTTTGGCTCTTGGTTTCATCTGCCTTGGCTGCTGGCTTGTTTTCAACGGACTTAGCGATGAAATCAGCATCAGAAGCAGAAGTGTCAGCATCTTTGTTAGTTTTCTGGCCTTCATCATCGCTCATGGCTTTCTTGAAGCCTTTGATGGAAGCACCCAGATCAGAACCCAGACCGCGCAGTTTCTTAGTACCGAACAGCAGTACCACGAGTACAACGAGAATCAGGATTTTTGTAATACTAATACCACCCATTATTTTCACCTCAATAGGAAGGAACGACATTTATTGCCGTTCGCAAACGGCATTCAATTTAACGCAAAGTATTCAGCTGGCGCGTTTCCATCCAATCAACCAGGAAATTGCACCCGCGACCATCAGGCAAGCCGGATAAACCTTAACATCGCCTAACAGTAAAAGAGTTCCGCTCAACAGCAGTGTCGCACCAATCCCCAGAAGATAACGAGACTGGCCCTGACGGGAACTCTGGTTATGTATCTGGGAAGAAAGCTTCTCAATGTTGTATTGCAATAACTTGTGTTGATGCAGGCTCTGGTAAACCAGATCCGGCAACTCAGGCATTTTCTCCAGCCAGAAAGGCGCACGCTCTTTTAGCGCACGGATCATTGCCGGCAACCCGACCTGATCGCGTACCCAACTTTCAAGGAAAGGTTTCGCCGTGGTCCACAAATCAAGCTGAGGATAAAGCTGACGTCCGAGACCTTCTACGTACAGCAGCGTTTTTTGCAGCAGCACGAGCTGAGGCTGAACTTCCATATTAAAACGGCGTGCCGTATTAAAAAGATTCAACAGCACGTTACCAAAAGAAATTTCTGCCAGCGGTTTCTCAAAAATCGGTTCGCAAACCGTACGGATAGCGAATTCGAACTCTTCGACGTTGGTATCGCGGGGAACCCAGCCGGAATCGACATGTAATTCAGCCACTTTACGATAATCGCGGTTGAAGAAAGCGATGAAATTCTCCGCGAGATACCGTTTGTCTTCCTTGTTGAGCGAACCAACTATGCCGCAATCAATGCCTATGTAGCAAGGATCTTCAGGGGTTTCGTAGCTGACGAAAATATTCCCCGGGTGCATATCGGCATGGAAGAAACTGTCACGGAAAACCTGAGTGAAGAAAACCTGCACGCCGCGTTCGGCCAGCAGTTTCATATTGGTACCGTGTTTCTTCAGCGCTTCAATATCAGAAACCGGGATTCCGTAAATACGCTCCATCACCATCAGGCGTTCGCTGCAGTAATCCGGATAAACCTCCGGCACATACAACATCGGGCTGCCTTCGAAATTGCGGCGCAACTGAATAGCATTCGCCGCTTCACGCAGTAAATTCAACTCATCAAGCAGCGTTTTTTCATATTCGCGCACGACTTCACGGGGGCGCAAACGACGGCCATCAGGCAACAGAATCGGTAACCAGCCCGCCAGACGCGACATCAGACGGATATCCGCCACAATCGTTGGCAAGATATCCGGGCGGATGACTTTCAGAACGACCGGCTTACCGTTTTCTTTCAATATCGCGGTATGAACCTGAGCAATAGAGGCAGAAGCCAGCGGCGTCTGGTCGAACTCATCAAACCAGGTTTCCACCAGGCCACCAAGCGCCACTTCAATTTGCTGACGTGCTTTCGCACCATCAAAAGGTGGAACATGGTCCTGAAGCAAGGCAAGCTGATCGGCGATCTGAGGAGGGAAAAGGTCGCGACGTGTTGACATCATCTGGCCGAACTTGATCCATACCGGCCCCAGTTCTTCCAGCGCCATACGCATGCGCTCGCCCAACGGCTTTTCTTTATGACGATTCGGCAACCAGAAAAAAAGATAACGACCAATGCGCAGCGGCAGCGTTAAGCGGATTTTAGGGATGAGTTCGTCAAGGCCATAGATCAGAAACATGCGGATAATAAGATATAAACGTCGCATTTCCCTAGGCGTCACGGTTTACCCTCCAGTTTTTCGATACGTTTATCCAGCGCATCCAGCTCGCGTGCCAGTGCAGAAACTTCATCGCTAAACCAGACAACTTCCAGCGGTCCCGGTGCCATTTTCCACTCTTCGGTCAGCGTCTGAGCCACATAACTTTGCTGATGTTTCAGCCCCTTTTGCAGAAAACGCAAACTCCCCTGAACCGCCTGAGTCAGCCCCTGTGCTGCTATATCACCGACGTAAGGTGCCAGAAACTCAGCGGGATCCCACTCAGCCATATCCAGCAGCGCGGTAAATTGCTGAACAACGGAAATATCGCCCTCAACCACCAGCTCACCATTGCGCATAAGCGGCGACAATTGCTGACGATCGCGCAACTTACGCAGCACAGAAAGCCTTGTGATAACGGTGCAATCCGCTGCACCGTCCCACTGCCCAAGAACATCGATTTTTTGCTCGCTGAACACAAACGTCAGCGGAGCACTCAGTTCCTGCAATTCGACACGTAAAACTTTACCTGCCAGACGCGTTCGCGCCGCCTTCATGCTGCGATCGCGGAAAAGCAGGTAATTAAGCGGCGTCTCAATGGCGGCAGTCAGTAACGGCGTCAACAACATCGGCATGCTCATATCAGAATTTGAAACCCCGATGCAGGGCGACAATGCCACCGGTCAGATTGTGATACGTCACATTTTCAAAACCTGCATCCGCCATCATGCCTTTCAGGGTTTCCTGATCAGGATGCATACGGATGGATTCAGCCAGATAGCGATAGCTTTCAGCGTCTTGCGCAACCAGCTCGCCAATGCGTGGCAAAATATGGAAAGAGTAAGTGTCGTAAGCTTTGCTCAGCGGTTTCAGAAGCGGTTTGGAAAATTCCAGAACCAGCAGACGGCCACCCGGCTTGAGTACGCGGAACATCGAACGCAGCGCTTTTTCTTTTTCAGTCACGTTACGCAGACCGAAAGAAATTGTGATGCAGTCGAAATAATTATCAGGGAAAGGCAGAGCTTCAGCGTTGGCCTGAACGT
Organism: Rahnella selenatireducens; assembly: GCF_046449555.1. Lineage (NCBI taxonomy): Bacteria > Pseudomonadati > Pseudomonadota > Gammaproteobacteria > Enterobacterales > Yersiniaceae > Rahnella > Rahnella selenatireducens. The sequence goes on from NZ_JBKEZJ010000014.1 coordinate 17,152, forward strand.
AATTGACGTTACCCACGATGCCCAGATTGCGCAGCTTTTCGCGGCCCATCTTCAGCATGGAATCGTTAATATCCGCCAGCACAACTTCGCCTTTTTCACCCACCAGACGGGAGAATTTTGCGGTCAGGTCACCGGTGCCACCCGCAAGATCGAGCACACGCTGGCCCTGGCGTACACCGCTGCAATCAATGGTGAAACGTTTCCAGATACGATGAATCCCGAAAGACATCAGGTCATTCATCAAATCATATTTTGCCGCAACAGAATGGAAGACTTCCGCCACCATTTCCTGCTTCTCATCTTTGGCTACTGTACGAAAACCGAAATGAGTGGTTTCCTGCGTCTGCTTTTCCATTATTTATGCCTGCTTTTTCAGTCAAACTCTTGGGGAGAAGTGTACCAGAACCCGTTAGAAAGCCCCATCACCGATGGTGATTCAGCATATTGCAAAGATTCACAGATCGAATCAGTAAGCCCCTGTGGAAACTCTGCCACCTTTAATTATTCACGCGGGTTCAGCGCCTGTTCTTCTTCCGCATCAGAGGTATCGGGCAGAGATGCGGTATCTTCCGGTTCATTTTCCGCTTTCGCTATCTCCGCCAGAGACGGGCTGATAGGCCGTTTAACTTCGACCCCCAGAGCACGGAAACTTTCAACCTGCCCTATAAGGTTACCACGGCCTTGCGAGAGTTTATTCATCGCTGAGCGATAACTTCCCTGCGCTTTGTCGAGGCTTTGCCCCATCGACTCCATGTCATCCACGAACAACCGCAGTTTGTCATACAAACGGGCGGCGCGATCGGCAATGCGTTTGGCATTCTGGCTCTGATGTTCATAACGCCATAAATTACTGATTGTACGCAAAGCCACCAGCAGCGTGGTCGGGCTGACAAGCATAATATTGTGACGCAGTGCTTCGCTGATCAATTCTGGCTCCCGGTCGATAGCCAGTAAAAAAGCGGGCTCAACGGGGATAAACATCAGGACGTAATCAAGGCTGCGCAAACCGGGAAGCTGCTGATAATCTTTACGGCCCAGCAGGCGGATGTGCCCGCGAACGGACGCGATATGCTCATTCAGCGCCGCATCACGCTCGCTGTCATCTTCACTGTTGAAGTAACGCTCGTAGGCCACCAGCGTCATTTTCGCGTCAATCACCACGTCTTTATTTTGCGGCAGACGCACCACCACATCGGGTTGCATTCGGCTGTTCGTATCAACCTGTACGCTGACCTGCGTCTGATATTCGTAACCTTCGCGCAGGCCGGACGCCTCCAGCACGCGACTGAGCACCACTTCGCCCCAGTTCCCCTGCGTTTTATTATCACCTTTCAGCGCCTTGGTGAGGTTCACCGCTTCGCGCGCCATCTCAACGTTCAGCTGCTGCAGGTTACGGATTTCGTGCGCCAGCGTGTGACGTTCACGGGCTTCCTGACCAAAACTGTCCTGCACCTGACGGCGGAAACCATCAAGCTGCTCGCGCAGCGGCAGCAACAGTTTGTCGAGGCTTTGCTTGTTCTGTTCGTCGGCCCGGCGACCATTTTGTTCAAAAATACGGTTGGCCAGATTCTCAAACTGACTGCTCAGGCGCTGTTCGCTGTTGATCAGCAGACGCTGTTTGTCTTCTGCCGCCATACGCGTCTCGTCCAGCCGCGTAGAAACCTCGCGAAGCTCGGCTTCCTGAGCGCTGTTAATCTCACGCTGGGCACGTAATTCCTGATTTAGCTGTTCGCATTCATTTTGCCAGTGAGTCAGCAACTGCAACTTTTCCTGGCTGGCTGCCGCCGCGCTGTGCAATTTGCGCAGCTCAAGTTCCGCTTCACGCATTTGCTGCTGAACGGCTTGTCGCTCATTTTTGTGCGCGTCGTTTTCCGTCTTCACTTGCTCCAGCGAATGCTCCAGCAACCGACGCTGTGTTTCGTACTCTGCCTGCTGCTGCTGTTGCCGCAAACTAGCGACCAGCCAGCCGACTAACAGGCCGATTATCCCTGCGCCCAGGGCGAACAAAATGCTGATATCCACGCGTATTCCTTCTTAAAATCACTTGCGGTCACGGTAATAGCAGGCTGTATGGATGTCCAGTCTATTTTCAGCAGCATGACGCCTTTGCGAGACGTCTTCCAAAAAGGAATTTCTTCCGCCCGGCCCTCTTGAAGACGTCAGCGATGCAGCGCAGGATTCAGAACCAGCGGCTCAGCCATTGGATGCCAAAAGCGCCCGGCGCGAGAATGCCGAATGCCCAGATCAGCGCGGAGGTTACGTTTGCAATCTGGAAATACTTCTGCGGCATGCCACAAATCCCCGCAACCAGCGGTACTACGGCGCGAAGCGGGCCAAAGAAACGCCCGATAAATGCGCCCGGCATCCCCCATTTTTCGAAGAATGCATGCCCGCGAACCAGCATTTGCGGATGGCGGGAGAACGGCCAGAAATTCCCGACACGATCCTGAAAATGCGCGCCGATCCAGTAAGAAAGCCAGTCGCCGAAGAATGCACCGGCCGCCGCTGCCGCCCATATTGGCCAGAACGGAATGCCGGTTTCACCAATCAGCGCACCCAACCCTAACAGAATAAAAGTGGCCGGAAGGAGCAGCGATAAAAACGCCAGAGATTCGCCAAAAGCGAGGAAGAACACGATCGGCGCAGCCCATACCTGATGCGCGCGAATAAAGGTCGTTGTGTAATCCAGAAGGTCATGAACAGTCAAAAAGCAGTTCCTTTTGTCAGCGGTTTTGTGTCAGCGGCTTTTAATCAGCAGTTTTTTATCAGCAGATAAGTAGCCGGTTCGATAAATTATTTCAGACACTTTACTAACACGACCTTAACAGATCTGATTATCGGGGCAAAAAAATGGGCCGCCAGAGGCAGCCCACAGATGTGATGTGTTTGTTTTAGTATTTTTTAGATCAGGCGACGGGCGGCTTCTACAACGATTTTCACTGCGTGGCTTTCAGTCTTTTTCATCGTTTCCGCATCAGGAATTTCCTGCTGCGTACGGTTTACGATAACACCGGCAACCATACCTGCGCGCAGGCCCTGGCTTGCACACATGGTCAGCAGTGTGGCGGATTCCATTTCATAGTTCATCACGCCCATTTCCTGCCACTCTTTCATCGATTGTTTGAAGCGACGAACAACGCGGCCAGAGAAGGTGTCGTAACGTTCCTGACCCGGATAGAAGGTGTCAGAAGACGCGGTTACGCCGATGTGCGTTGAAGCGCCAACAGATTCTGCCGCCGCGACCAGCGCCGTGGTACAGGCGAAATCGGCGACAGCCGGGAATTCCATCGGCGCAAAGTGCAGGCTCGCGCCATCAAGTCGAACAGCAGCCGTCGTGACCAGAACATCGCCCACATTGATGTGCGGTTGAATAGCACCGGTCGTACCCACGCGCAGGAAAGTCCGGATGCCCAACTGTGCCAACTCTTCCACTGCGATGGACGTAGACGGGCCGCCGATACCGGTTGAACAAACGATCACAGATTTGCCGTCAAGCTCAGCACGCCATGAGGTAAATTCGCGATGAGAAGCCAGACGCACCGGGTTCTCCATCAGTTTGGCAATTTTCTCCACGCGCTCAGGGTCGCCGGGAACAATCGCCAGCGTGGCACCGTTTAAATCATTTTTGGCCAGGCCAAGGTGGAAAACTTCAGGCTGAGACATAACAAACTCCTCTGTAAGTAAGGTCATTTATTGGCAGGAGGAACACCCGGCAACTGTACTGAACATTGTGACGTCATTTCGTGACGGCAGTCACTATGATGTAACAACGAGAATCCTGCATACATTTAATTTGTGATGAAAATCACAAATTAAATGTATTACGCCGAAATTTTAAGCAGACTGATGCTTTGCCGGATGAAGTATTTTCCCGGACGGAGAAATAAAAGCAGGCGTTGCCATATCACTGATGAATGACGCCGCCTGCCGGTAAGGCTGATTAAAATTCAACTCAGGCCGGAACTGCTCCGGCTGCCGCACTGCGCGACCAGACGCGATGTTTTGCCATTTCTTTCAGGAACGCTTTCAGCAATTTTCCTTCCGCCTTTTCGCCTTCGATAATCCCGTCCTCCGGTACGTCATCCGTCAGCCCCAGCAGCGGTTTAAAGCGACGGGCGTCTCCGCTCAGCCCGATAACTTTCAGATGTTTATAGGCTTCAAGCACATAATGGCGGGAATCACCGTTCATCAGCAAAGCATCGATGTGGCCGTGAGGCACAATAACGGCGTCCACGGTAATGGACGGCGAACCGGCGAACGTGGCATCTACCGGCAATGTCGAACCATCATCGGCAATTACATTTCCCAGATGGCTGGCCAGAAGTTTGGGATGAACGCCCGCAGCCTGAAGCGCCTGCAAAGTTTCCAGCACATCTGCAGCATTAACGCCTTCGCCCAGCAGCACCGCCACCTGACGCCCTTTTATCGTCCCTTTTCCGCTGGCGTACAAACTCAGTGACGGATCTGCTTCCAGGCCATTAACCGGTTTCGGAGGCTTCACCTTTCTCGTTTGCGCCGAAAGTGTAATGCCCAGATTTTTCGCGACGATAGCCGCCAGAGTCTGGTCAACGTGCGCCAGCAAATCGACTACGCGTTCGCGGATATACGGCCGTACCACTTTGGATAACTCAAAGGAGAATGCCCCGGCGATATGGTCCTGCTCTACTGGCGTCTGACTCAGCCAGAACAGGCGCGGATGCGCATAGTATTCTGCAAATGATTCACTTCGCTGCCGGATTTTTACAGCATCAATACGCTCAGGGTAACTTTCAAATCCGCCTCCGGACGCAGCCGATGGCGTTTCTCGCGGCCAGTTATTGTTGATGGAATTCGGCTCGTAATTAGCCGGATTGGTATCTACATCCTGCCGGTGCATACCGTCACGCTGAAAGTTATGGTACGGGCAGGTTGGCCGGTTAATCGGGATTTCATGGAAATTCGGCCCGCCCAGACGGCTGATTTGCGTATCGGTGTAAGAGAACAAACGCCCCTGCAACAGCGGATCATTTGTAAAATCAATGCCGGGCACAACGTGTCCCGGGTGGAAAGCGACCTGCTCGGTTTCCGCGAAATAGTTGTCCGGATTACGGTTGAGCACCATTTTCCCGACAAGCTCCACCGGCACCAGTTTTTCAGGGATCAGCTTGGTCGGGTCGAGCAAATCGAAATCAAACTTGAATTCATCCTCTTCCGGGATCAGCTGAACGCCCAGTTCATATTCGGGATAATCGCCTGCTTCGATGGCTTCCCACAAATCGCGCCGGTGGAAATCGGCATCTTTCCCTGCCAGTTTCTGCGCCTCGTCCCACAACAGAGAAGCCTTGCCCGCCAGCGGTTTCCAGTGAAAACGGACAAACGTCGCTTTGCCTTTGGCATTCACAAAGCGGAAAGTGTGGATCCCGAAACCTTCCATCGTGCGGTAGCTGCGCGGAATGCCCCGGTCAGACATCGCCCAAAAAACGTTATGCAGCGTTTCGGGCTGGAGGGAAACATAGTCCCAGAAGGAGTCATGCGCGCTGGCGCCTTGTGGAATTTCGTTGTGCGGCTCGGGTTTTACGGCGTGGACAAAATCAGGAAATTTATGGGCATCCTGAATGAAGAAGACTGGCGTGTTATTGCCGACCAGATCATAAATCCCTTCATCGGTATAAAACTTGGTGGCCCAGCCGCGAATATCACGAACCGTATCTGCTGACCCTTTCGAGCCCTGCACCGTCGAGAAACGCACAAAGACCGGCGTTATTTTTTTCGGGTCGGAGAGAAAACTGGCTTTTGTGACCGCTTTCAGGCTGCGGTAAGGCTGGAAATAACCGTGCGCGGCGGCACCGCGCGCATGAACGATACGTTCAGGTATCCGTTCATGGTCAAAATGAGTGATTTTCTCGCGGAGGATGAAATCTTCCAGCAGCGTCGGCCCCCGGCTGCCAGCTTTCAGCGAGTTCTGGTCATCAGCAATTTTGGTGCCCTGATTGGTGGTCAGCGGCTGCTTCTCACCATTTTTTCGATGTCGCTCCAGAGCATCGAGTTTGGCGTTGGTGTTCTCCGGGCTTTTGGCACTGCCGGAGGCGGTCGGTTCTTTACCGGGCGGCGTGGGTTGCGGTGACACCTGATAAGCACTGTCGGATGGCGCGAGATTGCCCAGGCCGGGTTGAGAAGATTGACTGCCCGTGGCGGGGGCGAGGCTTACCGATTTTGGCTCACTTTTCTTGGTCGTTTTAGACGGTGATTTCGACATTGAACATGACTCCTCATGAAAGATTCGGACGTTCTATGGTTCTTCCCTGACATATTTCCTGTATAACTTTTAACTATAGAACATCTGTTCTGCCTTGCTGTTCCCGCTTTCCGGCTATAGTTTTAATCCATAGAGCCAGATTTCCGTATGGACACTTGCATGGAGACCACGATGAAAAAAGAAGAAGAATTACTGACACTGAAACAGGCTCCGACCAGCTTTGCCCCTGCCGTGACACCGGTTGCCAGCACGACTATTCATACCGACACCGACGGGCTTCACGCGGGTCAGACGACCATTCCTTCGCAGGGTGAAGATCTTCCCGCCTATCTCGCCCGGCCGGAACACTTCTCAGGAAAATTACCGATCATTCTGGTGGTTCAGGAGATTTTTGGCGTTCACGAACATATTCAGGATGTCTGCCGCCGTCTTGCAAAACAAGGATATCTGGCTATCGCGCCTGAGCTGTATTTCCGCCAGGGCGACCCGCGCAATTACACCGAAATCAGCGAGCTGTTCGAAAAACTGGTCAGCAAAGTGCCGGATCAGCAGGTACTTTCCGATCTCGACCACACCGCGCACTGGGCATCGCAGCACGGCGGGGATATTTCCAAACTGGGGATTACCGGTTTCTGCTGGGGTGGCCGGATTGCCTGGCTGTATGCGGCGCATAACCCGCAATTAAAAGCGGGCGTGGCGTGGTACGGAAAACTGGTCGGCAACAAAACACTGACCAGCCCGACCAACCCGGTTGACCTTGCCGCTGCGCTTGATGCGCCGGTTTTAGGTTTGTACGGCGGCCAGGACACCGGCATTCCGCTTGACACAGTCGAAACCATGCGGCAGGCCATTCGCGCGGCCAATGCCAATGCAGAAATCGTCGTCTACCCTGAAGCCGGACATGCTTTTTATGCCGATTATCGGCCGAGCTATAACGCCGAAGCCGCTCACGATGGCTGGCAGCGAATGTTGGATTTCTTTACACAGTATGGCGTGAAGTGATCATCAAGACTGCATGAAAAGATCCCAAATGTCAGAAGCCCGGCAGGTTTTCCTGTCGGGCTTTTTAACTTGCAGATTTAGATTATTTGCAGATTCAGAGTCGCAGCCATATTTAACGCAGCGACAACTGGCCGAATGCCCCCTGCCAGTCTTCTTCGAATTTAACTACCGCCGCCTGAACCGCCGGTGCGCTGACAAACTGCTCGGCGACGTCCACCGGAATTGTTATGGACTGGCATCCGGCCAGCAGACAATCAAGCGCCTGACGCGGCGTTTTGAAGCTGGCAGCCAGCACTTTGGCGTGCGGTGCATGCAACGTCAGCAATTTCTGCAATCGCGTCACCATCTCAATCCCGTCTCCGCCCTGCGCATCGAGGCGGTTCACGTACGGCGCAACATATTCCGCCCCTGCCAGCGCCGAAAGCAGCCCCTGACCTGCGCCATACACGGCGGTTCCCAACGTCGGAATTTTTCGGGTACGCAGGATTTTAATGGCTGCCAGCCCTTCCGCCGTGACCGGAACTTTCACCACCAGCCCCGGAACGCGTGAATGAAGCAATTCGGCTTCTTCAACCATTTGTTCGGCCTGATTTGCCAGCACCTGCGCAAACAGTTTCCCTTCACCGCCTAAAGCATCACGCAGCGCGGGCAAGACTTCCCATAATGACGTACGGGCTTTTGCCACAATGCTCGGGTTTGTGGTCACGCCCTGTAACGGCAAAATGCGGGATAAACGTTTTACTGCGCTAATGTCAGCGGTATCCAGATACAGTTCCATACCCTCTCCTGTCAGAGTTCAAGCTCTTGTTTCAGCAGCGTTTCAATCTGCGCCGCCGTGGTCGAATTCATCAGTGCATCCCGGAAACTGTCATGCATGATCCGGCGCGCCAGCTTTGAGAAAATCCGCATATGCTGATCGCCTGCCGCGTGCTTATTGAGGGTCAGCATGATGACAAACTGCGCTTCTTCATCGCCCCACTGTACCGGTTCAGGCAACTTCGCGACGCTGATCGTCGATTGTTCAATGTGTTCTGATTTAGTATGCGGGATAGCAAAACCGAAACCCAGTCCGGTCGAAAATACGGCTTCACGAGCCCACACATCTGCTGCCAGTTTTCGCGGATAACGACAACGTCCGGCCAGCATCAGGTTATCGACCATGCCTTTTATGACTTCCTCTTTGCTGCGCCAGTCCGCATTGAGCGCCACGCATTCTGTGGTGATCAGCGGTGCATCGTTCACAGCCATACGGAACTGCGCCAGCAAATGTTCAACCTCAAGCGACGTGCGGCCTTGCATGGCACGGTTGAGCAACTGACGGCATTCCCGGCTGTCGAGTTTTGCCAGCCGCGCTTTCGTCACCGGCACCGACGGCGCACTCATGCTGATTTCATCCAGCCCGAGGCCGACCAGCAGCGGCAATACGGAACCTTTTGCGCCCAGTTCCCCGCATAAGCCAATCCATTTTCCGTGGCGATGCACTTCGCGTACGACGTGATCAAGACCGCGCAGGAATGCCGGATTCAGGCTGTTGTAATGACGGGTAACTTTGGCGTTATCGCGGTCGACAGCAAGCAGGTACTGCGTAAGGTCATTGCTGCCGATACTAAAGAAATCAATCTCTTCGCAGCACTGATCGATGATGAACATCACCGACGGGACTTCCAGCATGATCCCGAACGGGATTTTTTCATCAAACGGAATCTGTTCATTGCGCAGAGACTGTTTGGCCTCCGCCAGCCGGTCTTTCACCCATAAAATTTCTTCCATGGAGGAAATCATCGGGATCATGATTTTCAGCGGGCCGTGTGCGGAAGCACGCAAAATAGAGCGTAACTGCGTGAGGAATAAAGGCAGGAACTCCTGATAAATACGGACAGCGCGGTAGCCCAGGAAAGGGTTGTTTTCAGCCGGAATATTCAGGTAATTAACCGGCTTATCGCCGCCAATATCCATCGTGCGGATAATAATGGTTTTGCCTTTTGCTGCTTCCGTTGCCTGACAATAAATGTTGTACAGCTCATCCTCAGAAGGCGCGCTCGCGCGATCCATATAGAGCATTTCCGTCCGGAACAGCCCTACCGCTTCGGCACCGTTACTGAACGCCGCGTCGGCTTCGACCGAATGCGCGATATTCGCCGCGACCTCCAGGCGCACGCCGTCGGCGGTGTAACCCGGTTTATCAAGATAGGCACTCTGCTGCTGCCGCAATGTCTGACGGACACGTTCTTCCTGACGGTAATAGCGCCTAACCGGCTCACTGAGCGCACAAGCCACCAGCCCAAGATCGCCGTCAATCTGCACATCCTGCCGCAGATATGCCTGTAATGGCTGCGGATCGACCCCAACCAGCGTGGGAATATTGAAAGACCTCGCGAGGATCACCGTGTGCGATGTGCTGCCACCGCTGCCGAGCAGTAATCCTTTAAGGTGTTGTTTATCCAGTTCGAGAAACTGGCTTGGCGTCAGTTCATCCGCCAGACAAATGCTCGCTTCACTCAGTTTTTGCTGGGACGCAAAACAATCCTCGCCATAGATTTGCTGCAACAGCTGGAAGCTGACGTCACGAATGTCCAGTTCGCGTTCACGCAAATACGCACTGGAAGATTGCGCAAGCTGCTCGCTGAAATGCAGGGCGGTTTCCACAATGCTTTGTGCACAACTTTTCCCTTCCATAACATGCTTATGCAGCGCGTCACGCAGGCTGTTATCGCGCAGCAAAGAACGGTGCGCTTCCAGCACGGCGGTTACCGTGCCATTCCCTGCCATCAGCTGAAGTTCGATGGATTTCTCCAGGGCCGCCAGCCCGTAAGAAAGCAAACTTTGTTCTTTATCCGTGCCTTGCGGCTCAGGTAAATCCGTCAGCGTCGCCAGATTCACGCGGGCAAGGCTGATCAGTTTCCCCAGCGTACAACCTTCACTAACAGAACGGGCGCGAAAAATCAGCGGGGAAAGATGTGCCAGGGATTCAGGAAGAGGTTCCCGCTCCACCTGATCATCATGCTCAGGCAGGGCTTCATCACACAGCGGAAACTGGTATTCAATAAAATGCACCAGCGCGGCATACGCCGCTTCTTCGTCTTCCCCTTCCACGGTGACATGGCATTTATCACCCAGCAAAATATCCGCGCCAATCAGCGACAAAACACTTTTGCCATCGGCTTTGCGGTCAGAACGGGCATTGTGCCAGTGAAAAGCAGAATCAAATCCATTGCATAGAGTTTCAATATGGCTGGCCGGACGGGCATGAACACCATTTACCAGTACGCAGGTGAAGCTCAACTTCTTGGTCATTTCTGAATCCTCATCCCAAATTCCGGCGGATAAACCGGCTCATTGCAGAATAAGAGTCTCGCGGACCAACTTGCTACCAGACAAAAATGACAAACACTGGACAAATGTAATGTACGTCGCTTTTTGCGAGGCAGCTCACACTGCGTTCTGACGTTAAAACCTCCCGTCGACTCGGGTTATTTGAACCTGCTCGCATTTTTGAACTGAGCTTACAAAAGTCCAGTAAAACACAAATTTGTCCACTATTAGCGCCCATGACGACGGCCTATTGTGGTCGTCAATATCCTTTCAGCTTCCGAGGTTTTGCTGAAAAGGACGTTCCGTTATTTTCGCCCGACACCGGAGCCCGCCATGAAAGAATTGCTTAATATTCTAAAAAATACCCGTCAGCACCTGATGACTGGCGTATCCCATATGATCCCTTTTGTGGTCGCGGGCGGCATTCTGCTGGCGGTCTCCGTCATGCTTTACGGCAAAGGTGCCATGCCTGACGCAGCGACCGATCCGAATCTGAAAAAACTCTTTGATATTGGTGTCGCCGGTCTGACGCTGATGGTGCCTTTCCTGGCGGCTTACATCGGTTATTCCATTTCCGACCGCTCTGCGCTCGCGCCTTCAGCCATCGGTGCCTGGGTCGGCGCTTCCTTTGGTGCGGGCTTCTTCGGCGCGATAATCGCCGGTCTTCTCGGGGGGATCATCGTTTTCTATCTCAAGAAAATCCCGGTGCCGAAGATCCTGCGTTCCGTGATGCCGATCTTTGTGATCCCGATTATCGGTACCTTACTGACGGCGGGCATCATGATGTGGGGGCTGGGCGAACCGGTCGGGCTGCTGACTTCCTCGCTGACCCACTGGCTGCAAGGTATGCAGCAGGGCAGCATTGTCGTGCTCGCGATCATTATGGGGCTGATGCTGGCCTTCGATATGGGCGGGCCGGTCAATAAAGTCGCCTATGCCTTTATGCTGATTTGCGTGGCGCAGGGCGTTTATACCGTCGTCGCAATTGCCGCCGTCGCGATCGCCACACCACCGCTGGGGTTGGGTTTCGCCACGCTGATTGGCCGCAAATACTATTCCACTGAAGAACGCGAAGCCGGAAAAGCCGCCCTGCTGATGGGATGCGTCGGCGTCACTGAAGGCGCAATCCCTTTCGCCGCTGCCGACCCGCTGCGCGTTATTCCTTCCATTATGGTGGGCTCCGCCTGTGCGGCGGTGACCGCTGCGCTGCTGGGCGCCGAATGCTATGCCGGCTGGGGCGGGCTGATTGTTCTGCCCGTCGTAGAGGGAAAACTCGGTTATATCGCAGCCCTGCTGGTCGGCATGGTTGTGACCGCCGTGTGCGTCAACGTACTGAAGTATCTGGCTGCCAAAAAGCAGTCGGCTAAAAAGCATCAGGAATCAGACCTGGATCTGGACTTCGAAATTAACTGACCTCAGACGTAAAACTAAAGGTGAAAATCATGACCAAAATTATTGCTGTCACTGCCTGCCCGTCCGGCGTCGCTCACACCTATATGGCCGCCGAAGCGATTGAACGTGCGGCTAAAGCCAAAGGCTGGGAATGCAAAGTCGAAACTCAGGGTTCTATTGGCCTGGAAAATGAACTGACCGTGGAGGATGTCGTCGCCGCCGACATGGTGATCCTTACCAAAGACATTGGCATCAAATTTGAAGAACGCTTTAAAGGCAAAGTGGTGGTTCGCGTGGCAATCAGTGACGCCGTGAAACGCGCTGACGCCATTATGGAAAAAATCGCGGCACACCTCGGCAGCACGGCGGCCGCGGATTAATTACAAGGAGAATAAGATGACTTCCCGCATCGAACGTCTGAAAGCCGCACTCTTCGCCAGTCCGCGTGAAATTTCGCTGGAACGTGCCCTGCTATATACCGAAAGCCATCGGAGCACCGAAGGCGAATGCACGCTGCTGCGCCGCGCTAAAGCAACGGCTTACATTCTGGACAACGTTGAAATTTCCCTGCGTGAAGACGAACTGATCGCTGGCAATCGTACGGTAAAACCTCGGGCGGGAATCGTCTCACCAGAAATGGATCCTTACTGGTTGATGAAAGAACTGGATGCTTTCGCAAGCCGTCCTCAGGATCGTTTCAACATTTCAGAGCAGGATAAACAGGTTTACCGCGAGCAGCTTTTCCCTTACTGGGAATCCCGCTCAATGAAAGATTTCATTAACCAGCAAATGCCGGAAGACGTTAAGGCAGCGACCAAAACACAGATTTTCAGTATCAACCAGACCGACAAAGGCCAGGGGCACATCATTATTGATTACCCGCGCTTGCTGAATTCAGGGCTGGATGATCTGGTGTCTGAGTTACAACAGCACGTTGAGCAGGAGCCGGAGAATACGTTTTATCAGGCGGCACTGATTCTCCTGCAGGCTGCTCAGCGCCACATTCTGCGTTATGCCGCGCTGGCGACGCAGATGGCCGGTGAATGCAAAGACGTCGGAAGAAAACAGGAACTGGAACGCATTGCCGCCATCTCTGCGCATATTTCCGGTAAGAAGCCACAGGATTTCTATCAGGCATGCCAACTGTTCTGGTACATGAATATTATTTTGCAGTACGAATCCAACGCCAGTTCGCTGTCGCTCGGACGCTTCGATCAGTACATGCTGCCGTTCTACCAGCATTCTCTTTCACACGGCCAACAGCCGGAGTTTTTGAAAGAGCTGCTGGAAAGCCTGTGGGTGAAATGCAATGACATCGTGCTGTTACGTTCGACGTCGAGCGCCCGATATTTCGCCGGTTTCCCAACGGGTTATACGATTTTACTCGGCGGTTTAACCGAAACGGGGCGCAGCGCGGTCAACGTGTTGTCATTCCTGTGTCTGGACGCTTATCAGGGCATCTGCCTGCCGCAGCCCAATCTCGGCGTGCGGATGAACGAACTGATCGACCGCCCTTTCCTGCTGAAAACAGCCGAAACTATTCGTCTCGGCACCGGCATTCCGCAAATCTTCAACGATGAAGTGGTGGTTCCGGCCTTCCTGAACCGTGGCGTGAGCCTGGAAGATGCCAGGGATTATGCGGTCGTCGGCTGCGTCGAATTGTCTATCCCAGGGAAAACGTACGGGCTGCATGACATCGCGATGTTCAACCTGCTGAAAGTCATGGAGTTAACGCTGCATGAAAACGAAGGAAATTCTGCGATTAACTATACTGAGCTGGTGGAACAGATCCGCCAGAAAATCAGCCACTACGTGAAACTGATGGCGCAGGGCAGCAATATCTGCGATATCGGCCACCGCGACTGGGCACCGGTTCCGTTGCTGTCGTCTTTCATTGAAGGCTGTCTGAAAAGCGGGAAAGACATTACTGCCGGTGGCGCGCGCTATAATTTTTCCGGCGTTCAGGGCATCGGCATCGCAAACCTCAGTGACTCACTGCATGCGCTGAAAGGACTGGTGTTTGATCAGCAACGCCTGAGCTTTGATGAACTGATCGCCTCGCTGAAAGAGAACTTCGCCAGCGAAGAAGGCCGCGCGATCCGCGCCCGACTGATCAACCGCTTCGAGAAGTACGGCAACGACGTCGATGAAGTTGACCTGATAAGCGCCGACTTGCTGCGTTTTTATTGCAAAGAAGTCGAACAGTACCGCAACCCGCGCGGCGGTCAGTTTACGCCGGGGTCATATACCGTTTCCGCTCACGTCCCGCTCGGCGCAGTCGTCGGTGCGACGCCGGACGGGCGCTTTGCGGGCGAGCAACTGGCCGACGGCGGCCTTTCGCCGATGCTCGGGCAGGATCATCAGGGGCCAACCGCGGTACTGAAATCCGTCAGCAAGCTCGACAACACACTGCTCTCAAACGGTACGCTGCTGAACGTGAAATTTACGCCATCAACGCTGGAAGGTTTACAGGGTCTGAATAAGCTGGCTGATTTTCTCGGCGCCTTCACCCGGCTGAAATTACAGCATGTTCAGTTCAACGTGGTGAATGCAGAACAGCTTCGCGAAGCGCAAAGGCGTCCGCAGGATTTCGCTGGATTAGTGGTCAGGGTCGCCGGATACAGCGCGTTCTTTGTCGAACTGTCAAAGGAGATTCAGGATGACATTATCGGCCGCACCGCGCACCAGCTCTGACCTGCGGATCCCCACGGTCAACGGAGCTTGTGAAACCGCTGAAAAATCCCTGATGGGACGCATCTTTAATATTCAGCGTTTTTCTCTCAATGACGGTCAGGGGATCCGCACGATGGTTTTCTTCAAAGGTTGCCCGCACCGCTGCCCCTGGTGCGCCAACCCGGAATCCATGTCGCCCCGGATCCAGACCATCAAACGTCAGGCGAAATGCCTGAACTGCCGGACCTGTTTGCAGGATCCGCAGGAATGCCCGAGCGGGGCGCTGGAATATGTAGGCGAAGACATTACGCTGTCAGCGCTGATGTCCCGTCTGCTCAAGGATGAAGTTTTTTTCCGGTCATCCGGCGGCGGCATCACACTTTCCGGTGGCGAAGTGTTGATGCAGCCGGTTTTTGCACGCGCGTTGTTGAAAGAATTACAGGGCCTTGGGATCCACACAGCCATCGAAACCGCAGGCGATGTCCCGCGGGATCATTTACTTTCGGTGGTTGATCACTGCGATCAGGTTTTATTTGATTTCAAAATCATGAACGCCACGCGGGCCCGCAACCTGCTCAACATGAATCAGCACCGGGTACTGGAGAATTTTCAGGCACTGACCCAACGCAATGTGAAAATACTTCCGCGCGTTCCCCTGATCCCCGGCTACACGCTGACACAGGAAAACCTGCGTCAGATTCTGGATTTCCTTAAACCCTTCAACTTAAATGAAATCCATCTGTTACCCTTCCACAAATACGGGGAAGCAAAATATCCTTTATTAGGGAAAAACTATTCGATGCACAAAACACCGGTGCCGGATGCCGTCGCACTTGCACCATTGCGTGCGATGGCTGAAAGCGATGGGTATACCGTGACGATGGGTGGGTAAAATTTCCAGCTACGGGGAGCGGCAAATGTCATTAAAACTGGTCGGAGTCACGGCCTGCATCAGCGGTGTCGCACACACGTATATGGCGGCGGAACGCCTTGAAAAGCTGTGCTTGCAGGAAAAATGGCAGGTGAAAGTAGAGACGCAGGGCGCGCTGGGTGTCGAGAACGTACTTTCGGAAAGCGATATTGCTCAGGCGGATATCGTTTTGCTTATCACGGAGATCCAGCTGGAAAACAGTGACCGTTTTACTCACAGCCGATGCGTACAGACAGGTATTCACACTTTTTTGCGCACCCCGGATAAAGTCATGGCCGCCGTGAAAAAGATCGCCGCATCTCCGCAGGGTACGCACATCGTTCTCGCATAATAGTGGCCGTCAGCGCGTTTACGGCTCCAGACTCTCAAACTGGCTGCGATACTGGCGGCGGTATTCAGAAGGGGAACGTTCGGTGTTTTTCTTAAACTGGCGGCAAAAATAGTTGCTGTCGATATACCCGCAGGCATGGGCGACTTCTTTCACTTTCATGTCATACCCTTTCAGCAGATTTTTTGCCTGCTCCAGCCGCACATAGTTCAGGTATTCGTTCAGCCCAATCCCGCCGCTTTTTTGAAACAAATGTGACAGATAATTCGGTGAAATATAAAACGCTTTGGCGACCGAATCCCGCGTGAGCGGTTCGCGGTAATGATCTTCGATATGCTGGCGTATCGCGCCGAAGAGCGCCTGACTGCGTGAGGCGGTATGCGCAGAGGAACTGAATAAATCCAGCGCGTGGCTCAGTAAGCCTTTTACCAGGAAGCGTGCCGTCAGCTGATCCGACCGGTGCCATGCCAGTTCATTGAGCGCCTGCAACATAAAAGCCCCTACGCGCGGCCCGCGCCTGCCGGTATTGCCTTTTTCTCGTGAATCAAACTGCTTTCCGTCCCAGCCGAGCAGGCTGAAACCCAGCTGTTGTTTGCCAAATAACAGGCTCAGCGTACAAACCGGCTTTTGCCACAGCGGGTTATTCCAGCCTTTTGCAGGCACGAATAACACATCCCCCGCCTGCATCCGCACAACCTGATTCACGCCCTGCTCATTTTCACATTCCATCACCTGCTCCCCTTCAAGGATGAGTTCCAGACGGGGAAAAACTACCTGATACGCCAGCTCCGGCACCGGATGCTGGGCACCGGCAAAAAAGACCTGCCGGATCCCTTCAGGGTGTTCAAGTACCGGAGATAAAACGGAAAAAAGAGGGTGCGTCATGTTCAGATTACCTGTCAGCGGAATCACGCCATCATAACTAACCTGCCGCGCGGACAGAAAAGGAAGTCACAAATTTGCGAGGAGTGCCGGGAAAACCGCTGAAACGAACATAAAAAAAGGGGCACCGTGCCCCAAAACGTTTCAGCAACAACACAACATCATCAGAGATTTTCTGCGCGCAGACGCTTGGCGGCTTTCACCATGTTTTCCAGCGATTCGCGGGTTTCCGGCCAGCCGCGGGTTTTCAGGCCACAATCCGGGTTTACCCACAGGCGCTCTGCCGGGATACGATCTGCCGCTTTGCGCAGTAAATCTTCAATCCATTCCACACTTGGCACGTTCGGTGAGTGAATGTCGTAAACGCCCGGCCCGATTTCATTCGGATATTCGAAGTCTTTGAATGACTCCAGCAGATCCATATCGGAACGCGAGGTCTCGATGGTGATGACGTCGGCATCCAGCGCGGCAATAGAATCCATGATGTCGTTGAATTCGCAGTAACACATGTGGGTGTGGATCTGCGTGTCATCACTGGCAATTGCGGCATTCAGTTTGAAGGCATCAACTGCCCAGCGCAGGTACGCCTTCCATTCTGAGCGGCGTAGCGGCAGGCCTTCGCGCAGTGCCGGTTCGTCAATCTGGATGATGCCGATACCGGCTTTTTCCAGATCTTCCACTTCGTCGCGCAGCGCCAGACCGATTTGCTTCGCGATGGTTTCACGGCTGACATCTTCACGCGGGAACGACCAGCAGAGAATCGTCAGCGGGCCGGTCAGCATGCCTTTCACCGGTTTTTCGGTCAGCGATTGTGCATATTTCGCCCACTCAACGGTGATCGCTTCCGGGCGGCTGACGTCGCCGATGATCACCGGTGGTTTGACGCAGCGGGAACCGTAGCTCTGCACCCAGCCGTTTTGCGTGAATACAAAACCGTCCAGATGCTCACCGAAATATTCCACCATGTCGTTACGTTCAGCTTCGCCGTGAACCAGTACGTCAATGTCCAGACGCTCCTGTTCCTTAATAGCCTGGCGGATGTGTTCGCTGATGCCGGTGCGATATTTGTTGTTGTCCAGACGACCTTGTTTGAAGTCCAGACGCAGGCCCCGAATTTCAGTAGTTTGCGGGAACGAACCGATTGTGGTCGTCGGCCATGCAGGCAGATTAAAGCGGGCACGCTGTGCAACGGCACGCGCCGTGTAAACGTTTGGACGTTCAATGTCCGCCGCCGAAATCGCAGCAACACGTTTGCCGACGGCCGGGTTATGAACACGCGCAGATTCGCGGCGGGCGCGGATTGGCGCGCTGTATTCCGCCAGTTTTTGCTGTGCTTCTGCAGTCGGGTTGTTCAGTGCTGAGGTCAGCAATGACAGCTCGGCGCATTTTTGCAGGGCAAAGGCGAACCAGCTTTTCACTTCTTCATCCAGACGGCTTTCAACGCTTAAGTCGATCGGGCTGTGCAGAAGCGAACATGAGCTGCCGATCCAGACATTACGGCCCTCAATCAGCGGCTTCAGGCGGTCAAACCAGGTGCTCAGATCCGCACGCCAGACGTTACGGCCATTAATCACGCCCAGAGAAATCAGCCAGTCTTTTGGCAGCGCGTTAATGACGGTTTGCAGGTCGTCGCGACCAGCAACCGCATCAATGTGCAGACCCTGAACCGGCAGTTGGCGGATAGTGTCGAGGTTGTGGCCGACGCTGTCGAAATAAGTCGTCAGCAACAGTTTGATTTGGCTTTGTTGCAGCGCGGTGTAAGCCGGTTTGTATGCATCCAGCCATTCCTGCGGCAATTCCAGAACCAGTGCAGGTTCATCAATCTGCACCCATTCGATGTTACGTTTGGCCAGTTCAGCCAGCACCTGCTGGTAAACCGGAAGAATGTCGTTGAGCAGTGAAAGGCGGTCAAATTGCTCGCCTTTCACTTTGCCGAGCCACAGGTAAGTCAGCGGTCCGAGCAGGACAGGTTTCACTTTGTGGCCGAGCGCCAGTGCTTCATCCACTTCTTCCAGCAGCTGTGTCCAGGTCAGTTTGAATTTCTGACCCTTCACAAACTCCGGCACCATGTAGTGATAATTGGTGTTAAACCATTTGGTCATTTCCGCAGCGGCAGCCGGTTTACCGGTCGGTGCGCGGCCACGGCCAAGACGGAATAAGGTATCGAGATCGACAGAACCGTCGGCATTCTGGTGACGTGCTGGCACGTTGCCCAGCAGTAGGCTGGTGGTCAGAACGTGATCGTACCAGGCAAAATCGCCCACCGGCACCTGATCCACGCCTGCTTCAGTTTGTTGTTTCCAGTGACGGGCGCGCAGTTCACGTCCGGTTGCCAGCAGTTCTTCCTGAGTGGAGTGACCTGCCCAGTAGCTTTCTTGTGCTTTTTTAAGTTCACGACGCAGACCAACGCGTGGAAAACCCAGAGTGTGATTCAGTATCGTCATCTTTTTAATTCCTGTTTAGCCGTCCAGATGTTTACACATCCATAATCCGCAGGTACTGTATATTCCACAAGCGCAAATTATTCATGTCACAGTGAAGGACTCTCATGATCGAACTGAAACACCTGCGAACGTTGCAAGCACTGCGCAACACCGGGTCACTGGCCGCCGCCGCCTCGCAGCTTCATCAGACACAATCGGCCCTGTCGCACCAGTTCAGCGACCTTGAGCAACGGCTGGGTTTCAGGTTGTTCGTGCGGAAAAGCCAGCCGCTGCGGTTTACGCCACAGGGCGAAATCATGCTGAATCTGGCAGAACAGGTGCTGCCGCAAATCCAGCAGGCGCTACAGGCGTGCAATGAGCCGCACCAGACTTCACTGCGTATTGCGATTGAATGTCACAGCTGTATTCAGTGGCTGACGCCCGCGCTGGATAACTTCCACCAGACCTGGCCGCAGGTGGTGATGGATTTCAAATCCGGCGTGACGTTTGACCCGCAACCCGCGCTGCAACAGGGCGAGCTGGATATCGTGCTGACCTCCGATATTCTGCCGCGCAGCGGTTTGCATTATTCCCCGATGTTCGATTACGAAGTCCGTCTGGTGCTGGCCCCGGATCATCCGCTGGCGGCTAAAACCGTGATTACGCCGGAAGATCTGAGTACGGAAACCCTGATGATTTATCCGGTTCAGCGTCAGCGTCTGGATATCTGGCGGCATTTTCTGCAACCGGCAGGCGTCAGCCCATCGCTGAAAAGCGTTGATAACACATTGTTATTGATTCAGATGGTGTCGGCGAGAATGGGAATTGCGGCGTTACCGCACTGGGTGGTGGAGAGTTTTGAGCGCCAGGGTCTGGTCGTGACCAAAACCCTGGGTGAAGGTTTATGGAGCCGTCTGTTCGCCGCCGTGCGCGACGGCGAGCAGCGTCAGCCGGTGACCGAAGCGTTTATTCGTTCGGCGCGGCAGCACGCGTGCGATCATCTGCCGTTTGTTCGCGATGCGGCACGACCCAACGCCGGTGTACCCACAGTGAGGACATAATCACCGCAGCGCCGATAATAAAACTCGGCCAATGAGGCTGCTGTTGCCAGATCGCCAGATTGACCAGCAGCCCGGCCGGGACGTGAAAGTTGTTCATAATCCCCAGCGTTCCGGCGTCCACCTGCGTGGCCCCGTAGTTCCACATGAAATACCCGATCCCCGACGCGCCAATCCCCAGCCACACCAGAATGCCCCATTGCAGATCCGTGGTTGGCAGTTTTTGCGGATTCCCCCACAGGAACCAGGCCACGACGGCACACATCAGCGCACCGATATAGAACCACGAAAACGCAGTGTGTTGCGGCATCGGGCGGGTTTCCATCAGGCGTTTATATCCCACCTGACCGATGGCAAAACAGATGTTCGCCGCCTGCACCAGCAACAGGCCGATGATGAAATGTTCGCTGATGTGGTCGTAACGGATAATCGCCGCACCGGCCACCGCCAGCAGCGCGCTCAACGCGTAGCCAATACGGATTTTGCGCCCGCTGATCAGGTCATAAATCAGCGTCACATACAGCGGCGTCATCACCGTAAACAGCAGGAATTCCGGCACCGACAGGTACAGATACGCTTCAAAGCTGATGAGATACATGATGCCAAGCTGCATCGCACCGACCGCCATATACAGCAAAATGGTTGTGAGCTGATGGCCTTTCCAGCGCAGGAACGGCAGGAATACCAGCGCCGCCAGACCCAAACGGACCAGCACGGCGAAGACGCTGTCGACCTGTCCGGCGAGATAAACCCCGATCAGGCTGAACGAAAAAGCCCACAAAATAGTGGTAATAATAAGTAAAGGCACGGCAGTTGAGCCCTAAAATGTAAGAGATGCACAATTGTAGCGGAATGCGGGTAACCGCGGCGCGTGAAGGTGGTTTACATATGGTCAATTATAGAGCAAACGAGAGCATCCCCACGCTTTGAGGGATTCGTGCCCTGAAATCTCACACCCGTTGGTGTGATGGCATACACTTAAGGAATGACCGGAAATGGAGAATAACCAAATGAAATTCATGCATGGAATCATCGCCGCCCTGCCGCTGTTGTTCGCCGTACAGGCCGCCAGCGCAGCCGAGAAAGTGCCTAATCCTAACGATCCGCTGCTGACCAATCCGTCACAACAACGGATGCAGCAACAGCAGCAGGTTAACCAGCAGATGCAAAAGCGTCAGCAGGAACAGGATTTGCGCAGCAGCCAGCAACAGCAGCAACTCAGGCTGAAATCCCAGATTCAGAGCAACCAGCAGCGCTTGCAGATCCAGCAGAATAACCAGACGCTGAATCAGAAGTTGAATCAGACGCCTTAATTCTTAATACCGGCAGAGGCACGCAGTGCCTCTCTTTCCTCTAAAAAAATATTCCCGCAAATTTTATTACATCAAAAAATTATTTCACGTTTCTTCTATCACGACCTGAAATTGTTTATCCCTTTCTGATCAAAATTATTATTAAGGTTTTTAGTTTCTCTGGCCGATAAGGAAAAAGAAGCTCTGCCACTAAAACGCAGGGTTGTGTATCCTTATGTCTTATTCTCGATAAGAGAAATATCAATTTAAAATTCTTTGACAGTGATTTATAAAATAAAAAGGGAAATTATTAGATGAAAGCTTCAATAGGGATTACCGTCGTTACCGCCAGTTTATTATTATCCGCCTGTTCCACCCCTAAAACAGAAAAAATCACTGCCGCCAATGGCAGCAGCATCGGGTTATATTCTGGTTTCGCCTCGGCTGATTTAAATAATAACCGTGCACCTGACGTAGTTTTGCGTGAAGTGACTCCCGCTTATACTGCCGCGGGCGTCGGGCTTAACGTACTGACATCAGTGCTTTCGGGCGGTATCGCGGTAAACACGTTCAGTAAGGAAAATCTGAAGGGGACTAAAATTGATGCCCTTCCGGAACCAACTTCAGCTTATCTGACACCAAGAGCCAAGCCGCTTATTGCCCGCTGGCTAGAGAAGAATGGCAACGGCCACCAGTATAAAAACAATCTGAATATTGTCGCTGCACAATGGCTGCTGGTTTATAAAGACCTTTCATCGGCTAATTCAGATTACGAATTACGTTATACCGTTAAGTTCTACAAAAAACCGGAAGACGCGAATATGTTCTCCGCCTGGGTAATAGCGGAATGTACGCCGCCGGTAGTGGCAGCACCTCTGGCCGACTGGCATGCAAACAACTATGCGCTGGTCACCAAAACTACCGAGAAATATATGGATTCCTGTCTGCTTGAGCTGGATAACCAGTTGCCGCGACTGCTGAAACACTGATTATTCTGTTTCGGAAAAACAATTAAGGCGCGATTATCGCGCCTTAATTTTTTAGCAGCATCGGCTTACTTAAAATCTTTACTCAAAATCCGGCCCGATCACATCAATCTTATCCGTACAGATGCAATCCACGCCCCAGCGCAGCAACTCGCGGGCGCGGTCCGGGTTATTCACGGTATACACCAGAATATGCAGCCCGGCGGCTTTGATTGCTTTCACGCGTTCTTCGTTAAGCAGTTTGTGATTGAGATGCAGTGACGCGCATTCCAGTTCGTCGGTCAGCGCTTTCCAGTTTTCGTGCCACGTGTCGATCAGTAAACCGCGCGGAAGCTCCGGGGCGGCTTTTTTGGCGGCGACCAGTGCATCGAATTCAAAGGAAGAAAGCAGCGGCGGCACAGCCTGATTTTTCCACAGTTCACGGGCGGCCAGCGCGACGTCGGTTCCGGTTTTTTCATCCAGCCCGGTCGTCGGTTTGATTTCAATATTTGCCATCATGTTGTGGCGCGCACAACGCTCGGCGACCTGCGACAGCAGCGGGAGTTTTTCTCCTTTGAACTCTGCGCCATACCAGTCACCGGCATCGAGACGTTCGAGTTTTTCCCACGGTAATTCCCCCGCCACGCCCCAGCCATTACTGGTGCGGTTCAGCGTGTCGTCGTGCAGTAAGAAAATTTCCCCACCCTCCGCCAGTTTGGCGTCAAATTCGATCATCGTGTGACCGTATTTCGCGCCTACGTCGATAGCGGCCAGCGTATTTTCCGGTGCCAGAGCACCGCCACCGCGGTGCGCCACAATGCGAGGATAAGGCCAGGTTTTCATGTTCATTCCATCCGTAATCCGCTGTTGGTATCGAAAAAGTGTAACGCTTTCGTCGGGAAAACCAAGCGTAACAGCGAACCGGCAGCAGGAAATACTTCATGCGATAAACGTACCACAACGCCGCTGCCCGCCAGTTTGCCATGCGCCAGATTATCTGCGCCCAGCAATTCCAGCGTATTGAGCACCATCGGAATGCCGTTTTGTGTTTCGTCCGTGAGCAGAATATGTTCAGGGCGAATACCTACCGTCAGTTCGCGGCCGCCCCATTCCGGGCGCGGAACCGGCAGCGGAAGCTCAAAACCGCCTTCCATCACCAGCGAAGTGCCGTCAGTGGTCAGCTGACCGGGCAGTAAATTCATGGCCGGAGAACCGATAAAGCTGGCGACAAAAAGGCTGGCCGGACGGCGATAAACTTCCGACGGCGTACCAATCTGCTCGGCGATACCTTTGTTCATCACGATGACGCGTTCTGCCAGCGTCATCGCCTCAACCTGATCGTGCGTGACATACAAACTGGTGGTACGCAGACGGCGGTGCAAATCCTGTAATTCGAGGCGCATCTGCACGCGCAATTTGGCATCAAGGTTAGAAAGCGGTTCATCGAACAGGAAAACCGCCGGTTCACGCACAATGGCGCGCCCCATCGCGACGCGCTGACGCTGGCCGCCGGAAAGCTCGCGCGGTTTGCGTTTCAGCAGCGGGCCGAGTTCGAGAATTCGCGCCGCTTCTTCCACACGCGCGTGGATCTGCGCCTTGCCGAAACCGCGGATTTTCAGGCCGTACGCCATGTTGTCGAACACGCTCATGTGCGGATACAACGCGTAGTTCTGGAACACCATCGCGATACCGCGATCTTTCGGTTCCAGATCGGTGACGCGCTGGTCGTTAATGTAGATATCGCCGGACGTCGTGCGCTCCAGCCCGGCCACCATGCGCAGCAGCGTGGATTTCCCGCAGCCGGAAGGCCCGACCATCACGATGAATTCACCGTCGGCGACGTCCAGATCAATGCTCTGGATAATCTGGTTTTTGCCGTCGTAAGACTTGGTCACTGCCTGTAATTTCAAATTTGCCATTTCGGTTTACTTCTCACTGTCTACCAGACCGCGCACAAACCAGCGCTGCATCAGGAGCACCACCGCCAGCGGTGGCAATAAGGTCAGGATCATGGCTGCCATCACCTGATTCCATTGGGTCGAGCCGTCGCCTGAGGAGATCATGCTTTTAATCCCCGCCACCGCCGTGCCCATCGAGGCATCGCTGGTGATCAGAATCGGCCACAGATATTGGTTCCAGCCATAGATAAAGGTGATGACGAACAGCGCGGCCAGATTGGTTTTGGACAGCGGCAGCACGATGTCCCAGAAGAAACGCATTGCGCCCGCGCCGTCGATACGCGCCGCTTCGAGCAGCTCATCCGGCAGGGTCATGAAAAACTGACGGAACAGGAACGTTGCGGTCGCCGACGCCATCAGCGGTAACGTCAGGCCGGTGTAGCTGTCGAGCATATGCAGATTAGCGATCACCTGAACGGTCGGGAAAATACGCACTTCCACCGGCAACATCAGCGTCATGAAAATCAGCCAGAAGAACAGGTTACGCAGCGGGAAACGGAAATAGACAATCGCATAAGCCGAAAGCATCGAGACCGATATTTTCCCGACGGTAATCACCATCGCCATAATAAAACTGTTGATCAGCAGGCGGCCAAACGCCGGGCTGTTATTGCCTGCGCCCTGCGTCCAGATGGTACTGATGTTTTCCCACAAATGGCCGCCGGGGATCAGCGTCATCGGCACGTCGAAAATCTGTTTGTTATCCAGCGACGCCGCGACAAATGCGACGTACAGCGGGAACAAAATCACCAGCACGCCGAGCAGCAACATGAGGTGGCTGAAAATATCCAGCCCTCTGCGATTTTCAATCATTGGTAACGCACCTTACGCTCGACAAAGCGGAACTGAATGAACGTCAGGCCGATCACCAGCATCATCAGAATGACGGACTGCGCGGCGGAACTTGATAAGTCCAGACCGGAGAAGCCTTCGCGGTAGACTTTGTAAATCAGGGTCGTCGTTGCCTGAACCGGGCCACCGCCTGTCGCGGCGTCAATCACCGGGAAGGTATCAAAGAAGGCGTACACCAGATTCACCACCAGCAGGAAGAAGCTGACCGGCGAAATCAGCGGTAACACCAGATTGAAGAAACGTCGCACCGGACCTGCGCCGTCGATAGCGGCCGCTTCCACCAGCGATTTCGGGATCGACTGCAACGCCGCCAGAAAGAACAGGAAGTTGTAGCTGATTTGCTTCCAGACCGACGCGAGGACGACCAGGAACATCGCCTGACCGCTGTTTTGCGCGTGGTTCCAGTTGTAACCGAGGGAGCCGAGGAAATGCGAAATCAGGCCAAGGCCGGGACTGAACAGAAACATCCATAATACGGCGGCCACGGCGGGCGCAACGGCGTACGGCAGGATCATCAGCGTCTGATAAATCCGGCTGCCGCGAATAACGTGATCGACCAGCGCGGCGAAAAACAACGACAGCACCAGCCCGAAAAAGGCCACCATAAAGCTGAATTTCAGCGTGGTGTAAAAGGAGTCGAGATAGTACGGATCCTGGAACAGCTGCGTGAAGTTCGTCATGCCCGCAAACGTGCTGGAAAGCCCGAACGGATCCAGTGTCTGCACCGAATACCACAGCGCCTGCCCCGCAGGCCACAGGAAGAATATCGCGGTGATCAGCAGCTGCGGCAAGACCAGTGCGTAAGGCAGCCAGCTGCAACCAAAACCGGGACGGTGTGAACTCATAATGGTTTACTCGTTGATACGGTGGCGGGTTTAGCTCCTCCCCCTGTGAAGGGGGAGGCTGGGAGGGGGTTTAGCAAACGACTGAGTTGTCATTAATACCCCACCCTAACCCTCCCCTTCGCAGGGGAGGGAGCAAAACAGCACTCCCCCTTCTCAGGGGGAGGAGCAAAAAAAATTACTTGGTAGAGGCTTCGAAGCGACGCAGCAGCAGATTTCCGCGCTGTACTGCGGTATCTAACGCTTCTTTAGCCGTTTTCTTGCCGCTCCAGACGCTTTCCAGTTCTTCGTCCACGATGGTACGAATCTGTGGCATGTTACCCAGACGCAGACCTTTGGTGAACGGCAATGGCGGTTTGTTCAGCATCTGGCGGGTGGCAACGTCAGAACCCGGGTTCTTATCGTAGTAGCCTTCTTTTCTGGTCAGCTCATACGCGGCAGTTGTCACTGGCAGATAACCGGTTTTCTGGTGCCATTCAGCAGCGATTTCCGGCGTGGTCAGGAATTGCAGGAATTCGGCAACGCCTTTGTAGGTGTCTTTGTCTTTACCGTTCATCACCCACAGGCTTGCACCGCCGATGATGGCGTTTTGTGGCGCGCCTTTAATGTCTGCATCGTAAGGCATCATGCCTACACCGTAGTTGAATTTAGAATACTGACGGATATCGGCCAGAGAACCGGAAGAGGCGGTGGTCATCGCGCAATCGCCGTTATAGAACTTGGCGGTGGATTCGTCTTTGCGACCAAAATAGGTGAAATCACCTTTTTTGTTCATGTCTTCGAGCATCTGGATGTGTTTGATTTGCTCTGGTTTGTTGAATTCCAGAACCGCATCAGTGCCATCGAAACCGTTATTTTTGGTCGCGATCGGCAGGCTGTGCCAGGCGCTGAAGTTTTCAATCTGAATCCAACCCTGCCAGCCGCTGGCGTAACCACATTTCATGCCCGCTTCGCGCAGTTTCTGGGTGTAAACCGCCATGTCCTGCCAGGTTTTTGGCGGCTGATCCGGGTTCAGGCCAGCTTTCTTAAAGGCATCTTTGTTGTAATACAGCACCGGCGTGGAGCTGTTGAAAGGCTGCGATAACAGGCGGCCTTTGGAATCTGAGTAGTAGCCGGAGACGGTCGGCACAAACTGGGAAACGTCTTCTTTAATGCCGGCGTCGCTGAACACTTCGTAGACCGGTTTGATGGCTTTACTCGCCATCATGGTCGCGGTGCCCACTTCGTAAACCTGCAAAATAGCAGGCGCATTACCGGTGCGGTATGCCGCAATACCGGCAGCCAGGCTCTCGTCGTATTTACCTTTGTAGACAGGCACGATTTTGACATCAGGGTGCGTCTGGTTAAAACGGTCGGCCAACGAGTTCACTTCTTTACCTAACTCGCCGTCCATGGAATGCCAGAAAGGAATTTCTGTTACAGCAAAAGCGTTGGCGCTAAAAGCCAGCGTCAGCGCGGTGCCGATGACCGTTTTTTTGAGATTGATGAACATGCCTGTCTCCTGAATTCTGCTGGTGTAAAAGGGGCAGAGATAAATGGGGTATTGAGAAACGTTTTTATGCGGAGGTAACATGACACGGCTAAATTACAGATAAATAACAGTTAAATGACATTGGTGTTACAGCGGCATGAAGTGCAGGTGACGAACAGATGGCAAAAAAGAAGGCGCATCGGGTGAACGATGCGCCTTATAAAGAAGGGAAATCCGGGGACTTTACAGCGCGCGTTTCAGGCGGGCAACGGCCTCTTGCATCTGCTCTTCGGTCGCGGTGGCGAACGACAGACGGAAGGTAGAGTGATCCGGATTATCGGCATAGAAGAACTCGCCCGGCACAAACACCACACCCTGTTCCAGTGTCTTTTTCATCCACTCAGCGCAGTTACGCGGCTCGCGGAAACGCGCCCACAGGAACATGCCGCCTTTCGGATATTCAAACGTCAGCACGTCGCCCAGTTCGCGTTCCAGTAACTCCGCCAGAATCTGACATTTCTTTTTGTACGCGGCACGAATCGTTTCGATTTGCGCAGGCAGACGGCCCAGACCGAGATAACATTCAGCAATCGACTGTGACAGCGCGCTGGCGTGCAAATCTGCTGCCTGCTTGATGATGGCGACTTTGTGCAGCAGCCAGTCAGGCATGATCACCCAGCCCAGACGCAGGCCAGGCGCCAGAATTTTGGAGAACGTTGAGGTGTAGATGATGTTGTCGGCATGGCCAAACAGCGCCTTCGACAGCTCAAACAACGTTGGCTGGCGTTCGTCGGTGAAACGCAGTTCGCCGTACGGATCATCTTCCACAATCAGGAATTCATGTTTCGCCGCCAGCTGAACCAGCTTTTCACGACGCGCGCGGCTCAGGGTCACGCCGCTCGGGTTGCCAAACGTCGGCACCAGATACACGCCTTTAATTTTGCGGGTTTTCAGCAGTTCGGCCAGCTCATCGACAATCATGCCGTCGCCGTCGGTACCGACGGAAAGGATATTCGCCTCGGCCAGTTCCAGCGTTTGCAGTGCGGCCAGATAGGTCGGGCGCTCTACCACAAAAATATCGTCCGGATTCACTACCGCGCGCATCACCAGATCCAGCGCCTGCTGGGAACCGGCGGTCACCACGATATCATCGGGTTTTGCCACCACACCGCGTTCCTGACAAAGCTCAGCAATACGCTCACGCAGCGTATAACTGCCTTCGGTCAGGCCATACTGGAATGCGTGCTCCGGCTGTTCCGTGATCGCCAGTTGCGTCGCTTCGCGAAGGCCATCGAAATCAAACAGCGCCGAAGAAGGAATACCACCCGCCAGTGAAATAACGCCTTCCATTTTGCTGTGTTTCAGCAGTTCCCGGATGGCTGAACTTTTAAGCCTGACCATGCGGGCGGCGAGTAAACCTTCTGTGTTCATGAAATCTTCCTGATGCTGTGCAACGTTATTAGAATGTGAGAGATGTTAATTTATAGGCAAAATAAAAACCGCAAAGCGCTTGCCGTGCGGTTTACTAGATTTATCACAGATTTTCGAAATCCAAAGCGGATTTATGCGCCGAGATAGGCCGCACGCACCGCTTCGTTCGCCAGCAATGCCGCGCCGGTGTCTTCCAGCACCACATGACCGTTCTCCAGCACATAACCGCGGTCGGCGAGTTTCAGCGCCTGATTGGCGTTTTGCTCGACCAGGAAGATAGTCATCCCTTCTTCGCGCAGTTGCTGGATAGTGTCAAAAATCTGCTGGATGATGATCGGCGCCAGACCGAGCGACGGCTCATCGAGCAGCAGCAAACGCGGCTGGCTCATCAGCGCACGACCAATCGCCAGCATCTGTTGCTCGCCGCCGGACATGGTGCCCGAGCGTTGCAGACGGCGCTCTTTCAGACGCGGGAACAGCGTATACACGCGTTCCAGACGCGACTGATACTGATCGCGCGTCGCAAAGAAACCGCCCATCGCCAGATTCTCTTCCACCGTCATCCGCGAAAATACGCGACGGCCTTCCGGCACAATCGCGATATCGCCACGCATGATTTTGGCGGTCTGCCATTGGGTGATGTCCTGGCCTTCGAAAATAATCGCGCCGTGCGACGCCCGCGGTTCGCCACATAAACTGCCGAGCAGTGTGGTTTTCCCCGCGCCGTTCGCGCCGATCAGCGTGACGATTTCCCCTTGGTTAATGCTCAGGCTGACTTCATGCAGCGCCTGGATTTTGCCGTAATGGGCGGATACCTGATTAAATGACAACATCTTGTTCTGTCCCTTAGCCTTCGCCCATTAACCTTCGCCTAAATAGGCGCGGATCACGTCAGGATTGTTACGAATTTCAGCCGGTGTGCCCTGCGCCAGCGGCGTACCCTGATTCACCACGTAGATACGGTCGGAAATGCCCATCACCAGTTTCATGTCGTGCTCAATCAGCAGAACCGAGACGTTGTGCTGGTTACGCAGTTCGGCAATCAACTGGTTCAGCTCTTCGGTTTCCCGCGGGTTCAGACCGGCCGCGGGTTCGTCGAGCATCAGGATTTCCGGGCGCGTTACCATGCAGCGGACGATTTCCAGACGGCGCTGCTGACCATACGCCAGATTACCGGCCTGACGGTTCGCCAGTTCGAGTAAGCCCACGCGTTCGAGCCAGTCGGCGGCGCGATCCAGCGCTTCGGCTTCTGCACGACGGAATCCCGGCGTTTTAAGCAGACCGGCCAGAACACCACTTTTCAGATGCTGATGTTGCGCGACCAGCAGGTTTTCAATCACCGTCATTTCGCGGAACAAGCGGACGTGCTGGAATGTACGCACCACGCCCATGCGGGCAATTTTCTGCCCCGGCAGGCCTTCAAGATGCTGATCGCGCAGTTTGATGGTGCCGCCGCTCGGCTTGTAAAAACCGGTCAGGCAGTTAAAGACCGTGGTTTTACCGGCACCGTTCGGGCCAATAAGGGAAACAATTTCGCCCTGATTGAGGTTCAGCGCCACGTTGTTGACCGCCAGCAGGCCGCCAAAACGCATCATCAAACCTTCAACGGTTAACAGAGGTTGCGTGCTCATGCCTGTTCCCCCTGATCGGCGATTTGTTTTTTAGACAATTTGAGTCTCAGTTGCGGACGTTTCATCGGCAGCAAGCCCTGCGGGCGCCAGATCATCATCAGCACCATTAAAGCACCGAGCAGCAACATGCTGTATTCGTTGAGGTCACGCATCAGTTCGCGGGAAACCACCAGCAAAATGGCCGCCAGAATAACCGCAAACTGCGAACCCATTCCGCCGAGCACCACGATAGCCAGCACGAAAGCGGATTCTGCAAAGGTGAAGGATTCCGGGCTGACAAAGCCCTGACGCGCGGCGAACAGCGTACCGGCGAAACCGGCAAACGCGGCGCTGATGGTGAACGCGGTCAGTTTAATGCGAGTCGGGTTCAGCCCAAGCGAACGGCAGGCAATTTCGTCTTCGCGCAGCGCTTCCCACGCGCGGCCCAGCGGCATACGCAGCAGGCGGTTGATGATGAAGAGCGTCACCAGCACCAGCAACAGCGCCACCATGTACAGGAAAATAATCCTGTCGCTCGGATCGTAGGTCACATTGAAGAAGTTGCTGAAGGTATCCCAGCCGCCATCTCGCGGTGTCCGGCTGAATTCCAGCCCGAACAGCGTCGGTTTGGGGATCTGGCTGATGCCGTTCGGCCCGCCGGTCAGTTCGGTATTATTGAGCAACAAAATACGGACGATTTCGCCAAATCCGAGGGTCACAATCGCCAGATAGTCGCCCCGCAAGCGCAGAACCGGGAATCCGAGCAGGAAACCAAACGCCGCAGAAACCAGCCCCGCCAGCGGTAACGCTTCCCAAAAACCAATGCCATAATAGTGGTTGAGCAGCGCATAGGTATAAGCGCCGATGGCGTAAAAACCGCCGTAACCCAGCACTAACAAACCCGACAATCCGACCACCACGTTCAGGCCAAGACCCAGCATGATGTAGATGAGTGTCAGCGTGGCGATATCCACCGTGCCGCGTGAGACGATAAACGGCCACGCGATGGCGGCAATAATCAGCACCAGTGCCAGCAGTTTTTGTTTCGGCGTCGAGCCGTCAAAACTGGGCAAGACCCAGCCCGGCCCGGAGACTTTTTTCAGGCCACTGCTCACCAGCGGACGGAACAGCTGAAACACGAAAACAATCGCGCAGCCAATCGCAATCCACATCCAGCGAACTTCGCCCGCGCCATTCACCACCAGTTTGGTGCCATCCAGGCTCAGTTGCAGCCCCATAATGAACGCAGCCAGAACCAGCAGAACGAAAGCGGAAACCAGCGCGTTTAACAGATTCAGGCGCTTCATACTTTTTCCACCTCCGGACGACCCAGAATACCGGTTGGCAGCACCAGCAAGACCACAATCAGCAGTGCAAAGGAAACCACATCTTTGTATTCCGTGCTCAGATACGCCGACGTCAGCGCTTCGGCCACGCCCAGGATCAGACCGCCAATCATCGCGCCCGGAATGCTGCCGATGCCGCCCAGAACTGCCGCAGTGAAGGCTTTCATCCCGGCCATAAAGCCGATGTACGGGTTAATCACGCCATAGAATTGTCCCAGCAGAACGCCCGCCACCGCCGCCATTAATGCGCCGATTACGAAAGTCAGGGAGATCACGCGGTCAGTGCTGATCCCCAGCAGGCTGGCCATTTTGAGATCTTCGGCGCAGGCACGGCACGCGCGCCCCATGCGGGAATAACGGATGAACAGCGTGAGCGCCAGCATCGCGATAAAGGTCACGATCCAGATAATCAGCTGCATCGTGCTGATGGTCGCCGCAAAGCCGTTCGCTTCGCCGAGTTTCCACTGGCCGGTGACCAGACTTGGTAACGCCAGATCGCGTGAGCCTTGCGTGAGGCTGACGTAGTTTTGAAGAAAAATTGACATCCCGATGGCAGAAATCAGTGCAATCAGACGTTTGGAGTTACGCACCGGCTTATACGCCACGCGTTCAATACTCCAGCCGTAGGCACTGGAAATCACAATCGCCGCGATAAATCCGGCACCGATCAGCAACCAGCCGGCATCGATACCCATCATCATCAGGGCGGCAATCACGATAAAGGAGACATAACTGCCGATCATATACACCTCGCCGTGGGCGAAGTTGATCATGCCGATAATGCCGTAAACCATGGTGTAACCAATGGCGATCAGCGCATAAGTGCTGCCCAACGTCACACCGTTGAACATCTGCTGAATGAAATAGAGGAACTGCTCTGACATACCCTATCCTTATAAATCAAGGGGGTTGAATACGGTGTTCGGCTTCCCGTGGACGGGGATAGGCTCCCTCCCCTGCGAAGGGGAGGGTTGGGGTGGGGTATAGCAAACAACTTCAGAGTCGCCTGTAAAACCCCCTCCCAGCCTCCCCCTTCGCAGGGGGAGGAGCTAAAACCAATTTAAAAAGTTTTATTTGATAGGGGTAGACGTGCCGTCCTTATGCCACTCGAAAATACCGAATTCGAATCCTTTCAGATCGCCCTTCTCATCCCAGCTCAGCGGGCCCATTACGGTGTCCACGGAAGCTGACTTCAGGTTTTTAGCAATGTCTGCCGGTTCCATGCTGCCGCTGCGTTCCATACCAGTGGTCAGCGCCTGCAATGCGGCGTAGGTCGTCCAGACGAACGGACCGGTTGGATCCAGTTTCTTGGCTTTCAGGGAATCAACGATTGGCTGGTTAGCCGGAACCTGGTCATAACGTTTTGGCAGGGTGACGAACATACCTTCTGACGCATCACCGGCAATGTTAGACAGTGAGGAGTTGCCCACACCTTCCGGCCCCATGAATTTCGCGTTCAGACCAGCCTGTTTGGACTGACGCAGGATCTGGCCCATTTCCGGGTAGTAACCGCCGAAATAGACGAAGTCCACGTTGTCTTTCTTCAGGCGTGCAACCAGCGTTGAGAAATCTTTGTCGCCTGCGGTGATGCCTTCAAACAGTACGACGTTGCCGCCGCCTTTTTTCAGCGCGTCCTGTACGGAACGGGCCAGACCTTCGCCGTATTGTTGTTTGTCATGCACAACCGCAATACGTTTTGGTTTGATAGTGTTGAGGATGTAATTTGCAGCGGTCGGGCCCTGATCGGAATCCAGACCGGTGGTACGCATCACCATTTTGTAACCGCGGGTGGTCAGGTCTGCGTTGGTCGCGGCTGGCGTAATCATCAGAACGCCTTCGTCTTCGTAAATGTCAGAAGCCGGCTGTGTTGAGGATGAACACAGGTGGCCAATTACGTAACGGATACCGTCGTTGATCACTTTGTTGGCGACGGCGACCGCTTGTTTCGGATCACATGCATCGTCATATTCGACGCCAACCAGTTTGTCGCCCTTCACGCCGCCTTTGGCGTTGATGTCTGCGATCGCTTGTTTAGCGCCGGTAAACTCCATATCACCATACTGGGCGACCGGACCTGACATAGCACCAACGATGGCGACTTTGATATCTTTTGCGAATGCCGCCTGACTCATTGCTAATGCAATACACCCTGCCAGCCAGATCTTACCCTTTGTTACTTTCATCCGATTACCCCGTTTGATGTGTGTTGTGGTTTGCTCTTTGCCTGCCTGTTCAAAACATCATCACTTAAGAAATTTAGTATAAGTAATAATGAGTTACCGGCTTATTTCGCCTTATTTTCGAATAAGACTTTATAATTCATATCATTAAACAGGAATTTTCTTCTGCAAATCAAATGGCACACTCAGAAATATGAGGTGTAAACAGAATTTTATTTGGATGGAAAATCGGTTCTCTTTTAAACAATCAGGCATTAACGCTGGCATTATTGATTAAAGCCAACATTTATCGCTTATACAGGGATCGCTGAAAAAGTTTTCAACCTGTTACTGTACAAAAAAAGTTACGCCCGATTTTCAGACGGATCCGCTACACTAAACGCCTCTTTTTTCTGACCGTCCACATCATGAAATTAACCATCCAAAAACTCACTTCGCTCAGTACGCAGGATCTCATTGATCTGGCAAAAGTCTGGCCTGAGCAAACGGAAAGTGACTGGCAAGGCAGTCTGAGCGAACACCACGCGCTATTCGCCGCCGTGTTTAACGAGCGTATTCTTGGCGCGATAAAAGTCCGGGTGAACGGCGACCACGGCGAGCTTAGGGATCTGCGGGTTCGGGAAGTGACGCGGCGTCGCGGCGTCGGACTGTATCTGATGAAAGATTTGCAGGCACAACTGCCGCAGGTCAAAAGCTGGGAAATGCCGTCCGATGGCGAAGCCGTGACCGCCGCCTTTATGCAGGCCTGCGGTTTTTCCCTGACAGGGGATCTCTGGAAGCAATCCATCTGAATTTAAAACCACGGCGGGCCACATTTTCGGCCCGCACATTTAATGACTGGCTTTCAGCTTGATTTCAGGGGCCGCCGCGATAGTTGACTGAGGTTTCAGAAGAGCAATCGCCAGCACACCCAGCAACGTAATGCCGCAAAGCGTCAGCAACCCGGCAATCTGATTGGCAAACAGCGTATCCGCCGCCACCCTGATTTGTGGCGCCAGAAAGCCCCCCACTGCACCAAACATATTGATAAAACCAATCCCTGCCGCCAATGCACTGCCGCGCAACAGCGTGGTGGGAATGGTCCAGAATACCGGCTGGACGGCAATAAAACCTGCCGCAGCAAAACAGAGTGCACCTATCGCCAGTACAGGGCTGGAAACCAAAGCTGAAGCGCCGATCCCCAATCCGGCAATCAGCAACGTGCAGGCTGCCACCGTGCGCAGCGCACCACTTTTATCGGCATAGCGTGGAATAAAGAAAGTGCCGAACATGGCTGCAATCCAGGGAATGGCGGAAACCATCGACGCCGTGAAACCCACTTTAGTACCGAGTAAGTTAGCCACCTGTGTAGGCAGGAAGAAAATCAGCCCGTAAACACTTATCTGGATAATCAGATAGATGAGCCCGAGGTGCCAGACCGCGGGGATCTTCAGCCCGTCGCGGATCCGCGTAATCGGCTTTTGAGTCTCTTCCGCTGCCAGCTCATCCACCAGTGCTTTTTTCAGGTCGGCTGACAAAAAACGTGCCTGCGAAGGCTGATTATCGAGATACCAAAACGTCCAGATACCGGCAATAACCGCCAGCGCGCCTTCAATGATAAACATCCAAAACCAGCCCGCATGTCCTGCAAATCCGTGCATCTCAAGCAATGCGCCGGAGAGCGGACTGCCGAGTGTGAGGGCTAATGGCGCGCCGAGATAAAATAATCCCATGACCGAGGCCCGGTTTCTGAGCGGAAACCACAACGATGTCAGATAAATCATTCCGGGGAAAAAGCCCGCTTCGGCAGCGCCTAGCAGAAAGCGGATCGTCAGAAATTTGGATTCGGTGTCCGCAAAAGCCATCGCGGCAGATAAAATCCCCCAGGCCAGTGTGGTGCAACCAATCCAGGATTTAGCCCCAAACTTCTTCATCAGTAAATTAGCGGGCATGCCTAATATCGCGTAGGCAATAAAGAATATACCGGCACCCAATGCATACGCTTCATTACTTAATCCCGTATCAATTTGATAAGACTCTTTGGCAAAGCCGATATTGGCACGATCAAGAAAGGCTAATATATACAAAGAAAGCATAAACGGGATTAAGCGCCAACGGGTTTTCTCAACCGCTTTATTTAACAGCGTCGTCATTATATAAGCCTCATTATTTGCGGTCAGCACTTATTTAAAGTAAGCGCTGACCTGCAGGGTGGAATATTTCTCATACAACAATCTAAAAATATCGATAAGGTTTAATGCTGATAAGGGCGAGTCAGCTGGCACTCCGGATTCAACTCCACGCCAAAACCCGGCTTGTCCAATACGGATTTATGCATCCTTCCGTTTACCGGCACGGGCTCATTAAGCAAGATCGGATCGAACTGCGGTCGCAGACTGTCTGCATTCGGGGAAGTCATCAGAAACTCGCTGAACGGTGTGTTGGTAAAGGTGATAACGGCATGATGCGAGTAAACCGATGACCCGTGTGGCACCACCAGTTGGCCTTTAGCTTTGGCAATGGCGGCAATTTCCAATAACGTTGTTAATCCGCCACACCAGCCGACGTCAGGCTGCATAATATCAATGCCCGTTTCCGACAGTGTCTGAAATGCCTCCAGCGTGCCGTGATGTTCGCCTGTCGTAATCAGCATTCCCGCAGGCGCATTGCGCTTGAGCTCGCGATAACCGTCGTATTGCTGCGGCGGCAGGCACTCTTCCATCCATTTCAGGTTATAGGGCGCGCAAGCGTGGGCGACGCGGGTGGCATAATTCACATCCATCGACATCCAGCAGTCAAGCATTAACCAGAAATCAGTGCCGCATTTTTCACGCATATCGGCCACCATCCCGGCCGTTTCACGTACGCCAGCATCGCCGTCGTGCGGACCGTAATGGGTCGGCATTTTTCCGCCAATAAACCCCATTTCTTTCGCCAGATCGGGGCGCGAACCGGTGGCGTAGAATTGAATTTCATCGCGCACTGCCCCGCCCAACAACTTATAAACCGGCAATCCTGTGCATTTCCCGAACAAGTCCCACAACGCCAGATCGACGCAGGAAATCGTATTCATCACCAAACCGCCGCCACCCGAGTAGAACATTGTTGAACGTAACATCTGGTCGTGGATCAGCTTGATATCTGACACGCAGCACCCTTCAATAAAACGGTTCAGGTGATTTTCAACGATAAAGCAGCCCATTTCACCGGCTGTTGATACCGCAAAACCGATCACACCATTATCGGCTTCCACTTCGACCACCAATGTGCCGAGAACATTAATACCAAACGACTGACGGGACTGTTCATATTGTTTATATTTGCTCATTGGTGTACAAATTTTATCATCGATCCAATGCTTATCTTTTTGATCGTGATAATCCGCGCCACCTTTACCTTTTTCTGCGGTTGCCCCGCCCATGAAATAAGCACGGGCCTGTTTTATTTTAGGTAACTCAATTGACTTAATCATAATTTAAATTTCCCTGATTTTATTTAACGCTGGATAACAAAAGGGTTATTTCTTTATTTAATACTTCGCGCAGATTTTCTATTTTGTTTTGTGTTTCCCTGGTGACTGGCACTTTATTCTCACCCATATTAAAACCACGTAATGACATGGCTAATTTATACCCGAGCGGGAAAGGCAGTGATGCCATCATGCTCATGACGGGTATCGCCGCGAGTTGTAATGCTCGCGCTTCTTTCAGCTGACTGGCACAGAATAAATCATAAATACGCCGCATCACTTCCGGCAAAACCCCGGCCGTTCCCGTGATGCTACCTTTGCCTCCCGCGCACAACGATGCATAAAAGAATTCTTCACGCCCGGTCATCAGGGAAAATTCACCCTCGGCTTGCGGGCAAAAAGCCATCATTTTCATAAAACCGACAGCATCACCGCTGGAATCTTTTATGCCCACGATATTCGGATGCGCAGCCAATTCAGCCACGGTTTCCGCACTCAGCGGGTCGGCGAAGAAAGGAATGTTGTAGAGGCACAGCGGCAGGTTAACGGCGCTGGCAACCTGATTGAAATACTGCGCATGCGTGGCAGCATCATAATGATAGAAAGAGGCTGGCATCAGCACCACGCCACTGGCTCCGGCGCGTTCAGCCGCATGCGCCAGATTGATGCTTTCTTCCGGCGTCGTCGCGGGTATTCCGGCCCAAACTGGCACGCGCCCTTTCGCCTGCTCAACGACCGTAGCCACCACTTCACATTTTTGGTTGTAGCTCATGTAACCGGCTTCGCCTACAGAACTCACCGGAAACAGCGCTGTCAGCCCGCCAGCTATCTGAAACTCGGTGATTTCTCGCAGAGTTTGCAGATCTGGTTTTCCCCCGCACCACGGCGTAAGCATGGCGCTGATCACTCCTGATGGTCTTAACATATTGTTCCTATTATATTTTATAGCCCAACGCCTGAGAGATTTCCCAGGCGGTATCTTTAACCTGCTCAGCCAGTGCAAGAATATTTTCCGGCCCGATTTGTAACGATGTCGCAACGATGGAAATCGCCGCAGTCACATCCCCCGCGGCGTTAAAAACCGGTGCGCTGACACAACGGATATTGGCAACGTCCTCCTCGTTATCGTATGCCCAGCCCAGCTGACGGATTTCCTGCAACGCCAGGCGAAGTTCCAGCTCACTGGTTAGCGTGTTAGGTAAGACCGGCAGGAACTCTATGGAACGGATCAGCTGGTTCTGACGCTCACGGTCACACCATGCAAGCAGACATTTCCCCAGCGAAGAACGGCACAGAGAAAGTCGTTTGCCTTCCCAGGTTCTCACCTGAATGCTCGACTGACTTTCGACCTTGATGAGATAAATGGGCGTATTGCCATCAAGCACGCCCAGATGACATAGAAACCCTGTTTCATTCATCAGACGGTTCAATGGTGTAAGCGCTACATTTCGCATATCCAGCTGACGGGAAACCTGACTCCCCAGTTCCAGCAGTTTCAGGCCAAGGCGATAGGTTCCGCTGCGCGACTGGGTCAGAAGCCGAAGGTTCTTCAACTCTTCCAGCAGAAGGTACACCGTACTTTTTGGCATGCCGGTTTCACTGACCAGTTGATTCGCCGTGCATTGTGCTTCACGTGAAATAATTTCCAGCAAACTCAAGGCACGGCCTAAAGCAGGAACTTTGGATTTCGGGGACATTTCCATCATGTTGGAACCCGTTCTGTTTTGATGGACAAGTTATAGGAGGAAAATGGTGAGAAAACAGGCAGAGAAGCCGGGTCTGTGATGCGCATCTCTTAAAGATTTGAGATTCCAAAATGTTGGAAAAATGGCATAAAAAAAGCGACCCGAAGGTCGCTTTTTTGTTTCAGAAAGCTGTCGTATCAGGCTTCGATCGCCAGACGCAGTTTCTTCATCGCGTTCTTTTCAAGCTGACGAACACGTTCTGCCGAAACACCGTATTTATCGGCCAGTTCCTGCAGCGTCGATTTGTTATCGTCATCTAACCAGCGGGCACGAATGATGTCCTGGCTGCGTTCGTCCAGACCTTCCATTGCATAGGAAAGCTTGTCGGTTGCATCCTGATCCCAGTTATCTTCTTCGATGCTTTCTGCAAAGTCAGAGCTTTTATCTTGCAGATACAGCATCGGTGCCATCGCGGCGCCGTCGCGTGGTTCGTCGTCCGGTGTCGGGTCGAACGTCATGTCCTGTGCGGCCATGCGCGATTCCATTTCCAGCACATCTTTGCTGGTCACACCCAGTTCACGGGCAACATGCTCCACTTCGTCGTGGCTGAACCAGCCCAGACGCTGTTTGTTTTTACGCAGGTTAAAGAACAGCTTACGCTGTGCTTTCGTCGTCGCGACTTTCACGATGCGCCAGTTACGTAGCACGTATTCGTGAATTTCTGCTTTAATCCAATGCACCGCAAAGGACACCAGACGTACACCGACTTCCGGATTAAAACGGCGAACCGCTTTCATCAGGCCGATGTTACCTTCCTGGATAAGGTCTGCCTGCGGCAAACCGTAGCCTGAATAGTTGCGGGCAATATGAGCAACAAAGCGCAGATGAGACAGGATCAGCTCTTTCGCTGCGTCCAGGTCACCGTCGTAATGCAGCCGCTCAGCCAGTGCCCGTTCTTCCTCTGCGGTAAGCATAGGATAAGTATTGGCTGCCCGAACATAGGCTTCCAGGCTACCTTGGGGTACTAATGCTAAAGTGCGCATTTCGTTAGTCATTCAAAAGCCTCTCATGTATGACGTTGTGCAGGTTTTATACCACGTTGCTGCGGGATGATACCGCTACGCTGTGTGCCATCTGGCAACCACAGAAGCAACGCCGAGCCCTTAATATCCGCTGCTCTTCGACCCCGAATTTTACATAAAGTTCACGGCCGGATTCAACAGTCTGACGACTGTATGTGACAGACTGACTATTGGATAGTGAATTTGTGCCATTGCGGAGCAAGCAGGGAAATGATGTGGCGGAAAGGCCGAAAACAGCTTCCCCCTGAGACACAATTACTGAGCAGCAGGGGGACATTATAGCAAACTCTCGCTACTGTGGTGTAAATCGCCGTAAATGTTGAACGGTCGCCAGCCACGCCGCAATCCAGCCAATCATTGCGGATACGATAAGCAGCAACAGACTTTCGTCCCAGCCCAAACCGTGCAGATCAAAGGTCGTGCCGAACACTTGCGCGACTTGCGTCACCACGCTCTCAAGGCGCAGTACCAGCACTTCCGACAGGATCAGCGACAACAGCGCGCCGGTAAAACCGAGCATCGCGCCACCGTTTAGGAATGGCCGCAAAATGAAGCCATCGGTCGCACCAATAAGCTTCATAACGTTGATGGTATCGCGACGGCTGAAGATACTCAGTCGCACACTGTTACCAATTACCAGGAAGACGGCGATCACCATAAGCACGCCAATCATCGCGGCAATTTGCCCCACCAGACCGGTTAGCGCCGCAAGGCGGGCAAACCAGCTGTCATCCATACGCACTTCGTCCACACCGTGAACGGCCGCCACGCGATCGCGCAGGGTATTCAGCGTAGCTGAGTCCTGGAAATTCATTTTTGGTGTGATGATCGCCACGGCAGGCAGCGGATTCTGTTCGAGCATATCCATTGCGCCGCCAAAGCCTGACCAGTTGCGGAATTCGCCCATTGCTTCCTGACGGGAGAGATAATTGACTTTATCCACGCCCGCTTCAGTTTTGAGGGTTTTCACCACATTTTCAGCCGCGTCGTCATCCAGCGCTTTGTCGAGATATACCGTCAGCTGCGGCGTCGGATACCACTGCTCAGCCGCCGAACTGACGTTCTTCCACACCAGATAACACACGCTTGGCAATGTCAGGGAAATCGCGATGACCATGACTGTCAGCAAGGTTGCCAGCGGTTGACGGAGCATATCCGCCAGTGCGTTCATCCACGCGTAACGCCACTGTTCGCGCCAGCCACCCTGCAACGCTTTGCTTTTGGCAGAGCGGGCGCTTTTTGCGGTTTTCGCCGGGTTTGGGCTGTTTGCCATTAGTAAACCCCTCCCGACATACGCCCCTGACTCAGCGTCAGCGTGCGGTAATTACGGCGGGCAATCAGGCCCACATCATGCGTTGCCATCAGGACAGTGACGCCAACCCGGTTAAATTCTTCGAATAAACGCAAAATGCCTTCCGACAGTTCGCCGTCGAGGTTACCGGTCGGTTCATCCGCCAGCAGCACCGCAGGCTTGTTCACGACGGCGCGGGCAATGCCCACGCGCTGTTGTTCACCACCGGACAACTGGATCGGCAGGTTTTTGGCTTTATCCAGCAACCCGACTTTATCCAGCGCCGCCGAAACGCGACGGCGGATATCTTCACTGCTGGCCCCGGAGATAATCAGCGGCATCGCCACGTTGTCATATACCGTGCGATCCATCAGCAGATGGTGATCCTGAAAAATCATGCCGATCTGACGGCGCAAAAACGGCACTTCGCTGGATTTCAGACGGCTGATGTCGTGCCCGCCAAACAAAATCTGCCCGGCGCTCGGGCGCTCAATGCCGCAGATCAACTTCAGCAGGGTACTTTTACCCGCGCCAGAGTGACCGGTCAGAAATGCCATTTCCGCTTGCTGGATGTGAAAATTGACGCCCTGAAGCGCCTGTCGTCCGCCCAGATAAGCTTTACTGACCTGTTCAAAGCGAATCATCCGTATTAATCCTCTCGGGCAAAAAGTGCCTCAATAAAATCGTCTGCCTTAAATGGCCTCAAATCTTCGATACCTTCACCGACGCCGATATAACGGATCGGAATACTGAACTGATCGGCGATGGCGAATATCACGCCGCCTTTGGCGGTGCCGTCCAGTTTAGTCAACGTAATGCCGGTAAGCCCGACCGCTTCGTTAAACAATTTTGCCTGGCTGACGGCATTCTGGCCGGTACTGGCGTCGAGCGTCAGCATAACCTCATGCGGTGCGTCTTCGTCGAGTTTCTTCATCACGCGGACGATTTTCTTCAGCTCTTCCATCAGGTGCGCTTTGTTCTGCAAACGCCCTGCGGTATCGGCGATCAAGACGTCGATATTACGGGCCTTCGCCGCCTGAATGGCATCGAAAATCACGGAAGCGGAATCGGCACCGGTATGCTGAGCGATAACCGGGATCTTGTTGCGCTGCCCCCAGACCTGCAACTGTTCAACGGCCGCCGCACGGAAAGTATCACCCGCCGCCAGCATTACAGATTTGCCCTGCGCTTCAAACTGACGCGCCATCTTACCGATGGTGGTTGTTTTACCGACGCCGTTCACGCCAACCATCAGAATGACATACGGGGTTTTTCCGCTGACATCCAGCGGCTCGTCCACTTTCGACAGAATTTCGGACATTTCTTCCTTCAGCTTGCCGTAGAGCGCATCGGCGTCCTTCAGCTGCTTGCGGGAAGCGTGTTCAGTCAGCGAAGTGATAATTTTACGCGTGGTTTCAACACCCACGTCGGCGATCAGAAGCTGTTCTTCCAGTTCCTCAAACAGATCGTCGTCGATTTTTTTACCACGGAACAGGCCGACAAAACCGGAGCCGAGATTCTGCTTAGTTTTAACCAGACTGCGTTTCAGGCGGGCAAAGAAACCTTCTTTCGTCGGACGTTCCTGCTCAGTTTCAGCGGCAGGCAGCACAACGATAGGATCGAGCGCAACGGGCAGCGGCGCCTCTTCAACAGGTTCTTCTTCGACAACCAGGCTGTCGTCGATAGCGTCGAGAGAATCTTCGCGGGCGTCTTCTGCAATCTCAACGGCTGACTCAACGAATTCGTCTTCAACAACCTGTTCTTGAACAAGCACCGGTTCTTCGGCTATGACTTCTGCAACGACCGGCACTTCATCGACAGTAGTTTCAACGACCGGCTGCGCCGCGACCTGTTCGGTGATGTGAACAATTTCTTCAGCCAGTTCAGCCGCTGCCTGTTCGCGAGGTTCTTCAGCGGCCGGAGGTGCTTCCTGCGCAGGCGTATCACTCAGCGGCGCTTCGGCAACCGGCGGCTCTACGCGTGTTTCTTCTTTCTGCTGCTCTTCTTCCTGACGGCCACGGCCAAACCAGGAGAAGAAACCGCGTTTTTTATCTTTTGCCATTTTACAACTTCACTCCTCGCCGCTAATGATTGGCGAACGGATTATTAATAGGGTTATGGTCGGGCAGTCTATCACTTTCCCCTTCCGGCAACACGCCCGCGTATTGAATTCCGGTGGTTTTTCAATCGCCCATGTTAAACATTTGCCCATTGCCCGCACACCGGTAGAATAGCCCTCCAAACGATATGCAACGAAGCCCGACGGCTTTGGATTACACAAGCGAACTATGGCAAAGAAACCCAACACTCCAGCCGCAGGCCAGATCCGAATTATTGGCGGTCTCTGGCGCGGACGCAAACTTCCGGTTCCACACAGTCCGGGACTGCGCCCGACCACCGATCGCGTGCGCGAAACGCTGTTTAACTGGCTCGCGCCGGTTTTGCAGGGCGCACATTGTCTGGACTGTTTTGCAGGCAGCGGCGCACTCGGTCTGGAAGCGTTATCGCGCTACGCCGCCAGCGCCACACTGCTGGAGTTTGAGCGCCCGGTTGCGCAACAGTTAGAGAAAAACCTGGCGCTGCTAAACGCCAAAGATGCGCAAGTCTTTAACGTCAATACTTTGAACTGGCTGGCAAAAGCCGGGAATGCCTTTGATGTGGTTTTCCTCGATCCGCCTTTCCGTAAAGGTATTTTGCAAGACACGCTGAATCTGCTGGAGCAAAATAACTGGCTGGCAGACGAAGCCTGGATTTATGTCGAAACAGAAGCCGAACACGACACGCTGGATGTCCCCGCCAGCTGGCGTTTGCACCGTGAGAAAGTCGCCGGACAAGTTGCTTATCGCCTATACCATCGCGATGTGAAGCCTGAAACCGGCTCACCAGAACAGGAGCAGTAAGATGTTGATCAATATCGGTCGGTTGTTGATGTTGTGTATTTGGGCGTTTCTGGCATTCAACCTGATTCACCCTTTCCCGAAGCCGATCAAATACTTTTTAGACGTGGCGATTGTGTTCATGTTCTTCATGCACGGCTTGCAGGTGATGTTGCTGAAAGCCACGCAGGGCAAGGAAAAAGACACCATTGGCGGCTGGCTGCAAACCCGTATTTTCCTGTTCGGCGTGTTTGAATTGCTGGCCTGGCAGAAAAAACAGCCTCCGTTGCCCA
This sequence comes from Rahnella selenatireducens, assembly GCF_046449555.1. Taxonomy (NCBI): domain Bacteria; kingdom Pseudomonadati; phylum Pseudomonadota; class Gammaproteobacteria; order Enterobacterales; family Yersiniaceae; genus Rahnella; species Rahnella selenatireducens. The sequence goes on from NZ_JBKEZJ010000014.1 coordinate 62,010, forward strand.
CCAAAAAGTAATCCCCGTTTTACGGTGCGTCCTGCGCCGTAAAAAGCCCCTTTGCGGCTGCTATTCTTCAACTCAGCCTGAACAGACGGCCTGATAAGGTTATTTCTGATTGTCTGCGGCACCGCGCCTCTCCTACACTGAGAATAAGTACGGGAAAACAGGATGTGTTTTTCTGAGGGCAGATCCTTGCGTTGGTTTTATCTTCTGTTTTTAAATATAAAAGGATAAACAATGAGTTGGCCATTCCTTGCAGTATTTTTCTCAGGCTGGTTGTTCGTTGACGCCAGCTATCGCGGCCCGCGCTGGCAACGCTGGGTATTCAAACCCGTCACCTTATTATTGCTGCTTTTACTCGCCTGGCAGGCACCGACGCTCAATGTTTACAGCTATCTGATCCTGCTGGGTCTGGCCGCGACGCTGGTCGCAGACGGTCTGCTGTTACTGCCGGAAGAGCGGTTTATGTACGCCATCGGGGCGTTTTTCCTCTCGCATCTGCTGTATACGCTCAGTTTTGCCAGCCAGATGACGATTACGTTCTTCTGGCCTTTGCCGCTGACGCTGCTGATTATCGGCGCGATATTACTGGCGGTAATCTGGACGCGGCTTGCGGAACTTCGCTGGGCAGTGACCACTTACATCGCGATGACGCTGCTGATGGTCTGGCTGGCGGGTGAACAGTATTTCGCACGCAGCACCGACATGGCATTCTCGCTGTTTTGCGGCGCTGCGCTGCTGTTGCTGGGGAATATTTTCTGGCTCATCAGCCGTTATCGCTTCACTTTCCGCGCCTCCGACGCGCTGGTTGCCGCGTGTTATTTCGGCGGCCACTTCCTGATTGTCCGCTCGCTGTATTTGTGATTCTTCCTTATGGCAGGTCTGTTCCGGATCTGCCGTTTTAAATTCCTCTTGACCTTAGAGCTGGCTCCAACGTTTACACTGAGTGCAATTCCACTCGGTTTTAAACCGGAGGCACTATGACCCCACTTCAAAAAAACACCGGATGCAGCTGCGGCTGTCAGGCCAAACGCGGCCCCGCGCTGCGTATCAATAAAATCAGCGCGCCAGTTCAGCCCGGTACACATCCTGCGGGCTGCTGTGACACGCGTACAACGCTGCCAGTTTCGGCCAGCGCTGCCACAGACAGTTGCACTACCGAAAGCTGCTGCAAACCGAAGTCAGGTGAGCACTCCCACACTTCTGGCGACGGCAATGCAGAAGGCTCGCCGGGGGAAGATGCCCCCGAAGCCGCGCATTCCGGTGACTTACAGTACAGCTGGAAAGTCGCCGGAATGGATTGCCCCGCGTGCGCCCGTAAAATTGAAAATGCCGTCTCCGGCCTCGAGGGCGTCAGCCGCGCCAGAGTGTTATTTACGACAGAAAAACTGGTCATTGATGCGGGATATGACATTTCACAAGATGTTCAGCAAGCCGTCATCGCCGCAGGTTTTACCCTGCAATCTCTCGATAAAAAAACCGCTGCGCCCGAACCGGAAGCCTCCCGCCTGAAGGAAATGCTGCCGCTGATCGCCCTGTCGGTACTGATGCTGCTGAGCTGGGCGCTCGATCACGTCAGTCCGCAGTGGGGTGAAATCGCGTTTATCGCCACCACGCTGGTCGGTCTGTGGCCGGTGCTGCGTCAGGCCATCCGCCAGACGCGTTCCGGTTCGCCCTTCGCTATCGAAACGCTGATGAGCATTGCGGCGCTGGGTGCGCTGTTCATAGGCGCGACCGCCGAAGCCGCGATGGTGTTGCTGCTGTTTATGGTGGGCGAGCGTCTGGAATCCTTCGCCTCGAGCCGCGCACGCAGTGGCGTGAAATCCCTGATGGCGCTGATCCCGGATACCGCCGTACGCGTGGTGAACGACAAAACAGAAACGGTGCCGGTCAGCAGCCTGCGCCCCGGCGATATCATTGAAATCGCGGCGGGCGCGCGCCTGCCAGCAGACGCCATTTTACAAGGCCACGCCAGTTTCGATGAAAGCGCATTAACCGGCGAATCAGTACCCGTTGAACATCAGCCCGGCGAAAAAATCCCGGCGGGAAGCCTGTGCGTTGACCGTCTGGCGCGCCTTGAAGTGGCTTCCGCGCCCGGCAGCAGCGCGATTGACCGCATACTGCAACTGATCGAAGAAGCCGATGAGCGCCGTGCGCCGATCGAGCGTTTCCTTGATACCTTCAGCCGTTATTACACACCGGTCATCATGCTGCTGTCGCTGCTGGTCATTGTCATTCCGCCGCTGGCGATGGGCTTGTCATGGGAAACCTGGATTTACCGTGGCCTGACGCTGCTGCTGATTGGTTGCCCGTGCGCGCTGGTGATTTCCACGCCGGCAGCGATTACTTCCGGTCTGGCGGCGGCAACGCGTCAGGGCGCGTTAATCAAAGGAGGCGCGGCGCTGGAACAGCTGGCGCTGATTGAAACGGTCGCGCTGGATAAAACCGGCACGCTGACCGAAGGCAAACCCGAAGTTACGGACGTTTTCGCGCTCAATGATACCAGCGAAAAGGAACTGTTAAGCCTGGCGGCCGCCGTTGAAGAAGGTTCGCATCATCCGCTGGCGCAGGCGATTCTGACCCGTGCACAAGAAAGTAATCCGGTTCCAATGACGGCGCAGAACCGCCGCGCACTGGCCGGTTCCGGCGTGGAAGGCGTGGTGTCTGGCAGTAAGGTTCAGGTTCTCGCGCCAGTGCGTGTTGCGGAACCGGTACTGACACAGGAGGCCCGCGCGCAAATCACGGACTGGGAATCAACCGGCAAAACGGTCGTTGTGGTCTTAAAAGATGAAACAGCGGTCGGGCTCATCGCGATGCAGGATCGTTTACGTGACGATGCAGTGAATGCGTTGCAGAAACTTAAAGCGCTGGGCGTGTCTGCGGTGATGCTGACCGGCGACAACCCGCGTGCAGCGAAAACTATCGCGGATCGTCTTGGGATTGAGTTCCGCGCGGGCTTATTGCCTGTGGACAAAGTCTCGGCAGTCACCGCGCTGAATGCGGTTAAACCGGTCGCAATGGTCGGCGACGGCATTAACGATGCGCCCGCCATGAAAGCCGCTACGATCGGAATTGCGATGGGAAGTGGCACCGACGTGGCACTGGAAACCGCCGACGCGGCGCTGACGCACAACCGTCTGAGCGGGCTGGCGCAGATGATCAGTTTATCACGCGCAACGCGGGCGAATATCCGTCAGAACATCACCATTGCGCTGGGGCTGAAGGCGATATTTCTGGTGACCACGATTATGGGGCTGACCGGTTTGTGGCTGGCGGTGCTGGCCGATTCCGGCGCAACGGCGTTAGTCACTGCCAATGCCTTGCGGCTGTTGCGCAAGAAATCACACTGACCGTCAGGGCTGAGCAATCAGCCCTGCTTTTCCACCAGACCTTTGCACAGCAAATAGCGGTACGGCAGGTTTTCTGTATCCGACGCTAACAGGCGGTGTTCCATAAAACGGCAGAAACCGGGAATATCGCGGGTCGTTGCCGGATCATCGGCGAAGATCAGCAGTGTTTCGCCATCTTTCATGGTGCGCACCGTTTTGCGAACCATCATCACAGGTTCCGGGCAACGCAGACCCAGCGCATCAAGCTGATGGTCGGGATTGATAAAGGGGTCGGTCATTTCGTGTCTCAACATCTTCATACGTGAATGCGCGACAGTTTAACCCGCTGGTTTTCTGGTGCAACAAACAAGGCGCATTGCGCTAAAATTAACCATCTAATCTGTTGCGCAAACGGTGCGCAAACAGGTACTATGCGCGCCGCACGTGATAACTCAGTCAGTGCAGAAGTAAAAATACGTTTGGGTTCCCTCACCCCAATTTTTTTATAAAAAAAGGTCACATCTATGTACTCTTTTACTGCTCAACAGCGGTTTTCCGCGTTGATATGGCTTTCGCTATTCCACATCGCCATCATTACGTCCAGCAACTATCTGGTTCAGCTGCCTGTCTCCATTTTTGGTTTCCATACCACCTGGGGCGCGTTCACTTTTCCGTTTATTTTCCTGGCTACCGATCTCACGGTGCGTATCTTTGGCGCACCGCTGGCACGCCGGATTATCCTTTCCGTCATGATCCCGGCACTGGCAATCTCTTACGTGATTTCCGCACTGTTCTTTGAAGCACAGTGGCAGGGCGTTGAAGCGCTCAGCAGCCTGAACATCATGGTCGCCCGCATCGCGACCGCCAGCTTTATGGCTTACGTGCTGGGACAAATCCTCGACGTTCACGTATTTAACCGCCTGCGCCAGAACCGCCGCTGGTGGATTGCGCCGGTCGCCTCGATGTTCCTCGGCAATATCAGCGATACGCTGTCCTTCTTCTTCATCGCGTTCTACAAAAGTACCGATGCCTTTATGGCAGCGCACTGGGTAGAAATCGCGCTGGTGGATTACAGCTTCAAAGTGCTGATCTGTCTGGTGTTCTTCCTGCCGATGTACGGCATGCTGCTCAACATGTTGCTTAAGCGGCTGTCGGCGCAAGGAAATCACAAGGCTTCCGCGGTCAGCGCGCACTAAGAGTGACGACGGCGTCTCAGATGACACAAATCGCGCCATAATCTGACTTGCATTTGTGGCCTGAATAGGTTGCCATAACGACTGTTAAGTCAACATGTAAGCCTGATAGACAGGCCACTTAAGGAAGCCCGATGCGTAATGTCGCAAAAATGATGGGAATGGCAGTACTGATCGCCGGTCTGGCTGCGTGTGATGGTAAATCAACAGACGCGCCAGCTGCAGATAAAGGCGCACCTGCCGCCGCCGCAACGGCGACCACACCAGTCAGTCTGCTGGATGGCAAAGTGACGTTCTCCCTGCCGCAGGGAATGAGCGACCAGAGCGGTAAGCTGGGCACTCAGGCAAACAATATGCACGTCTACGCAGACAGCACCGGCCAGAAAGCGGTGATTGTGATCCTGGGTGATAACACCACGGAGTCACTGGACGTTTTGGCGGGTCGTTTACAGGACCAGCAAAAAGCGCGCGATACCAATCTGCAAGTCGTCACTAATAAAGCGATTCAGGTGAACGGTCAAACGTTGCAGCAGTACGACAGCGTCATCACCTCTGCTGGTCAGAAAGCGTATTCCTCTATCGTGCTGGGCAAGGTCGACAGCCACCTGCTGACGCTGCAAATCACGTTGCCAGCGGATAATCAGCAACAGGCGCAGACGGATGCCGAAGCAATTATTAATACACTGAAAATTCAGTAAATTCAGATGTTGCGAAAATATCAGGCGGGGCTCAGGCTTCGCCTTTTTTTGTCCCAAGCTGTTACCCACCCTCACAAAACCCGCCTCTCCTGTAATAAAAATGTAACATTTCGGTCATAAATCACAGTTCGTTTGTGCGCGAATTGCTAAAATCATGTTCGTTTTGGAACACCCTTGCACCGCCCTTACGTCATTGGCTCATGAGGAGTCAGACCTGATTTATGCCATCGGAGGCATTTATGCTCAGTATCTTCAAACCCGCGCCCCATAAAGCGCCCGTGGATGAAAACCACGTTGATCCGCTCTACCGCCGTCTCCGCTGGCAGATTTTCATGGGGATCTTCTTCGGCTATGCCGCTTACTATCTGGTTCGTAAAAACTTCGCATTAGCGATGCCCTATCTCATCGATCAGGGTTTTTCGCGGGGTGATTTAGGCTTTGCGTTGTCCGGGATTTCTATCGCCTACGGCATTTCTAAATTCATCATGGGATCGGTTTCTGACCGCTCGAATCCACGCGTATTTCTGCCTGCGGGTTTAATCCTCGCCGCCGCCGTAATGCTGTTTATGGGCTTTGTGCCTTGGGCCACGTCCAGCATCGCCATCATGTTCGTTCTGCTGTTCCTGTGCGGATGGTTTCAGGGCATGGGCTGGCCGCCGTGCGGACGCACGATGGTTCACTGGTGGTCGCAGAAAGAACGTGGCGGCATTGTTTCCGTCTGGAACTGCGCGCATAACGTCGGCGGCGGCATTCCTCCGCTGCTGTTCCTGCTGGGCATGGCCTGGTTTAACGACTGGCACGCGGCGCTGTATATGCCCGCGTTCGGCGCAATCTTGCTGGCCGTTTTCGCGTTCATGACGATGCGCGATACCCCGCAGTCCTGTGGTCTCCCGCCGATTGAAGAATACAAAAACGATTATCCGCCGGACTACGTGAAAGAATCCGCCGAGCAGGAGCTGACGGCAAAACAGATCTTCATGCAGTACATTTTGCCCAACAAGCTGCTGTGGTATATCGCGCTGGCCAACGTGTTTGTTTACCTGCTGCGCTACGGCATTCTGGACTGGTCACCGACTTACCTGAAAGAGGTGAAACATTTCGCGCTGGATAAATCCTCGTGGGCGTATTTCCTGTATGAATATGCCGGTATTCCGGGCACGCTGCTGTGCGGCTGGATGTCGGATAAAGTCTTCAAAGGAAATCGCGGCGCAACCGGCGTGTTCTTTATGGTATTGGTGACGATCGCCACCGTGATTTACTGGCTGAATCCGGTCGGTAATCCGGGTATCGACATGGCCTGTATGATCACCATCGGCTTCCTGATTTATGGCCCGGTCATGCTGATTGGCTTGCATGCGCTGGAACTGGCACCGAAGAAAGCGGCGGGGACGGCGGCGGGCTTTACCGGCCTGTTTGGCTATCTCGGCGGTTCAGTGGCGGCGAGCGCTATCGTCGGCTATACCGTTGATTTCTTCGGCTGGGATGGCGGCTTTATCGTGATGATCGCCGGGTGCGTGCTGGCGGTGCTTCTGCTGGTACTGACGATGCTGAGTGAAAATAAACACAAAGCGCAGCTGGCGAAAAACGCCTGATTCAGGCTGAAAGCATAGAAAACAAAAAGGCACCGGAAGGTGCCTTTTTCAATGACGATTCAGGAAACGATTATTCAGACAAATACATTTTGCGCAGGTAATGCGGCACGGCGTCGTCGGCGTTGGAACCAATGATTTCCGCATCCGGCATTGCCGCTTTCAGACGTGGCAATGAGCCACTCATCAGGCAACCTTTACCCGCCATCGACAGCATTTCCAGGTCATTCAGACCGTCGCCAAACGCGATGCAATCTTTCAAGGTATAACCCATCAGTTTAGACACGTATTCCAGCGCGTGACCTTTCGATACGCCGCCCGCCATCACTTCCAGACAAACCGGCAGTGAGAAGCTGACGTTTACACGATCGCCCCAGCGCGCATTAATGGCTTCTTCGAGTGGCAGCAATTTTTCGTGATCTTCACAGGTGAAATACACTTTGCAGATGCCGTCAGTTTCCAGCAAACCCGGTTCATAAAGTTTGTATTTGAAAACGGATTCACGGAAAAAATCATCCTGATCGGCGCGGTCACGGTTCATGTACCAGTCGTCGTTACGGTAAACGTTGGTCAGGATATCCGGATTGTTGTGCATGATGCCAAACAGGTCTTTGGCAATGTCTTCATCGAGATTATGGGCGAAAATCAGCTCTCCGTCGGTGTTATGCACACGCGCACCGTTTGAGGTGATCATGTACGCGCTGATCTCGAGATTGTCGCGCATCTGCGCAACGTCAATATGGTGACGTCCGGTCGCGAACACGAAATGCACATCGCGCTGGGTCAGCAATTTCAGCGTCTCTTTCGCGAACGGGCTCAGGGTATGGTCAGGTGATAGCAGTGTGCCATCTAAATCGGAAGCAACAACAGGGTACATAGCGTTAGGTTCTAACCTCTGATGGAGTTGTGCGCGGCGAACCGCGGATTAATGCTGTCGCGCAAAAAAGCGCATGATGGCGTCCAGCGCCTGTGCCCGCAGGTCGTCCCGCTCAAACAGGATCTCATGGCGCGCGCCTTCGATGACCAGCGGCTTTCCCCCTTCACAAGGGTGCCCCGCAGCGGCCATGGCCTGACAAAAAGCGAGGTGCGACCGGTTGTCTACCACCCGGTCTTCGCTCGCCTGCAATAAAAGAACAGGGGTCGTGATTTTTTCGGCTTCTTTGAGGATGTGCATGCCCGCCTCAATGCCTTCGCGCACCCAGTGATACGTAGGTCCGCCGACCTGGAGTTCCGGGTAATCCGCATAAAAACGCAGATTACGGCGATATCGCTCGCGGCTGTGCGTCAGCTGATTCACCACAAACGGCAGCGGACGCCAGTGACCGGTACCCAGCGCGTAACCATCACGGCGAACCGGACGATTCTCCGCCCAGTTGAGAATGCGCCGCGAAACCCATCCCGGCATCGGCAGATAGATACCCGTCATCGGCGCTAATAACGCCGCCGCATCGAAGCGCTCAGGATACTTCGCCATAAACAACGCCAGAATTGCCCCCCCCATTGAATGGGCCAGCGCGAACTTTTTCACGTACTGACGTGGCGCGATTTCAAGCTGATAAAAAGTTTCGAAATCGTCAACATAGTCGTCGAAATGCTGAACATGGCCGCAGTGCGGATCTTCGAGCATACGTCCCGAACGCCCCTGACCGCGGTGATCGAGAATCATGACATCGTAACCACAGTGGAATAAGTCGTAAGCCACTTCCGGGTATTTTACGTAGCTTTCAATACGCCCCGGTGACACCACGATGACTTTATCGTGTGAGGGCGAACAGAAACGAACGTAGCGGATCGGGACGTCATCGACGCCGCTAAACTCACCTTCTTCGCGTTGCTGCCAGAAATCGAGCAAAGGCCCGGTCGCAAAGGCGGAGAACTCTTTCTCACGTGTTAACCACTTCGCAATATTTACAGGCATTCAATAATCCAAAGTCGCATGGCGGGGAGGAAGAAAGTGTTATTTGTGAGTTATAGCGCAATTATAGACAATGGCGTATTGTGCCATAAAACAACACAAAACGTATTCAGGGAGTCTCACAATGACCTTGGACTGGTGGTTAACCTACCTGCTCACCACTTCTATTTTAAGTTTGTCCCCGGGTTCCGGCGCGATTAACACCATGAGTACCGGCATCAGCCACGGTTACCGCGGTGCAGTGGCGTCGATTGCCGGTTTACAGCTCGGTTTGTCGATCCACATCGTTCTGGTCGGCATCGGGCTGGGCGCGCTGATTTCGCAATCACTGCTCGCCTTTGAGTTGCTGAAATGGTTTGGTGCCGCCTATCTAATCTGGCTGGGTATCTGCCAGTGGCGTTCTGCCGGTGCGATTGATCTGAACGCACTCGCCAGCAGTATGCCGCGCCGCCGTTTGTTTAAACGCGCCATTCTGGTGAATCTGACCAATCCCAAAAGCATTGTGTTTCTGGCCGCACTATTCCCGCAGTTTATCATTCCGCACCAGCCGCAGGCTGCACAATACGTGGTATTGGGCGTCACCACCGTGGTTGTCGATATCATTGTGATGATCGGTTACGCCACGCTAGCCACGAGAATCGCCGGTTGGGTAAAAGCCCCAAAGCAAATGCAGCTGCTGAACCGGATTTTCGGTTCGCTGTTTATGCTGGTTGGCGTTTTGTTGGCCAGTGCGCGAAAAGTGTAAATCCCTGAAATGCAAAAAGGGTCCGGCAAATCACCGGACCCTTTTTTGTGCAGAGCGTTTTAATCAGCGATTTACGATCAGCGCAATGCCGAAGCCAGCGAAAACCACACCCGCTATGCCGTCGATCCATTTCGCCAAACGCTGATAACCACGGCGCATTTTCGGCAACGCAAACACCATCGCCACTAAAGAGAACCACGCCAGCGTTTCCACCACGATCAGCAGGAAGATACCCAGACGCTCGCCGCCGCTGACGCTGTCACCAACGAACATAGAAAACACGCTGCCGAAGTAAATCACGGCTTTCGGGTTCGAGAGGTTAGTCAGCAGGCCACGCATAAAAGTCCTGCCACGCGCGGGCAGAACCACTGGCGTTTCATCGTCATTCTGCTTTTTAGCCCGTGCAGATTTCAGCAACTGCCAACCCATCCAGCACAGGTACAAGCCACCGCCGACGGTGATAATCTGGTGCAGCCACGCCATTTTTTGCAGAATCAAGTGTAAGCCCATCAGCGCAACCGCCGCCCAGACCAGCACACCCAGCGTAATACCAATCACACCCATCATGGCTTCTTTGCGTGAACGGCTGGCCGCCGTTTGCGAGACAAAGAAGAAGTCCGGCCCCGGACTCATCAGCGCGATCAGATGGACCATCGCAACCGTCAGGAATAGCATCAGCATGATTAACTCTCTGTTTTATGTGTAGGGAACTGAATTCTGTTACTCGTCGCCGTTATCGATATGGTCGCGGATCATCGTCATAAATGGCCGCCCGAATTTCTCGAGCTTACGCTGACCGACGCCGGTAATGTCCAGCAAATCGCTCGGGCTGACTGGCAGATGTTCTGCCATTTCCAGCAGCGTCGTGTCATTAAAGACCACGTACGGCGGCACGTTATTTTCATCCGCCAGCGATTTACGCAGTTTGCGCAATTTGGCAAACAGCTTGTGATCGTAATTTCCGCCATAGGTTTTCTGGCGTGATGTGCTTTTAATTTTCAGCGTCTGAATACGCGGCACCGCCAGTTGCAACGGAATTTCGCCGCGCAATACCGGACGGGCAGATTCGGTCAGTTGTAGCGCCGAATGCATGGCGATGTTCTGAGTAATCAGCCCGAGATGGATCAGCTGGCGTACCACGCTGGTCCAATGCTCGTTGCTGTGCTCTTTACCGATGCCGTAGACGGTCAGTTTTTCGTGCCCGTATTCGCGGATACGCTGGTTGTTCGATCCGCGCAGCACTTCGACCACGTAACCCAAACCAAAGCGTTGCCCGACGCGCGCCACCACCGACAGCGCTTTTTGCGCGTCCAGCAGGCCGTCGTAGCGTTTTGGCGGGTCAAGGCAGACGTCGCAGTTGCCGCAGGCGTTCTGTTTGCCTTCACCAAAATAGTTAAGCAGCACCAGACGGCGGCAGGTTTGTGCCTCGGCAAATGCGTTCATCGCATTCAGTTTGTGGCGTTCCACATCCTGTTGCGCACCGGCCGGTTTTTCTTCCAGACAGCGGCGCAGCCACGCCATATCCGCCGGGTCATACAACAACACCGCTTCGGCAGGCAGACCATCACGTCCTGCTCGCCCGGTTTCCTGATAGTAAGACTCGATGGTGCGCGGAATATCAAAGTGAACCACAAAACGGACGTTCGGTTTGTTGATGCCCATTCCGAATGCGACGGTCGCAACCACAATTTGCAGGTCATCGCGCTGGAAACCTTCCTGCACGCGGGCGCGGGTTTCATTGTCCAGACCGGCGTGATACGCGCCGACGCTCAGCCCTCGACTTTGCAGACGCGCGGCGGTGTCTTCAACTTTGGCGCGGCTGTTGCAATAAATAATGCCGCTTTTACCGCGCTGGTCCTGCACAAAACGGATCAGCTGATCGAGCGGTTTAAACTTTTCCACCAGCGTGTAACGGATGTTCGGGCGATCGAAGCTGCTGACCTGAATCAGCGGATCGTTCAGCTCAAGCAGACGAACAATGTCGTTACGGGTGGCTTCATCGGCGGTCGCGGTCAGCGCGATCACCGGTAATTGCGGGTAGCGCAGCTTCAGCTGGCCGAGCGCGCGATATTCCGGACGGAAATCGTGGCCCCATTGGGAAATACAGTGGGCTTCATCGACGGCCAGCATGGCCGGATTCCACTGTTGCAGTTGTTCGAGGAAGTCGCCCATCATAAGGCGTTCCGGCGCGATATACAGCATTTTGATACGGCCCGTACGGCAACCGGTCATCACTTCCTGCTGTTGCTCGCGGGTTTGCGTGGAGTTCAGGCATCCCGCTTCAACGCCTGCCGCCATCAGCTGATCAACCTGATCTTTCATCAGAGAGATGAGCGGGGAAACGACCAGCGTCAGGCCGTCCATCACCAGCGCAGGGATTTGGTAGCACAGCGATTTACCGCCGCCGGTCGGCATCACAACCAGACAATCCCGGCCAGAAATGGCGGTATTGATGATAGTTTGCTGGCCTGGTCTGAATTGCTGATAGCCGAAGGTATCGCGTAATACCTGATGAGCCAGCTCTTCTTTGTTTATCACTGCCGCCGTAGACACTCAATTCCCCAACTGTTCAAACCACCCGGCTAAACCCTAAAGCCGCCGGGGCTGTACTGCACCGACATAATATACCCTAAATAATTCAGGTTGCAGCCAAAGGGCATGCAACCTGAGTATGACGGATATTACATCATGTCGTTAAGCATGATACCGACACCGACGCGAGTTTGCTTGTGGTTGTAGTCGATTAACGATTCACCGTAACCGCTGAACACCTGCGTGTAGAAGCGAACGTGTTTGCTGATCGGATAGCTCCAGCCCGTAGTCGCGCCGCCGTAGCCGGTGTTCCAGTTGTAGCGGCTTTCGACGCTGAACACGCTGTCACCGAGGGCATAACCGACTTTGAGACGGTAATACCCCATGTATTTGGTGATGTCCGGATTATCGTCATTTTTGTCACTTTCCGGCAGGCGATACCAGGGTTTGACATCGACCTGCCAGTTGCCATGTTGCGCCATAAAGCGCGCATAGACGCGGTTCCAGCTGCGCGAAGTCGGGTCAGAACGCCCGTTGGAATCGTGATTAACGCCGTATTCGGCTTCGCGTAACGTCCAGCCCAGGAAGTCGTAATCCGTCGCCCAGGCCAGGAACAGTTGCGGCTCATAGTTAGTTTCGCGGAACGGTGAAGACTCGCCACGGTTGGAAAGCTGCCAGAACGATTTCTGCGTATAAGACGCGCCGAGCACCGAGTTATCCCCGGCAATACCGCGCCACAGAGGGAATGCCAGGCTCAGCTGGAACTCAACTTCATCGTGCTTGGCATTGTCCGCCCAGTCATAAGACTGAATGGCTTTTTTGTTAATATTGCTGGTGTCGGTATACAGCAAATAGTTTGATTCGTAAGGATAAAGCGTGAACGGGTTGTCGTGATCCTGCAACATACTGGCGATAATACTGCCGCGAACGGCCGGTTTATCATGCACTTCCTGAATGGTGGCCTCAGCCGCATAGCCCAACGCTGGCAACGCCAGAATGGCGGCACCGACAGCCCAATTTTTACGCATTTTTCCTTACCCTCGCCCTAAAATTTTAAAAAGAGTTATTGTTTACTGGCCTGCTACCTGGCCGGTTTCCTGCTGACTTAAGTCCGGAAATCCAAAGCGGAACATTTTACACACAAATACATTTCAACATGACCACTGAATACATTTATCGGTCGCACTCTGGAATTCCCTTTCTCCCGCACCTAAAATCAACATCCCGTTAACTTTTTCGGCGAACATAAGCGTCTTACATTTTCGTCAGGAATCACTCCATGCCTGCTTCATCCCTCAGCCACGAGGCTGCCCTGCAACTGATCGGCGATATTTTCGTTTATGACATGCCGTTTAACCGCGAACTTGGGCTCGAACTGAAACGCCTCGACGTTAATTACGCTGAGCTGAAATTTTCCAATCAGACCAAGCTGGTCGGTAACGCCGCACAAAAAATCTTACACGGTGGCGTGATTGCCGCCGTTCTGGACGTCGCCGCCGGGTTGGTGTGTGTGACCAGTTCTCTGATCCGCCGCGATAAACCCGATCATCCTTTGCTGGAAGCCGAGATGCGCCAGCGTTTATCAAAAATGGGCACCATTGACCTGCGCGTGGATTATCTGCGTCCGGGACGCGGCGAGTTCTTCATCGCCTCCAGCAGCCTGATCCGCGCCGGGAACAAAATTTCGGTAGCACGCGTGGATTTGCACAGCGATACCGGCGTTCATATCGCCACCACTACCGCCACTTACATGGTGGGCTGACGCTAAGCGCGTTGTGCTTTCAGCGCATCAGAAGCGCAATCTGCTGCAATAAATCAGGTAAACTTGCGCTTCTTTTCTCTTTATCTTTTTCAGGCACCCACATGGACGCACACCGTACCCGGCAGGGCATTATTTTTGCCTTTGTTGCCTATCTGATCTGGGGGATCGCTCCGGCGTACTTCAAGCTCATCAAACAGGTTCCTGCGGATGAAATTCTGACGCACCGGGTGATCTGGTCATTCTTCTTCATGCTAGTGCTTCTGTCGGTCAGCCGCAGCTGGAGCGATGTCCATCGGGTGCTCGCACAACCGAAGAAAGTCGGCATGTTACTCATCACCGCGCTGCTTGTCGGTGGGAACTGGCTGATTTTCATCTGGGCCATTAATCACGACCATATTCTGGAAGCCAGCCTGGGCTATTTTATCAACCCGCTGGTCAACGTGGTGCTGGGGATGCTGTTTTTGCGGGAGCGGTTCCGCCGTTTGCAATGGTTTGCCGTGGCGCTGGCCTTCGCCGGTGTTCTGGTGCAAGTCTGGATATTTGGCTCCGTACCTGTTATCGCGATCGGATTGTCACTGACATTCGCGTTCTACGGTTTGCTGCGTAAGAAAATTGGCGTTGATTCCCAGACAGGTATGTTGATTGAAACGCTATGGTTGCTGCCGCTGGCGGCGATTTATCTGTTCTTTATCGCCCACAGCCCGACCAGTAACCTGGCGGCAAATCCGTGGTCGCTGGATTTACTGCTGATGGCTGCCGGGATTATTACCACCATTCCGCTGCTGTTCTTTACCGCCGCTGCGGCGCGCCTGAAGCTTTCAACCTTGGGCTTTTTCCAGTATCTCGGCCCGACGCTGATGTTCCTGCTGGCGGTGGTGTTCTACGGCGAAACCGTTCACCCTTCCCAGCTGATTACGTTCGGCTTTATCTGGGTCGGACTGCTGTGCTTTATCGGCGATGCACTTTACACGCAAGGCCGCTTAAGACGAGGAAGATGCGGACACAGCGCTGCGTGATATAAAACGCGCCATCGCCGGGCCGGTGACGAGGATGGTGATCAGACGCAACGTCTGCATCGCCATCACAAAGCCCAAATCCGCGTGACTTCCCGCTGCAATAATCGCGACGGTGTCCAGCCCTCCGGGGCTGGTCGCCAGATACGCCGTCAGCATATCCACATGCAGTAACTTCGTCAGCACCCACGCCATTCCCCCGCAAATCAGCATCAGGCCGATAATCGACGCAATCATCTGCGGCAATGTGCGCAGCGCCAGTTTGAAGATAGGCCGGGTGAAGCGCAGGCCGACGCTCCAGCCAATCAGCGTGTACGCCATCGCCAGCAGCCATTCGGGTACTTCTAAAGTGACAGTGCCGGTGGAATGCAGCACCGCGCCGACGACGGCCGGAAGCAGAAGTGCGCCGGAAGGAATACGCAAACGCGGCCCGAGCCAGACACCGGCCAGCGCCAGAAAAACGGTGGCGAAGAACCGCCAGGTCAGCGGCGGAAACCAGACAACGGCCGCCGCCAGCGACGCACTGTCGCCCATGCTCACACGTGCCACGAACGCCGCTGCCGTGGCAACGAACAACACCCGTAGATACTGCATGAACGCGACCAGACGAACGTCCGCGCCGAAATCACCGGCCATCGCCACCATTGCGCTGGCACCGCCGGGGGAAGAACCCCACGCGCCGGTCGGCCCCGGTAATTGACTAAACCGCACCAGCAGCCAGCCGGACAACCCGCTGGCCAGCAGCGTCGCCACGAGCACCATCAGCACAAGCGGCCAGTCATTCAGAAGCGGAGGTAAAATTGACGGCGAAAGGCTTTGTGCAATCATGCAGCCCAACACGCCCTGCGAGATTTTGAAGAACAGCGGATGAATGCGCACACTGGCGCCCAGCAACCCCATCAGCACGCCGACAATCATCGGCCCGAGTAACAGCGCGGCCGGAACATGGAATGTTTGAAAAATAATACCGAGAATCAGCGAGGAAACGACGAGGATTATCCACTGGCCCGCCGGAGCCATCCTTTCCATTAACATGGCAGTTGGTCTGTTTTTTAAGAGAATTCAGCGCTCTTTATTAACATATTTTAAACAGGAGAGGGAACCGCAAAGACACAACAAAGATGGAATCCCCCGCCGCGACGAGGCGCAAGAGGGGGATATTTTGTCTGACCGGTTATAGCCAGTTTTTACGTTTGAAGTACAGGTAAGGTGCCAGTCCGGCGAGGATCATCAGGGCAATCGCGCCCGGATAACCGAATGACCATTTCAGTTCCGGCATGAATTCGAAGTTCATTCCGTAGCTGGATGCCACCAGCGTTGGCGGCAGGAAGACGACCGAAACCACCGAGAAGATCTTGATGATGCGGTTCTGTTCGATGTTGATAAAGCCCATCGCCGCCTGCATCAGGAAGTTCACTTTCTGGAACAGAGATTCGTTGTGCGGCAACAGGGATTCGATATCGCGCAACACTTCACGCGCCTGTTCCAGCTGGCCCGCAGGCAGGCGCGCTTTACGCACCAGGAAATTCAGTGCGCGCTGGGTATCCATCAGACACAACCGAACTTTCCAGCCGATATCTTCCAGCTCCGCCAACGTGGAAAGCGCGGCGTCGTATTCGTCGCCCTGATGCCCTTCCATGATCACGCGGCTGAGTTTTTCCAGATCGCTGTAGATATTTTCAATCTCATCCGCCAGCTGTTCGATTTTGGTTTCGAACAAATCCAGCAGCAGTTCATACGCGTTGCCATCGACCAGTTTCTGGTTTCTGGCGCGCATACGGTAGAGACGAAATGCCGGTAATTCGCGCTCACGCAGGGTATATAGACGCCCTTCGCGCACGGTAAAGGCGACGGTACTGTTGCCCGCGTGGTCTTCAGCGTCTTCATAATAGAAAAAGGAGTGAATATGCAGGCCGTCGTCATCTTCAAAGAAACGTGCGGAAGCTTCGATATCGTCCAGTTCAGGCCGCGTGGCCAGGCTTTGCCCTAATTCACATTGAACGCGTTCGCGCTCCTGATCGTCAGGTTCAACCAAATCGACCCACAATGAGGTTTTGAGATCGTCTGACTCGTCCAGCTCTAAACGGGATAAGCGGCTGTTTTCTAATTTAAAAGCACTCAGCATGTGCCCGTTCTCCCAAAAATTACGGAAAGTGGACAACGCGTTGAAGCACAGAAAATCACGAGGTGAGAGATGTCACCGGCGCAATTCAGACCAAATTCAGATCTGACTCACAGCGACAAAACGGGGGTCGCTGACAACCACTAAGGCCATCAGCAAAGAGGAGGGCCTTAGAAGTGGTACCTAATGAACAGGTTATTGAGCCAGTATCTACTGGGTGTGTCCAAGGCGCAGTTCCTCATTGATAATAGTGCGCGCATGTTACGCCGGGAATAAAAAGACTGTCAACCGCCAGTAAATCTATTCTGGCAACATTTATGCATAAATTTCAGGCGTTGTTAGCAACGTTTCCCGGCTTATGCGCAGCCGTTTTTTTGGCTACACTCAGAGACCTGATTTCCCCAAACTTTTCAGATGGCCCTAATGATTAAGCAGATTAACCAAGACACGCTGTGCGACCTGATCACTAAAGCGGCTCACTCGCCAAGACTGCGTCAGAACCTGAATATGCATCCGGCACCGGAAGACGAGGTTCAGCGTTTGGCGATCGCCATGGAACCGGGCACTTACGTGCGTATTCACCGTCATCCGCACACCTGGGAACTGCTGACCGCCCTGCGCGGACGCTTTCTGGTACTGATTTATGATGCCAGCGGAAAAGTGACCGACCGTCTGTGGCTCGGCGCAGAAACCCGTCTGCTGGAAATCCCGGCCAATACCTGGCACAGCGTATTATCGCTTGATGAAGGCGGCGTAATCTTTGAAGTGAAGCACGGTGCATACCAGCCGGTGCTGGAACAGGATTATCTGCCAGGCACTCCACCTGAAGGCGACGAACGCGTAAAAGCGACGCTGGAATGGTATGCGAAAGCGGAAGAAGGCGAGATTTTTGCCCTTTGATTCTTTGCTCCTCCCCCTGCGAAGGGGGAGGCTGGGAGGGGGTTTTACCTATAAAACAATGAATTATACGCGATTAAACTTTGGTTTTTGACCTTAATACCCCACCCCAACCCTCCCCTTCGCAGGGGAGGGAGTTAAAAATCAGACTGGCTCGAGTTTCGCGTAGGCCGCAACAAGCCACTTGATCCCTTCTCCCGGGAACGCGACTTGCAGACGGCTGTGTTCGCCGCTGCCTTCCATATTGACGATGGTGCCTTCACCGAATTTAGGGTGATTAACGCGCTGGCCGAGTTTGAAACCGGTGTCACTGACGTTGGTCGGCGTGCCCATGCTGCGGTTGCTCATCGGGCGTGAAACATTGGCGCGGAGCCGCACTTCTTCGACACAATCTTCCGGCAACTCGCCGACAAAACGTGAAGGCCGGTGCGACACTTCTTTGCCATACAGACGGCGGGTTTCCGCATACGTCAGCGTCAGTTTTTGCATCGCGCGGGTCACGCCCACATACGCCAGACGACGCTCCTCTTCCAGACGCCCGCCCTCTTCCAGCGACATCTGACTCGGGAACATGCCTTCTTCCATGCCGACGATAAAGACCTGCGGAAACTCCAGCCCTTTGGCCGAGTGAAGCGTCATCAGCTGCACCGCATCCTGATTCGCATCCGCCTGTCCTTCGCCCGCTTCGAGCGCGGCGTGGGACAAAAATGCCTGCAACGGCATCAGGTCTTCGTCTTCATCCTGATAGCTGAACTGGCGCGTTGCCGTCACCAGTTCCTCTAAGTTTTCGATTCGTGCCTGACCTTTTTCGCCTTTTTCCTGCTCATACATGATGAACAGGCCGGAATCTTTGATCACGCGGTCGGTCTGTACGTGCAGCGGCATATCCGCAGTTTCATGCGCCAGCGCGTCCACCAGTTCGGTAAAACGTTGCAGCGAGGAAGCCGCACGGCCCGCGAGCACTTTGTCCTGCAACAGTGCGCGCGTCGCCTGCCACATGGTCATCTGACGGTCGCGCGCGGTCTGGCGAACCACATCCAGAGTACGATCGCCGATGCCACGCGTTGGCGTATTCACCACACGTTCAAACGCGGCATCGTCATTGCGATTGGACATCAGACGCAGATACGCCAGCGCATCTTTGATTTCCTGACGATCGAAGAATCGCTGGCCGCCGTAAATGCGGTAAGGCATCGCCATCTGCAATAATGCTTCTTCCAGCACGCGCGACTGGGCGTTGCTGCGGTATAAAATGGCGCAATCTTTCAGCACGTTGCCGTTGTCCTGCCAGGTTTTAATCCGGCTGACCACAAAGCGCGACTCATCAAGTTCGTTGAACGCGCAGTACAGCGAAATCGGCTCGCCCGCGCCGTCTTCGGTCCACAGGTTTTTCCCCATACGACCGTTGTTATTCTCAATCAGCGAGTTAGCGGCTTTCAGAATGGTGCTGGTGGAGCGGTAGTTTTGTTCAAGGCGGATAGTTTCCGCATTCGGGAAATCTTTCAGGAAGCGCTGGATGTTTTCGACCTGTGCGCCGCGCCAGCCGTAGATCGACTGGTCATCGTCGCCGACAATCATCACGTTATTGTTGTCGCCCGCCAGCAGACGGATCCACGCATACTGAATGCTGTTGGTGTCCTGGAATTCGTCCACCATCAGGTTGGTGAAACGTTCGCGGTAGTGCTGGAGGATATGCGGCTTGTTCAGCCACAACTCGTGAGCGCGCAACAGCAATTCGGCGAAATCCACCAGCCCGGCACGGTCACAGGCCTCCTGATATGCCTGATAAATACGTAACCATGTCGCTTCAATGGGATTGTTATAAGTTTCAACATGCTGCGGCCGCAGGCCTTCGTCTTTTTTGCCGTTGATGTACCACATCGCCTGACGCGGCGGCCATTGTTTCTCGTCGATATTCAGCGCCTTGATCAGGCGCTTAATCAGGCGCATCTGATCGTCGCTGTCTAAAATCTGGAAATCTTGCGGCAGGTTGGCGTCGAGATGGTGCGCACGTAACAAACGGTGCGCCAGCCCGTGGAAAGTCCCGATCCACATACCGCCCTGACTGGTGCCGATCAGCTGATCAATACGGTGGCGCATTTCCGCTGCGGCTTTGTTGGTAAACGTCACCGCCATGATGGAGTACGGCGAGCAATTTTCTACCGCCAGGAGCCACGCAATGCGATGCACCAGCACGCGGGTTTTACCACTGCCTGCCCCGGCCAGCACCAACAGATTGCTGCGCGGCGCGGCCACGGCTTCACGTTGTTTTTCATTCAGGCTGTCGAGCAGGTCAGAAACGTCCATAGGCACCGTTTGTCAGGATGAGAAAACATTCACGGGGTCTGTGCCGCCGTGAACGCATTTCTACTGTGAATTTATACAGAGTAATTTAAGAAGGGATTATAGCAATGCTGTCAGCGATGCCAACTGCGAAATCTCAATATGCGGTAACAGACGGGCATCCTGAATGTGCATCAGGTCGCCTTCGCGCAGATTAATCCAGCATGACTGCATTCCGCAACGCACGGAACCGGCGACGTCGGTAGTCAGATCGTCACCCACGTGGAGAATTTGCTCCAGCGGTAAATCCAGTTTCATCGCCGCCTTTTTATACATGTCGGCATAAGGCTTGGCGCGGCCATGATCGCCGGCGCGTAACGTGAACTGGAAATACTGCGCCAGACCGCAGGCGTGCGGATCGGCATTACCGTTGGTGATCGCCACCAGAGGCCAGCGTTCTGCCAGAGCCGCCAGCGCATCGTGGTTTTCCTGCGGAACATAAATACGGCTGCGCCATAAAGCGAAGGTTTCCATGGCAGCTTTCGTGCCCTGTTTTGCATAGCTTTCACCGAGACCCGCGCGGGTCATGGCAAGATGTACGGCCTGACGACGCCATTCCGTCACATCGTGATAAATCTCCGCGTCTTCGGCCAGCAGTTCGTTACGCATATCGCGGATAGCGCCCGGCGCCATATCCGCCAGCGCCGGATGGTAACCCTGAATAAATTTCAGGGTTTCAGAATCGGTACGGCGGATGACGTCATAATTGTCGTACAGCGTGTCGTCTAAATCGAAAGTGATCGCTTCAATGCGTTTCAGCGGACGATAGAACTTCATCAGGATTTTCCTCGTTTTGCGCGGGGATGCGCGGCGTCGTAAACCGTCGCCAGATGTTGAAAGTCGAGGTGGGTATAGATTTGCGTGGTGGACAGGTTGGCGTGGCCCAGTAATTCCTGTACTGCGCGCAAATCACCGCTGGATTCCAGCACGTGCGTCGCAAAAGAGTGACGCAGTTTATGCGGGTGAATATGGCTGTTCACGCCTTGTTTCACGCCCCACTCGGCAAAGCGTTTTTGTACGTTGCGGGCGGAAATCCGGTTGCCCTGGCTCGACAGAAACATCGCGTCGTCCTTCGGGCCAAACAGGGCACGTCTTTCCAGCCAGTGTTCCAGCCAGGTCACCGCCGTTCGCCCGATAGGCACTTTACGCTCTTTGCTGCCTTTCCCCAGAACACGCACTTCGCCTGAAGCCATATCAATATGCTTGCAGTCGATGCCCACCAGTTCGGATAAACGCAGCCCGCCGCCGTACATCACTTCCAGCATCGCGCGGTCACGCACGGAAAGTGGATCGTCGAGATCGATTTCCAGCAGTTTATTCACTTCATCGACGTCGAGATTTTTCGGCAGATGTTTTGGAGAACGAGGGGTGGAAATCCCTTTGGCAGGATTGGCGCTTAACACGCCCTGACGCACCAGCCAGTCGAGAAAACTGCGCAGCGAAGACATGCGCAAGGCCAGACTGGATGCGCCGAGACCAGCGCGTTTACTGCGTGCCAGCAACATGCGCACTTTCGGCGCATCAAGCTGTTGCCAGTGAGCAATACCCATCTCGCCAGCAATCACGATCAGGGCGTCTAACTGGCGGCTGTAATTGGTGGTCGTTAACGGACTGAGCTGACGCTCGACGTGCAAATAACGCAGAAACGCCTCGACTGCGGGATACAGAGGCGATTCAGACGGGCTCATACCCGTTCAATCCAACGTTCCAGCAGGCCGGGTAACATTTTGGCGAGCTGGTCGAGTAATACGGTGCCCATTCCCGGCTGATAGTGCTGCGGGTCGCGGCTGCTGAAAATCAGCACGCCCAGTTCGCCTTGCTCGCCCATGAGCGATAAGGCAACGGAACCGACGGCTTTGGCCTGCGGCAGCAATAACAAAAGTTCAGGGCCATTCAGGCCACCGAGATAATGCGGGGTTTCGCCCAGACGCTGAATGCGCATGGATTCAAAAGCGCTACGGCTGACGGCAAGGTGGGTGAAATCAGACGGCGCGCCGATGCGCCAGCCCTCGCTGAACAGACGGACGTTCGCACCGGCCAGCCCCAGGCTGCGCGCCCAGCGTTGCAGTCGGTTGAGCATATCCTGCAAACTGCTGGCGGCGGCCAGCGTGGCCTGAAGTTCTATCATGCGTCCGAACAACGATTCGTTGATCGACGCCTGTTCCATCAGCAACGTAATTTCTTCTTCAAGCTGAGCAATCTGATGACGCTGACGTCCGAGCTGCCACTCCACCAGCGAAGTGCTGCCTTTTACCGGGTGCGGAACATGCATCTGTTCAACGCTGCGGGCATTGCGGATAAAGAAATCCGGGTTTTGCAGCAGGTATTGCATGACGCTGTCATCGTCGAGCGCAATCACCGGTTCAATCTGGTCATCAAGATTGTTCATAGATGAATAAATCCGTCGTAAACATGAGTGGCTGGTCCGGTCATATACAGCGGATGACCCGGCCCTTTCCAGCGAATATCGAGGCTGCCTCCCGGCAGTTCCACCTGAACTTCTTCTGCAAGTAAACCTTGCTGAATTCCTACAGCAACTGCCGCACAGGCACCGCTTCCGCATGCCTGTGTTTCGCCTGCTCCGCGCTCAAAAACGCGAAGTTTGACGCTTTCCGGACTGACAATCTGCATGAACCCGACGTTCACGCGCTCAGGAAAACGCTCGTGGTTTTCCAGCACCGGGCCGAGAATTTCGACTTCGGCAGTCAGAACATCCTCAACCTGCAATACGCAGTGCGGGTTTCCCATCGACACGACGCCGCAAAATACTGTGCGCTCTTCCGCACGCAGAATATAGGTCTTTTCCGGTTTTGCTGCACGAAAAGGAACCTGCTGCGGTTCGAAAACCGGCTCACCCATATTGACCTGAACTTCTTCATCTTCCGTGACAGTCAGCGTCATACGGCCCGTCTGCGTACTAACGCGAATGTCCCGTTTGTTCGTCAGGCCTTTAATGCGGACAAAGCGGGCAAAACAGCGCGCACCGTTACCACATTGCGCTACTTCGCTGCCATCCGCGTTGAAAATACGGTAATGGAAGTCTAATTCGGGATCGTAAGGAGGCTCTACCACCAGCAGCTGGTCAAAACCCACGCCACGGTGACGATCGGACAAACGACGGATCAACTCAGGAGAGAAATAGACATTTTGAGTGACGGCGTCAACGACCATAAAATCGTTGCCCAGGCCGTGCATTTTGGAGAACTGCATAACTGACTCCGTTTACCGCTGGTCAAATCCAGTCGCGATGATCCCTTCATGATACGAACCGGCACAAAGCCGCCGGTACGCCGACACAAAGTGTTGATTAATCTCTGGAGTTCGTCGTGAGATCTTCGGGTGAAACACCTTTCTGCTGCGAAGAACCGTCGTTAGCAGTACCCGGTACATTGCTGGTTTTTTGCTTTGTGGCTTTTTCCGGTGGTGGGAAATACAGCGGCCCTTTCAGCCCGCAACCGGAGAGAGCAAATAATATCGTCGCGGCCAGTGACCAGCGTAAAACGTTTTTCATTTTATGAATGCCTGTAATTCATGCGACCAAGCTCTCTATCATCGCAGGTGGATCATGAAAAGCAACAGGAATCGATAAAACCCGCAGGCACATTTTTGGGATTTAAAGGGAAAGAAAGCCGGATATTCTGCCGCGAGTCCGCCAGAGGAACACTTTTTCTAATGCAGCTGGAATTGCTGTTTCAGGCGGGAGGGTTCCGCGTCGCTTTCCGGGATAACGGCGCAGGTCGCAGATAACGCGTTGCTGCGAAATGGGATCACCTGGATACGGTCATCAAGCGTCACAATCTGATAGAACTGCGGCAGGTTGAAGTTGATGAAGCTCGAGCCGTAGGTGAAGCGGTCATGTGATGAAGAATAGAAGCGGCTGACGTCGCGCACCAGATCTTCTTTACTGCCTTCGCAGTGGTGATACACCTCGACGCGGTTCGATTCATCCAGAATATAGATGTTAAAGCCGATATCGTCGGCGCTGTCTTCGAAGAAGAACTGAATGATCCCTTCGCTCGCATAACCGTCAATGACCGCGGGCAGATGCGCCTGATCGGTCTGCAATTTCACCGACAAACCGTGCAGTTTGTTATTGGAAATGGCTCCGTAAAACTCGACGGCATTTTCCAGTTTCTGCACGGAAACGCTCAGACGCTCGAAGAACAGTCCCCAGGTCTGGCCGGAAACGCGTACCGCCTTGAAACGACCCGGTTCCAGACGTTTGCTCGACAGGCGCAGTTCAATACATTCCGATACCAGTTGCTGAATGCGCGTGCGGATAAGCCCGCGCAAATGCTGGCTGTAGCAGAACACTTCCACCGATTCCGGCGGCGCGGCGTCCTGATGCATTTTGCCCAGAATAGTTTTCAGCGCTTCCAGCACCGCCTGCTCACCGCTGAAATGCAGTGTACGCACTTCATTCCACGAGTTGCGGTAAAGCAAATCAATGCTGCCGACCATGCATTCCTGATTCTGACCGAAGCTGAAAACGTCCAGTTTACGGAAATCAAAATGAACCACCTGATTGCGGAATGCGGCAGTCGGATCGTGTTCGAGGTTAACGATAATCGCCAGATGGCGGATTTCGCACGGGCTGTACAACGCTTTTGGCGTCGGAGCCGGTAACCGCAGCGGGAAACTGTGGGACACATCCGCCACCAGCTCGCGCAGTTTGGCGATGTCGCACAGACTGCCACTTTTAATGTGCAGGCGCGTGGTCGATGTCAGCAGGCCGTTGAAATATGCCCACGCCACCAGTTTATTCAGGTAACGGTTATATTCCAGCGGCTGATGGCTGACGATAGATTCCATCGACGGCGACTGGTTATACAGGTACCAGCCGGTGCGGTTCGCACGGCCAATCGGCACATGAATAAAGGTTAAATCGTTTTCGGACAGGTCAGGGGAAATCTGCGGATTCACCAGCGTGACCTTGCCTGGCAGCGCTTCGAATGCGGCGTACAACTTACGGGTCAGCACGCCAATATCCTGCGGGCTGGCGCTGACGCTTAAATTGTTGCGACGGGCAAAGCGGATCAGGTTGCGATAGCTTTGCATCATGGCATCGAGCAGTTCGTTATGCGCTTCGCGCACGCGCTCGATTTTCCAGTTCGCCCGGTTATCCAGGATCGCCAGACGCTCTTCATCCCAGCCCCATTCCGCCACAAGCTGGCTGAGAATTTCGCGACGCCAGCCCACCGACGCACGTGCGCGGGACAGCTTTTCGCAGACTTTTAAATAGAAGCAGCGGCGGACTAAATCGAGGCGGGTAAAATCTTCAATCTGGGTGAGGTAACGGGTCACGCGGTCGAGCATCATACAATAGGAATCAAGACCGAAGCAGACGATCTCCCCCTGATGCAGGCGCTGTTTAATATCCATCGCCAGCAATTGTGTTTTCGGGTATTCCCACGAGTAGGTTTCCAGCAGCAGCGTTTTCAGCACAGCTTTGTACGGCGAATCAATACTTTTATAAAGCTGCCAGAGGCTCGCGCCGAAATACTCTTCTGCCGACAGCGTACTGAGGCCACCGAGATCAAGCCATTCGTTAGGCGTCAGCGCGCCCTGCGCATAAAGAGAAAGAACATATTCATCGTAATGCCCTTCTTCTTCGCCAGGCACCATATTCCACAGAATACGTTTACCGGCCAGACGGACTGCCGTACGGTAGAATTCATCGAGCAATAAAATGTGCTGCGTTGAACCGCAGTCTTCGCCGCCCAGACTGCCGCTTTCATTGTGGCGGAAGCGGTTTTCATCAATCAGGAAGAAACTGACTTCAACGCCCAGCGACGCGGCCCATTTTTCTAACAGGCTGCATTTTTGCTGTAAGCGGTTACGTTCTTCGTTATCGAGCCAGGACTGGTGGCATACCCAGATATCGAGATCTGAGCTTTGGCTCTGACCTATAGAGGAAGTGCTGCCCATCGAATACACGCCGGTGATCGGCAATTCGCCTTTCGCCAGAGGTTCGAGTGCGCTTCCCCATTTATCTTCGAGGTCATTTAAATAGGTGTTTTGGGATTCATCAGGCGTGAAAATGCAGATACCGTGCGGAACCTTACCTTCAAGGTATCCCGGCATCAGAGGGTGATGTTGATGTAGAAAGACAGGAAGCAGCTGATAGACCTGTTGAAACGCAGGGCCCATTGCTGCCAGTGCGCGATCGACGCGTAACTGGTTGATCGCATCCAATCTTTGCTTCAATGTCTCGATGTAGAGGTACAAGACGTTTCGCCTGATTATACAGTGTCTGGAAATAACCCCGTTCCAAATCCGTCATTTATCGTGATGCTTATGCTTTGAACAACCGCGATTGTGCAAATAGTTGACGAATAATTGCTGGAAACGTGATCAATTTAACACCTTGCTGATTGACCGTAAAGAAAGTAACGCACCACAATTACTCTTCCGCTTCTCTGGATTTTACCGCCTGTTCCTGAATGGAACAAATGACCTTCATCATCGTTAACCCTCTTTTACGAATGCCTTCTTACGCTGACAGCTTTCTATTGTCAGTGGTAGGATGGTCGCAGAGACAGTTAAACGGTAACAAACATGTTAGACAAAATCATTCGAATTGCCACCCGGCAGAGCCCTCTGGCTTTGTGGCAGGCACAATATGTTCAAACCCGGCTGATGGCCTGTCACCCCGGTTTACAGGTGGAACTGGTCCCAATGGTGACGAAGGGAGATATCATTTTAGATACCCCTCTGGCCAAAGTGGGCGGCAAGGGTTTGTTCGTTAAAGAACTTGAACTTGCCATGCTGGACGGGCGTGCAGATATCGCCGTGCATTCCATGAAAGATGTACCGGTTGAATTCCCCGAAGGGCTGGGTCTGGTCACTATTTGTGAACGCGAAGATCCACGGGATGCCTTCGTCTCCAATCATTACGCCAGTCTGGCCGACTTACCGCACGGCAGCATCGTCGGAACGTCCAGCCTGCGCCGCCAGTGCCAGCTGCGTCAGAAACGTCCTGACCTGCAAATCCGCGATTTACGCGGGAACGTCGGCACACGTTTATCCAAACTTGATAACGGCGAATACGATGCCATTATTCTGGCCGTTGCCGGGCTGAAACGTCTGGGTCTGGAAGACCGTATCCGCGCCGCCCTGACGCCGGAAGAATGTCTGCCCGCCGTCGGACAAGGCGCTGTCGGTATCGAATGTCGCCTTGATGACCAGGTAACACGGGATTTACTCGCGCCGCTGGCGCACCGCGAAACCACGCTGCGCGTGCAGGCCGAACGCGCCATGAATATGCGCCTTGAAGGCGGATGTCAGGTGCCTATCGGCAGCTACGCCGAGCTGGAAGGCAATGAACTGTGGCTCCGTGCTCTGGTTGGCGCACCGGACGGCAGCCAGATGGTGTGCGGAGAACGTCGCGGCCCTTCTGAAAATGCCGAAAGCATGGGTGTTGATCTGGCCGAAGAGCTTCTGGCCAACGGTGCCCGTGAAATTCTGCATGAGGTCTATCAGGGGAACTCCCCTAAATGACCATTCTGGTCACCCGCCCCTCTCCGGGAGGAGAAGCACTGGTCAGCCGGTTGCGTACTTTAGGCCGGGTGGCTTTCCATTCCCCGCTGATTGAATTTGCACCGGGGAACCATCTCGCAATGTTGCCGAACCTGCTATCCTCATTAAATCAGCAGGATCTGGTGTTTGTACTCTCACAACATGCCGTGAATTACGCCGATCGCGCAATACGTCAGGCTGCGGTTCGCTGGCCGGACGACCTCAATTATTACGCGATTGGCCGAACCACCGGCCTGCTGTTTCACCGGGTCAGTAGCCTGCCAGTACTTTATCCGCAGGACGGTGAAACCAGCGAAATGCTGCTCAATCTTCCGACGCTGCGTCGCCTCGAAGGCAAAAAAGCGCTGATATTGCGCGGTAACGGCGGGCGTGAATTGCTGGCAGAAACGCTGAATGAACGGGGCGTCGACGTGACGTATTGCGAATGCTATCAGCGCAGCCCGATTCACTACGATGCCAGCGAGCAAAGCGCCCAATGGCAACGTGCCGGTATTGACACGCTGGTGGTCACCAGCGGAGAAATGTTGCAACAGCTGTACCAGTTAGTTCCTGATTACTACCGAAATTCATGGTTACTGCGCTGTAATCTGGTGGTGGTCAGCGAACGTTTGGCAACCCTTGCCCGCCAGCTTGGCTGGAGCGCCATTCGGGTTGCCGATAATGCAGATAATGATGCGCTGATCCGCGCATTACAACTACCTGACTAAGGGATGTGCCAAAATGACGGAACAAAAAAATCCTTCCGCTGCGGATGATGAAGTGATGATCTCCGGCGCGGTTGAGAGCCCCCAGCCAGACGCCTCCGGCCGCGACCTGGAGCTGAAATCGTTGCGTAAAAAGCAACGTACCGCGCCGGTGTTAGGCGCTATCGCGATTGTCTTAGTGATTGCGCTTGGCGCAGGTCTTTATTACCACAGCCATCAGCAATCACTGGCTCAGGCGGCTTCCAACGAAGCGCTTTCTGAACAACTCGATGCCCTGCAAAAAAACCAGCAACAGGATAAACAGCAAATTGCTGCCCTGCTCGCTCAGCAGGACAAAACCCGGCAGGACGCCGAGCGTCAGCAGGCGTCATTCGGCCGACAGCTGAACGAATTGCAGGACAAAGTGGCCAGCATTTCCGGCAGCGATGCCAAAACCTGGTTACTGGCGCAAGCCGACTATCTGGTGAAACTGGCGGGCCGTAAACTCTGGAGCGATCAGGATGTCACGACTGCCGCCGCGCTGCTGAAAAGTGCTGATGCAAGCCTGGCTGATATGAACGATCCCAGCCTGATTGATGTTCGTCGCGCGCTGAACGAAGACGTCGGCAGTTTGTCCGCTGTGGCTCAGGTCGATTTCGACGGAATTATTCTGAAGCTGAATCAGCTATCGAATCAGGTGGATAACCTGCGTCTGGCAGACAATGACACCGACGATTCGCCGATGGACAGTGACAGTTCGAGTTTGTCCGGCTCACTGTCAGAATGGCGTCAGAACCTGACCAAAAGCTGGCACAACTTTATGGATGACTTCATCACCATCCGCCGTCGTGATACCAGCGCAGAACCGCTGCTGGCGCCCAATCAGGATGTGTATCTGCGGGAAAATATCCGCTCACGCCTGCTGATTGCCGCGCAAGCCGTTCCACGTCATCAGGATGAAGTCTATAAACAGTCGCTGGAAAGCGTATCGACCTGGGTTCGCGCCTACTTTGATACGTCAGATCCGTCGACCAAAGCATTCCTGGAAGAACTGGACAACCTCAGCCAGCAATCCGTTTCGATGGATGTGCCGGATGAGCTGAAAAGCCAGCCGATGCTGGAAAAACTGATGCAGACCCGCGTGCGTAACCTGCTTCAGCAGCCCGCCGCCGCCACACAGGGGGAATAACGCATGTTACGAGTTTTCGTGCTGTTCCTGATTGTGTTTGCCGGGATCATCGTCGGCCCGATACTGGCCGGCCATCAGGGCTACGTTCTGATCCAGACGGACAATTACAACATTGAAACCAGCGTCACCGGTCTGATCATCATGTTGATCGTCCTGATTCTGGTGTTGTTTTTCATCGAGTGGATCCTTCGCCGCGTTCTGCGCACTGGAGCACGGACACGCGGCTGGTTTGCCGGACGTAAAAGCTCCAAAGCGCGCAAGCAGACCAAAGCCGCGATGCTGAAACTGGCAGAAGGCGATCATCGTCAGATGGAAAAATTGTTGGCCCGCAATGCCGATCACGCCGATCAGCCGGTGGTGAATTACCTGCTCGCCGCCGAAGCAGCGCAACAGCGTGGCGATGATATCCGCACGAATCAGTATCTTGAACGTGCGGCAGAAATTGCCGATACCGACCAGATGCCGGTGGATATCACCCGTGTCCGTATCCAGCTTGCACAAGGAGAAATCCATGCTGCACGCCACGGCGTTGACCGGTTGCTCGGGCAGTCGCCGCGCCATCCGGAAATTTTACGTCTGGCGGAACAGGCTTATCTTCGCACCGGCGCTTACGGTTCGCTGCTGGAAATTTTACCTTCCATGGCGAAAGCAGATATTCATACCGACGACGAACTGCGCGTTCTTCAGGAACAGGCATATATCGGCATGATGAACCAGCTGATGGCAGAAGAAGGCAGCGACGGCCTCAAGCGCTGGTGGAAAGATCAGAGTCGCAAGACCCGTCATGAAGTGGCGTTGCAGGTCGCGATGGCGAAACACCTGATTGAATGCAACGATCAGGATCTGGCGCAGGAAGTGATCCTTGACGGCCTGAAACGCCAGTATGATGATCGTCTGGTTGCGCTGATGCCTAAGCTGCGTTCCGGTAATCCGGAGCAACTGGAAAAAACGCTGTATCAGCTGATTAAACAAAACGGTCCGTCGCCGCTGCTGAGCAGTACGCTGGGGCAGTTGCTGATGAAGCATGGCGAATGGCTGAAAGCGAGCGAGGCTTTCCGTGAGGCGCTCAAACAGCGCCCTGACGCCTACGATTATGCGTGGCTGGCTGATGCACTGGATAAACTGCATAAACCGGCTGAAGCAGCGGAGATGCGCCGTGAAGGGCTGATGCTGACGCTCAATAACGATCAGCAGCTTTAATCAGAACCGGATTTGACATTATGCAAAAGGCTCCTTCGGGAGCCTTTTTTACGTCTGGTGCAAATCGCACATAAAAAAACACCTGCATTATAAGCAGGTGTATAAAACAATCAGGTCCAGGACAACAGATGAGTGCCTCACTCAACGTTTTGCCTTCTGGTTGATAGCGCATCAGCGTTATCGGTCAGGATGACAATAGGCACTATAAATTGGCTCTGCATCATTCCCAGGTTTATGAAGCCGGAGCAAACATAATAGGTGGAATGAGCATCTACGGCGGGAATATTGCAGGAGGCGTGCCACTCTGGCAAGACCTGAGGCGAAATATTTTATCGTTATGATTATCAAGGTTTTTATTATTCGTTAAACACGTGTACTTTTTCAAACCTCCGCGAATCTCCTGCCATAGCCCCTGATCTGTCTCCTGATGACGACACCACAGAATGAAAATGAAATTACACTATTTTTATCAATGATATAAGCGTCTCAATACAGAGACAAAAACAAGGTATGAAGTCGCCGAAAAGCAACAACAGGTTTGGAAAGGGAATTGATCAAATCGCAGATAACAAAAAGCCCCGCATTTCTGCAGGGCTCTTTATTCGAATTGGTCGGCGAGAGAGGATTCGAACCTCCGACCCACTGGTCCCAAACCAGTTGCGCTACCAAGCTGCGCTACTCGCCGATGTCATGCATCTTACTACTTTATGACGCTAACTGCATCATTTAAATGAATTTTGTGTGTGGTGCGAAGGGAGGGACTCGAACCCTCACATCCGAAGGACACTAACACCTGAAGCTAGCGCGTCTACCAATTCCGCCACCATCGCATGTCACAATCACAAAATCATTTTTAGAGTGGGGTGGCTAATGGGGCTCGAACCCACGACAACTGGAATCACAATCCAGGGCTCTACCAACTGAGCTATAGCCACCATATCTCTAACTAACGTGAAATGTTTAACTCAACAATTCACCGCAACTCTAGCGCAAACTAATGGTGCGCCCGACAGGATTCGAACCTGAGACCTCTGCCTCCGGAGGGCAGCGCTCTATCCAGCTGAGCTACGGGCGCTTAGCGCCGTTGCGGGTGGGGATACTACGGTTTTAACGCCAAGCTGTCTAGTGCTTTTTATCAGAAATATTGCGTTTGATTACGCTTTATCCAATCAGCATTAAAAGTAAGCGCCTTCCCTTCCCCACCCATAACTTACGACGTTATTTTACCTTTTCCGCCGTAAGTGCAGCACGCTTATGCATGCCCAGGCCGAAGTATATCAGTGACACCGCCGCGATGAAAATACCGCCAACCAGCAGAGAAACACGTGTATCCGGGTTAATTGCCATCCCCACCAGCACGCACGCCAGGAAAATCAGCGTCAGATAGTTGGTGTAAGGGAACAAAACGGATTTGAACGGATGGTTTTTCAGTTTCTCTTTATGCGCGTCGCGAAAACGCAGCTGGCTTATCAGCACGACAAACCACGGCACCATGCCCGGCAGTACACTGGCGCTGTAGACATAAACGAACACTTTCTCCGGATTCGGGATCACATAGTTCAGGCATGAACCCACCAGCAGACATAAAATCGTAATCGCGATGCCATAAACCGGGACGCCGCTTTTAGAAACCCGGCTTAGGAACGAAGGCAACTGGCGGTTCTTTGACAAGGCGTAAAGCATACGTCCGCAGCTGTACATGCCGCTGTTGCAGCCCGACAGCGCCGCCGTCAGTACCACAAAGTTGATGATACCGGCCGCAGAGGCAATACCAATTTTCGCGAAGGTTAAAACGAACGGGCTGCCGTGCGTGCCCATTTCGTTCCACGGGAAAATCGTGATGATGACGAAAATCGCGCCCACGTAGAAAATCAGGATACGCCACAGGATATTATTAATGGCGCGTTTGAGCGTCACCTGCGGGTTCTTCGCTTCACCGGCAGTAATCCCCACCAGTTCAACGCCCTGATACGACGCCACGACGATACACAGCGCAAAAAGGAACCCTTTCCAGCCGCCAGCAAAGAAGCCGCCGTGCGCCGTCAGGTTTGCAAATCCCACCGGTTCGCCGTGATTACCAAAGCCGAAGAAAATCACCGCCAGCCCGACCACAATCATCACAATAATGGTGGTGATTTTAATCAGCGCAAACCAGAACTCCATTTCGCCATAAAGCTTAACGGCGGCCAGATTCGCCGACGCCACAATCGCCACGGCAATCAGTGCCGGGATCCACTGAGGAAGTTCGGGGAACCAGTATTGCGCGTAGACGCCGATTGCGGTGATTTCAGAAATCCCCACCGCTATCCACATAAACCAATAACTCCACGCCGTCAGATAGCCGTAGTACGGCCCGAGATATTTATGCGCGTAAACCGCAAACGAACCGGCAACCGGCTCAAGATGCAGCATTTCACCCATTGAACGCATGATAAAGAAGACGAAAACACCCGCCAGAATATACGCGAGCAATACCGACGGGCCCGCCCATTTGAGCGTGCTCGCCGCGCCCATAAACAGCCCGACACCGATGGTGCCACCCAGTGCAATCAGCTCGATATGCCTCGCTTCAAGCCCCCGGTGTAGCCCACCTTTTTCTTCTTGATTCGCCATAGATCCTCAATTTCTCTGTATTTGTGTTTGCCTTTCGGAGTGACCGAATTGTTATTTTTATTGTGATATTTCCCGCTGAAGACGGAAAAACGGCGTTATGGTTTCGTATTTTCTAACGAGTTGCAAACCACAATTGAGAAAGATACGCATTGATAGACAAGACAGACTGCAAACGGAAGCAAAAGGAAGGCAAAAATGAGAGGTCGCTCGCCGCCCTGAGAGATTGGGCGGCGACGGTTTTAAGGCGGTCAGGATTTACAGACGGTTGGTGTAGTAATAGCGGACAAATTTCAACAATTTGAGCTGACGGCGTAAACGGCTGGGCTGCAAAATCAGGCGGTACAGCCATTCAAGCCCCAGCTTCTGCCAGAGTTTAGGCGCGCGTTTTACGTGGCCGGTGAAAACGTCATACGTCCCACCGATCCCCATATACAGCGCATCAGGGTGAATCAGACGGCAATCGCGCATCAGGATTTCCTGTTTCGGCGACCCCATTGCTACCGTCACAATCGCCGCACCGCTGGCCTTTACCCGTTCGAATAATGCATCGCGTTGTTCCGGCGTGAAATAGCCGTTCTGACTGCCGACAATATTGACGTTCCAGCGCGCACGGAGTTTCTCTTCGGTCTGCTGAAGAATCTCAGGTTTACCGCCAATCAGAAACACCGGCGTCCCTTCGGCACCGGCGCGTTGCATCAACCCTTCCCACAAATCCGCACCGGCGATGCGCGATATTTTCGCCCCGGGATACTTGCGGCGAATGGCGCGCACAATACTGATGCCGTCGGGATATTTATATTCTGCCACTTTAATCAGCGCGCTCATTTCAGGATTACTTTCGATGGTCAGCACTTTCTCGGCATTCATCGCCACCAGCGAACCGGTTTTCACCTGATTATCGGCAAACAGATAATCAATAAAATGCGCCATATCGCGGAAGCCCCAGAGTCGGATCCCGCGGATATCATATTGTGGAACATTATTCTCAGAGTTCATTCAAATTCCTGCCAGAGTCAGGCTCCATGAGGTTTTTTCTGCGCGGCATTTTGACACGGATAAGCCCGGCTGCATCAAACATCCAGTACAGGAGTTTGGCGACAACCAGACACGCGCCGAAGACCAGGCAGAAAAACACCACCCGTGAGAAGAAGGAATCCACACCTTCACGGGCCAGCACAATCATATTAAACACCGCACCAAAGCAGAAACTTTGCAAAATGGCGGCCTTATAAGGATTCGCGTCCGCTTTCCCTTTTTCGTATAACCAGTCAAACCATTTCATGATCATGCCCACGGCGACGGCGCCCAGCGGAATAAACCACACGCCGCCCATCACCACCAGAGAACCAATCAGTGTCGGGGAAATCGCCAGACCGGAGTGGTTGTCGAGCACTTCCCAGGTGAAATAGTTGGCAGAATTAAGCACGATGCCCGGACGGTCATGCCACAACCAGGTCGGGATGAAAACGTAGAAATCACGCACAATCGGCGCAAGACCCTGGAAGCTGATTTTGTCGTAGTTCTGCAACAGCAGCCCCAGATTTTCCCACGGAGAAAACGTGTCGCGCGTCAGATACAGGAAAGTATAAATCGCTTCCGGGCCGCTGACGTTCAGGCCATAGCGTTTAAGCGCCAGCCAGAACATGCCGACAATGCCCAGCACGCCAGCCACCGCCAGCATCCACAGACTGATCCAACCGCGCACAATGCCGATAAATAAAAACAGCGCAAAAGCGATGATGATATTGGCGCGGGTCCCGCCGACGATAACGTACGTCAGGAAACCAAAAGCCACGGTGCTGGCGAGGAAAAACAGCCAGCGGCGGACATCCGGTTTGATGAAAAACACCACCAGCATCGCCGGAATAAAGAAGTAAAAGAAGCGCTTAAGCGCCACACCAGAGACATCACTGGAGAAAATCTGGCTGTAGGATTTCAGCTTAAACAGCAAAAAACCGTTGTGCATGAAGAAGATAGAAACGGTGACTACCGCAATCAGCGCCAGCAACATCCAGGTCAGATGGGTTTCGACCCGGTTCATCGTAAACAGCGGTCGTGAAGGGCCGTCGTGTTTAGCCTTTAGCCTCGTTTTGTAGCAAACGTAATAAATGCCATAGAAACAGGTCGCGGCCAGCATCGCCTGCAACAGGTTTTCTACCGGCACCACTTTGACGTCAAACTGGAAAACCAGCAGACAGGTCAGCGGAAAACCAAAGTAGAACGTCAGCAGATACAGTAACGAAAATAAGACGTTAAAGTTGAAACGTACGCGCCGGAACTCTTTGTACGTCAGCGTGAGAATAAACAGCAGCGACAGCACGTAAACGACGGTCAGGCCGCCTAACTGTGCCAGCGTCATGATGTTTCTCCCGCCGCGAGCAGTAACGCCTGCTGCCAGCCCGAAATATAGTTCGGATTAAAGAAGGCGATGTTTTTGCGATCAGCATTCAGTAACTGACGCCGCGCTTCAACGACCACTTTTTCATCCAGCGTATCGCCGTAGAAAAGCACCGGCAGATGCTGCTCGGCCAGATCCTGCCAGAAAGGATTCTGACGGCTGACGACAAACGGCACGCCGAACTGAATCAGAAGGCATTGCGTTCCGATGCCCTGCTGACGGTCAAAAATAAAATAGCCCAGCGAGCAGTGACGCAACACATTCAGATAATCATCGAACGCCATGGCGCCGGTCATCAGGTCAACATTTTCGGGCGCAAACAGTGTGAAAGCTTCGGCGCGAACCTGCTCAATATAAGTCTGATTATCTGCCGGATATCCCATCGGGATAATCACGCGGATACCGCTACCGAACTGCTGACGCAGCGTACGCAGTGCTTCAATGTGGCGGTTACTGCGGTCACCGGAATTTCCCACCAGCACCGTCATCGGGCCTTCAGGTTCAGGCAGATCAGCGGGTTGAGTCAGCGCCGGATCCATCCGCGTCGGAAAATAAAGTAAAGAAGCCGCCGTACGCGGGTAGCGCTGATGGAAATAAATCAGGTCGCCGCGCGTGGCAAAGACATGCCCAATACGTCCCTGCGCCAGACGGCGCATGAAATAAAACAGGCGGAATTTCAGGCCTCCGGCAGATTCATACAAATCTGCGCCCCAGATATGCCAGCTCGCCTGCGAGGCTTTGATTTTGCCCGTCAGCAGCGCCAGCCAGAGTGTGGGATTAAATTGCCCGTGGAAGAAAAAGTGGTGCGTCCGGTCCTGCGCGCGGGAAATCACCGCCGCCGCCAGCGTTTTTTTGTCCGGATAAACCCGAATATCCAGGCGCGTAAACTCAGCAAACGCCGAAGCATCCACCGCCGCGACCATAAAATGGCAAATCCGCTTTTCAGGCGTGCATTCAGCCAGCACGTCGTTGAAAAAGCGCAGTACGGTTACATTATGATGAGGGATGTCAGATCCCAAAACGTGAATCAGCGTTGTCATGCTCGTCTACGATAGATAACAAATACAGTGCAGCACGCGGCAAAATAGACGATATACGTCGCCATATACGCCTGCGCAGCGCCCAGAGAACCGTGAATCGGGATCAGCCAGTGTGAAAAACCGGTCAGCAGCGCGAATTGACTGATTTCTGTCAGCACATAAAAACGCAGAGACGCGCGGGCGATCACCAGATACCCAAAAACATACGAGCCGACTTTCAGTACATCGCCCACCAGTTGCCAGGCGAACAAATCGCGCATCGCGATAAATTGTTTTGAAAACAACAGCCAGATAGCAAAATCTCGCAGTAACCAGACCGTGAAACTGACCGCGGCCACGGCGGGGATGACAAATTTCAGCGACTTCACGATTTCGCAGGAAATATCCCGTTTATCGGCCAGCCGGGATAATGTGGGCAACAAGTACACGCTGAATGAGGCGGTAATAAATTGCAGGTAAGCATCCGAAATACTGCTGACGCCTTGCCAGATCCCCACATCTTTCCAGCTGTAATGTTCAGCCAGCAGATTTCGCATCATCACATACGCCACCGGGATCGTGACGGAAGTGATCAGCGCCATCAGCGTAAATTTACCGAGATGGCTGGCAATAAAACGATCCCAGCCCGGCTTTAAGTATTCCAGCGGAAAGGATTTGCGCTTCCACAATATGCCAGCCGCGGGCAGGATAACCAGCGCAGGCACCAGCGCCAGACCGGCCAGCGCGCCTTCGTAACCGCCCAGTTTGAAGCAAACCAGATAAGCAACTAACCCAATCAGGCTTCCGCCAATCACCGCCAGCGCGTTGCCCATCGCATCGCGATACCCTTTCAGGATCGCCTGAAAATAGTTGGCGTAGGCGATGCCCATCTGAATAAAGGCCACCGCGCGGACGACCGCCTGATAGCGCTCATGCCCGAACAGACCGGTACTGATCGGCCCGGCGAGCAGCAGAAATAGTGCCGCCAGCAGCGTAGAGAAACCCAGGATCAGCGATGAAGACGTCCCGAGCACGGCTTTAAGACGTTCAGGATGATCATGATGCTCAGCGACATATTTGGTGACGCCGTTGAAGATCCCGGCACCGGACAACACGCCCAACACCGTGACCATCTGACGGAAATTACCCGCCTGTCCCACGCCTTCCGGCCCGAACGCCACGGCCAGCAGTTTGACCACCAGCAATCCGGCGCCAATTTTAATCAGCGTGGAACCGGCGGTCCAGACTGACGCTTTTACCAGCGACATATCAGGCGAAGTATTGCAGCATGGCCGCAATCACAGTGCGCTGTGTGTCGTCGGCCATGTTATAGAACAACGGCAGGCGCACCAGACGCTCACTTTCCTGCGTGGTAAAGCGGTCGGTACCAGAGAAACGCCCGAAGTTTTCGCCAGCCGGACAGGCATGCAGCGGAATGTAATGGAATACGGTGAGGATATCGGCCGCTTTCATATGGCGGATGAACGCATCGCGATCTTCGATATCGTTCAGACGAACATAGAACATGTGGGCGTTTTGCACACATTCCTGCGGGATTGCCGGGAGCTGGATACGACCCGCATCGGCCAGATCCTGCAAGGCTTCGTAATACTGATTCCAGATAGCCAGACGGCGCTGATTAATTTTTTCAGCGGCATCCAGATTTCCCCACAGATACGCGGCCTGCAAATCAGACATCAGATAGCTGGAGCCGATATCGCGCCAGGTATATTTGTCCACCTGCCCGCGGAAGAACTGGCTGCGGTTGGTGCCTTTTTCGCGAATGATTTCAGCCCGATCAATCAGCGCCGGATCGTTGATCAGCGTCGCACCACCTTCTCCGCCTGCGGTGTAGTTTTTCGTTTCGTGGAAACTGAAACAGCCGATGTGGCCGATCGTTCCCAGCGCTTTGCCTTTGTAAGTCGACATCACGCCCTGCGCGGCATCTTCCACCACGAACAGGTGATGCTTTTCGGCCAGCGCCATGATGGTGTCCATTTCACAGGCCACGCCTGCGTAATGAACCGGCACAATCACTTTGGTTTTAGCCGTAATCGCCGCTTCAATCAGGGTTTCATCGATATTCATGGTGTCCGGGCGGACATCCACAAAGACGATTTTCGCGCCACGCAGAACAAACGCATTGGCGGTCGAGACGAACGTGAAGCTTGGCATAATCACTTCATCGCCCGGCTGGATATCAAGCAGCAATGCGGCCATTTCCAGCGACGCCGTGCAGGACGGTGTCAGCAATACTTTCGGGCAGTTGAAATGCTGTTCGAACCATTTCTGGCAGCGCAGCGTGAATCCGCCATCGCCGCAAAGTTTGCCGCTGCTCATCGCCTCGCGCATGAAATCAATTTCAGTGCCAACAATCGGCGGCGCATTAAAAGGGATCATCGTTTCACCTGTACAGCCAGTACGCCGTGCGCGTGACTTTGCCACCGCTGGCGAGATAAAGGTTTAAAGCCGGAAGGTTGCCGGTTTGTGTCGCGACGTGCATACGCGAAACGCCCTGACCGGCACACCATTGTTTCGCAGCCGCCATTAATGTCTTGCCCACTCCCCGCCCCTGACATTCAGGTCTGACGGCCAGCAGGCCAATTCTTGCTTCGCCATTGGCTAACTGACGCAGCGTCACAAATCCGCTCGCGTCATCGGCCCACAGGCAAAGATGGTCGAATGTGCCCAGCACCGCTTTTTCCGCCCACATCGCGTAAAACCGCGCGCTGTCATCCGGCTGATACCACGGCGACCGAAAACGGCTCAGGCGAAACGCCTGACGGGCGATCGTCACCACGTCCGCAATATCTTCCGGTACCGCCAGACGCCCGGCGGGCAGCGCGATATCCTGCGGACTCACCGCAACGCATACATCGGTTTCACCTTCGGCCAGACGAAAGCCGAACGCGGATAACACATCCAGCATTTCGGTCTGATCCGCGTCCACTTTTGCCTGCACCAGCGCGTATTGCGCCAGCGCCTCAAGCGTTACGACGGTTTCCGCCGACGCATCCAGGCTCAATTTGGCACTGCGCAACTGGAAGAAATCGCTCTCCCAGTCGAGCGGTTCAATATTGCCGTGGACGGGCAGGATCACCGCCACACACCCTTGGTGTCCACGATCCAGGACTGACGGATCGTGCTGGCCGGGATCGCCTTGAACGAGGCGTGATCAACCAGCATCACCAGAAGATCCGCTTCTTTCAGGGCATCATCCAGAGAATGCAGTGTCACTTTTTCTGCCAGCGACGTCGGAAGCTGATGAACATTCGGTTCAACGGCCCAGGTCTCACCTGCATGCCAGTCGGCAATCAGATGGGTGACTTCCACGGCCGGGCTTTCGCGCAGATCGTCAATATTCGGTTTAAACGCCAGACCAAAGCAGGCGATTTTGATTTCGGAAGCACGCTTGCCGGTGGTGGTCAGGCAATCCGCCAGCGCGGCCTTCACGCGATCAACCACCCAGTACGGTTTGCTGTCGTTTACTTCACGCGCCGTGCGGATAATCCGCGCCAGTTCAGGGTTTTGCGCCACAATAAACCACGGATCGACCGCGATACAGTGGCCGCCAACGCCCGGCCCCGGCTGTAAAATATTCACGCGCGGATGACGGTTTGCCAGGCTGATCAGCTCCCAGACATTAATGCCCTGCGCATCGCAGATCAGCGACAGCTCATTAGCGAAAGCAATGTTGACGTCACGGAAGCTGTTTTCGGTCAGCTTGCACATTTCCGCCGTACGCGAATTCGTAACCACACATTCTCCTTTCAGGAAAATGTTGTACAAATCACTGGCGCGCTGCGAGCACACGGAGGTCATCCCGCCAATCACGCGGTCATTTTTGATCAGCTCAACCATCACCTGGCCGGGCAAAACACGCTCAGGGCAGTAGGCAATATTAATATCCGCCTGTTCACCTGCCTGTTGCGGGAAGCTCAGATCCTGGCGCGCTTCGGCCAGCCATGCAGCCATTTGCTCTGTCGCGCCGACCGGAGACGTGGATTCCAGAATGATCAGGTCACCCTTTTTCAGCACCGGCGCCAGAGAACGCGCTGCGGATTCCACGTATTTCATGTCCGGCAGATGCTCGCCCATAAAAGGCGTTGGCACGGCAATCAGGAAAGCATCAGCAGGTTCGGGCTGGATAACAGCGCGGAGGAAGCCATCTTCTACGGCCTGTTTTACCAGCGTGTCGAGATCAGGTTCTACGATGTGAATGGCGCCGCGGTTAATGGTATCAACCGCGTGCTGATTAATGTCCACACCCACGACTTTTTTCTGGCGTGAGGCGAAGGCGGCAGCCGTCGGCAAACCGATGTAACCCAGTCCGATTACAGAAATAGTATTGAAATTCATGGTCATACCCGATGATTTTTTAATGCATCAAGAATATGGCGACACGCGTGTCCGTCACCATAAGGATTGTGCGCCCTGCTCATGCTGTTGTATTCGTTTTCATCACTCAGCAGACGGTTCACTTCCTTAACAATTTTTGCAGGATCAGTCCCGACCAGACGTACCGTGCCGGCATCAACGGCTTCCGGACGCTCTGTGGTTTCCCGCATCACCAGCACCGGTTTCCCCAGTGAAGGCGCTTCTTCCTGCACACCGCCAGAATCCGTCAGGATCAGGTAGGCTTTATCCATCAGATAAACGAATGGCAGATAATCCTGCGGGTCGATTAACACGATGTTGTCGATGCCTGCCAGAATGCGGTTTACCGGCTCACTGACGTTAGGATTAAGGTGCACCGGATAAACAATCTGTACATCCGGGTGCTGGCGGGCAATATCGGCCAACGCCGAGCAAATACGCTCAAAACCGCCGCCAAAACTTTCACGACGGTGGCCCGTCACGAGGATCAGTTTTTTACTGGAATCGAGGAACGGATAGGTATTGGCCAGCTGCTGCGCCAGAGACGCATCACTGTTAAAGCGATCACGAACCCACAACAGCGCATCAATCACCGTATTGCCGGTGACGAAAATGCGGCTTTCAGGAATATTTTCCCGCGTCAGATTCGAACGGGCGTTTTCCGTCGGGGCAAAATGCCAGCGCGCAAGATGACCGGTCAGCAGGCGATTGCCTTCTTCCGGCCATGGCGAAGAAAGATCGCCTGTGCGCAGACCGGCTTCGACATGACCGACCGCAATCTGATGATAAAAAGCCGCCAGACTTGCGGACAGCGTCGTGGTGGTATCGCCGTGAACCAGCACGACGTCCGGTTTAAATTCATCAAGCACCGGCTTCAGGCCGGTCAGAATACGGCTGGTGATTTCCGTCAGACCCTGCCCCGGTTTCATAATATTGAGGTCATAATCGGGCGTAATCTCAAACAGACGCAGTACCTGATCGAGCATTTCACGGTGCTGTGCCGTGACACAAACTTTAGATTCAAAAGCCGCATCCTGCGACAAAGCAAGCACCAGCGGCGCCATTTTAATGGCCTCCGGACGGGTGCCGAAAATCGTCAACACTTTCACAATGTGTTTCTCTTATTTTTACGACGCGTCAGGGCAACTCCTGCCCCGATTAAACCACCGACAATCCCCCACATGATCATCAGGAACACACGGCGCGGGCTGTCACGTTTTACTGGTTCTTCAGGCGTTCTGAGGTAACGGTAAGTCTGGAATTTCGCGGTCAGCGTCGGGCCCACATTCAGCGTCGACAGCATGGCGCGGTTCTGGTCGTAATCCAGATCATAGCCCGGCCCGGAAGCCTGTAATAATTCCAGGCGCGCTTTCAACATAGGCACCCCCAGCAGGAACATGTCGGAATCCGGCAGCTCTTCGGCTGGTGTGTCCGTCACGCTTTTGGTGATGTTTTGCTGCTGGGCGATTTTCAGCGCCTGCTCGGTGTTATTCACCGTGCGATTGAAAATGCTTTGCGCCACTTCTTCCTGGCGTTTGACCTGCGCTTTCATCGACTGCGTCCGGGCAGCCCACGCGCCCTGCAACTCATCGTAAAGATGCTGCGCGGCGCGCTGGCTGGCGAAATTAACATACTGACGCAACAGTTTGTTGGCATCAGCGGCATCTTCCGCCGTCAGTTTCACAATGTCGTTCGGGACTTTCATTGCATCGCGTGGTGTGAACTGAATATCGTTAATCAGATCATCGAGCAAAACGGCATCCGCGCGCGCATCGTTTTCCAGGCGCTGCTTGTAATAAGGGCTTTGCAGCCAGAAATCACGACGGGTGTCGTAAGCAGCCAGCTGCATCACAAATTCATTATAGGATTCA
This sequence comes from Rahnella selenatireducens, assembly GCF_046449555.1. Classification (NCBI taxonomy): domain Bacteria; kingdom Pseudomonadati; phylum Pseudomonadota; class Gammaproteobacteria; order Enterobacterales; family Yersiniaceae; genus Rahnella; species Rahnella selenatireducens. The sequence continues at coordinate 105,031 of NZ_JBKEZJ010000014.1, forward strand.
TCAGAGATCGGCGGACGACCGGTATCCGATGGTAACGCAGTGCGCACATCCAGATTACGCAGGAACTGCGCTTGTGAGAAATAAGACGAGAGATTATTCACAGTGGGACGGTCAGTAATGGCCGTCGAGCTCCACTCCTGTTTCATCAGATAAGAGGAGCCTAAAGCCACCAACGCGAAAAGTATTGCAAGGCCCGCAATCCAAAATTTACCTTTCCATAAGGTGCAGCACAAACCACGAATATCGAGTTCATTTTCGATGTCACGACCATTCTGGTTTCTTATCATTTCTGGTTTATCCACAGCCAGTATGCCCTTGTGTAAAAGAGGAATTATTGAGGAGATGAACGGCGCAAGCGCCTTTTAAGACGTTTGATAAACCGGGCCACGCGCCAGGCGTGCTTGATGCAAACGCCATACAACAGGAAAGCGACAAAGAATAAAGCCAGCATGACCCATTCAGGCACGAACGGCAGATGCTCGCCAATCACGCCCACAGCAGCCAGAAGCGCAGCAGCCACGGTAATTAACATAAAGGCCTGACGGGAAGTAAAACCGGCGCGCATGATCAAATGATGAATGTGCTGACGATCGGCAGAAAACGGACTCATACCTTTGCGCAGACGTCGGTACATGATCGCAACCATGTCCATCAGAGGGATTGCGATAAGCCAGAGCGCGGTTACCGGGTTCATCGGATGCGTTTCGCCCTGCGTGCTTTGCAACAGGATCCAGATCACCGTAAAACCAATCAGCGTACTGCCCGCATCTCCCATGAACACTTTATATCGGGGGCCGAAGACGCCCAGATTGAGCAAGATATAAGGCAGGATGGCGGCAATCATGGCAAAGCACCAGAGCGCCAGCTCCATGTGCCCGCTGCCATACATGATGATGCCTAAAGAACCGAAACTGACGCAGGATAATCCGCCCAGCAACCCGTCGATACCATCCACCATGTTAAAGGCGTTGATCGCCGCCCAGACGGCAAACAGGGTCACAAGATAGCCGAACGGCCCGAGTGCCATTTCCCATGGGCCGATAAGATGCCCGAGATTCCTCAGCGTAAGATTCGCGAAGCTCATCATCGCCACCGCCACCACAGCCTGCACCATCGCACGTGTTTTTACACTGATATCGAAGCGGTCATCGAGCGCGCCGACCAGTACCAGCAAGCCCGCGCAGGCGAGATAAAGGTTGCCATGTGGAATGACATAGCTGGTGATAAGAAAAGCGAAACAAACCCCTGCATACACAGAAATACCGCCGACCAGCGGGATTAAACCCTGATGACGTTTGCGAAAATTGGGTTTATCTACGAGTCCAATTTTATTCGCCACCTTCCGGGCAACGAACAGAAACAGGAATGAAAATACGAAAACAATGGCAAGCTCAGTACTCATATTGAGTAAATTCACAGTTAAGAGATCTCTTCTGCAAAAATAAGGTGCGCGGAATCGAGAGCATCATAAACCTCACAGCCTTAAATCAAATTCTATGGTGACAGTTATGGTTTTGTCTCAGGCAAGACCTTATCTGTTGCCATTTCTTGGGCAGTAAACCGATAAAATAAAGAAAGGGCACTGGAAAAACCATCAGCTATTATCCGAATAGTCTGACAATTTAACCAAAGTAGCATTATGGTAGCTACCAAAAGCAAAAAACGCCACGACTTAGCGTGGCGTTAGTTTGAGTTTTACACCAAATTACGAACGTTTCATCATATCGAAGAAGTCGTCATTGGTTTTCGTCATGGCGAGTTTGTTGATGAGGAATTCCATTGCATCAATCTCACCCATCGGGTGAATGATTTTACGCAGGATCCACATCTTCTGAAGTTCTTCTGACGTGGTCAGCAGCTCTTCTTTACGGGTACCAGAACGGTTGTAATCAATCGCAGGGAATACGCGCTTCTCAGCGATTTTACGCGCCAGATGCAATTCCATGTTGCCGGTACCTTTAAATTCTTCATAGATAACTTCATCCATTTTAGAACCGGTATCGACCAGCGCAGTAGCGATGATGGTCAGGCTTCCGCCCTCTTCCACGTTACGTGCTGCACCGAAGAAACGTTTTGGACGGTGTAAGGCGTTCGCATCCACACCACCGGTCAGAACTTTGCCTGATGACGGAACCACGGTGTTGTAAGCACGTGCCAAACGGGTAATGGAGTCCAGCAGGATGATGACGTCTTTCTTGTGCTCAACCAGGCGTTTAGCTTTTTCGATGACCATTTCAGCCACCTGAACGTGACGGGATGCCGGCTCATCAAAGGTAGAAGCGATCACTTCACCTTTAACCAGACGCTGCATCTCAGTCACTTCTTCCGGACGTTCGTCAATCAGCAGAACCATCAGCACACAGTCAGGATGGTTGTACGCAATGCTGGTCGCGATATTTTGCAGCAGCATGGTTTTACCCGCTTTCGGCGGAGCAACAATCAGACCACGCTGGCCACGGCCAATCGGAGAGGCCAGATCCAGTACACGTGCGGTTAAATCTTCTGTTGAACCATTACCACGTTCCATACGCAGACGGGAATTTGCATGCAGAGGGGTTAAGTTTTCGAACAGGATTTTGCTGCGGGCGTTTTCTGGTTTGTCGTAGTTAACTTCGTTAACTTTCAACAGGGCAAAATAACGTTCACCTTCTTTAGGTGGGCGGATTTTACCGGAAATGGTGTCGCCAGTGCGAAGGTTGAAGCGGCGAATTTGGCTTGGAGATACGTAGATGTCGTCGGGGCCTGCGAGGTAGGAACTGTCTCCGGAGCGGAGGAAACCAAATCCATCCTGCAATATCTCCAGTACGCCATCACCGAAGATGTCTTCTCCGCTTTTCGCATGCTGCTTCAATATTGAAAAGATAATGTCTTGCTTGCGCATGCGGGCCTGGTTTTCCAGCCCCATATTTTCGCCGAGTGCAATCAGGTCAGAGACCGGCGTATTCTTTAATTCGGTAAGATTCATAATGGTGGGTTCTTAAACTCGGGGTATGTCTCGAACATCTGTCGTGAATGGGTATGGCAGGGTCATCCATGCCTGTTTATTGTATGACACTTCAAATCACAGCTTTGAAATCCAGCCGCAGGCAGTCGCTCGCGGGCGATATTCTAGAGGGGCAATGATATTGAAGGTGTCTTAAAGCCGATTTTTGTTAAAACCGTTAGATGGTCAAGCACAGTGCCAGTTCAATTTAATTATTATTCAAAGAAACTTTATAGGCAGATGTTTTTGACACAACAGAGTAAAACGTAAGAATCAAACTACAGGTAAGCTCTATTTGCAGTAAGCGTAAACTTAGCACGCTTCTTGACAGGCGTCTAGCGGACAATGTGAAAAACACGGCAGCCCGCTAAACCCCTGGCTTTGGTCATCCCGACCGATTACAGATTAGCTGTTAAGAACTCTTTCAGCTGACCTTTCGACAGTGCGCCAACTTTAGTTGCTGCGACTTCGCCGCCTTTAAATAACAGCAGGGTAGGAATACCACGGATGCCGTATTTAGGTGCAGTACCTGGGTTTTCATCGATGTTCAGCTTCGCGATGGTCAGCTTGCCTTCGAACTCAGTGGCAATTTCATCCAGAATCGGAGCGATCATTTTACAAGGACCACACCACTCTGCCCAGAAATCGACCAGCACCAGCCCTTCGGCTTTCAATACGTCGTTGTCGAAACTGTCATCGGTCAGGTGAATAATTTTATCGCTCATGTTCTACTCCAAAGGATTATCTTTACCTTGTTGATGTAGCATTAACCAACAGTAGGTTGACTTTATTTCACCGGATACGCTTTCGTAAAGCAATAGTTAGCTGATATTCTACCACACTATGAGCAAAACACACTTGACCGAACAGAAGTTTTCCGACTTCGCCCTGCACCCGCTGGCAGTAGAAGCCCTTGAAAAGAAAGGGTTCCATTACTGTACGCCTATTCAGGCATTGGCATTGCCGATCACGCTCGCTGGGCGTGATGTTGCAGGTCAGGCGCAAACCGGTACCGGCAAGACGCTGGCTTTTCTGGCGTCTACTTTCCATTATCTGCTTTCTCACCCTGCTGCGGAAGGTCGTCAGACTAACCAGCCGCGTGCCTTGATCATGGCACCTACGCGTGAACTCGCGGTGCAGATCCACTCCGACGCCGAAGCATTATCTGAATCTACCGGGCTGAAATTAGGCCTGGCCTATGGCGGCGACGGTTACGACAAACAGCTTAAAGTGCTGGAAAGCGGCGTGGACATCCTGATCGGAACCACCGGCCGTTTAATCGATTACACCAAACAGAACCACATCGACCTGGGCGCGATTCAGGTGGTGGTGCTGGATGAAGCAGACCGCATGTTCGATCTGGGCTTCATCAAAGATATCCGCTGGATCTTCCGCCGGATGCCACCTGCGACTCAACGCCTCAACATGCTGTTCTCAGCAACCCTTTCCTATCGTGTGAAAGAACTGGCGTTCGAAAATATGAATAATGCCGAGTCGATTGAGATCGAACCGGAGCAAAAAACGGGCCACCGTATTAAAGAAGAACTCTTCTACCCGTCGAATGAAGAGAAAATGCGCCTGTTACAGACGTTGATTGAAGAAGAATGGCCAGACCGTTGCATCATTTTTGCTAACACTAAACATCGCTGTGAAGACGTCTGGGGCCATCTGGCAGCAGACGGCCATCGCGTAGGTTTACTGACCGGCGATGTCCCGCAGAAAAAACGCCTGCGCGTTCTCGAGGACTTCACACAAGGCACGCTGGATATTCTGGTTGCGACTGACGTTGCTGCCCGTGGTTTACACATTCCTGCCGTTACGCACGTCTTTAACTATGATCTGCCTGACGACTGTGAAGACTACGTTCACCGTATTGGTCGTACCGGCCGTGCGGGTCTGAGCGGTCATTCCATCAGCCTGGCTTGTGAAGAGTACGCGCTGAACCTGACGGCAATCGAAACCTACACCGGTCACAGCATTCCTGTCAGCAAATACAGCAGCGAAGCGCTGTTAACTGATTTACCTGCGCCGAAACGTCTGGCTCGCTCTCGTACCGGTAACGGTCCGCGTCGTAACAGCAATTCGTCTTCACGTCGCAATAGCGCACCACGTAGCAACCGTAAACGTCCGGGCTGATAACCTATGCTAAGCTCCACCTCACTCTATGCAGCAATTGATTTGGGCTCTAACAGCTTTCACATGCTGGTTGTTCGTGAGGTGGCAGGCAGTATCCAGACCCTCGCCAGAATTAAGCGCAAAGTGCGTCTGGCTGCCGGTCTGGATAAGCAAAACTTGCTTTCTCAGGAAGCCATGCAGCGTGGCTGGCAATGCCTGAAGCTGTTTTCCGAAAGATTGCAGGATATTCCCCGCGAACAAATCCGCGTCGTTGCCACCGCAACGCTGCGGCTTGCCAGCAATGCCGACGAATTTTTGGGTAAAGCTCAGGAAATCCTCGGTTGTCCGATTCAGGTTATTGCCGGTGAAGAAGAAGCCCGTCTGATTTATCACGGCGTTGCCCACACCACGGGCGGCCCGGATAAACGTCTGGTGGTCGATATTGGCGGCGGCAGTACAGAGCTGGTCACCGGTATCGGCGCACAGGCCACCACGCTGTTCAGCCTTTCGATGGGTTGTGTGACCTGGCTGGAGCGCTATTTTACCGACCGAAATCTGGCAAAAGAAAACTTTGATCAGGCTGAACAAGCCGCGATCGACATGATCCTTCCGGTTGCTCCCCAATTGATCGCCAATGGCTGGCAAATTTGTGTCGGTGCTTCAGGCACTGTTCAGGCACTGCAGGAAATCATGGTCGCTCAGGGTATGGATGAGCGCATTACGTTGCCGAAACTTCAACAGCTCAAACAGCGCGCGATTCAGTGCGGCAAACTGGAAGAGCTGGAAATTGAAGGCCTGACGCTTGAACGTGCGCTGGTTTTCCCAAGCGGTTTGTCGATTCTCATCGCCATTTTCAAAACTCTGAATATCGAAACCATGACGCTGGCCGGTGGCGCACTGCGTGAAGGTCTGGTTTACGGCATGCTGCATCTGCCAATTGAACAGGATATTCGCCAGCGCACATTACGAAATCTGCAACGCCGCTATCTGCTTGATAATGAACAGGCGCAGCGCGTAGCACAGCTTGCCGAGAATTTCTCGCTGCAGGTGGCGCAGGAATGGAAGCTCGATGCCCGCGCACGCGAGTTGCTGAACAGCGCCTGTTTGATCCACGAAATCGGGCTGAGCGTTGATTTCAAAAAAGCGCCGCAGCACGCAGCCTATCTGATCAGTCATTTAGACTTACCGGGATTTACGCCGGCGCAGAAAAAACTGCTGGCGACGTTGCTGCAAAATCAGAACGGGACGCTCGATTTACCGTTGCTCAATGAGCAAAACGCCGTGCCGCCGCGTCAGGCACAACGTCTTTGTCGCATTCTCCGGCTTGCGATTATCTTTGCCAGCCGCCGCCGTGACGACACGTTGCCCGCGGTGCGTTTACGGGCAAATGACGATGAACTGAATGTGATTGTGCCGCAGGGCTGGCTGGCTCAGCATCCGCTGCGGGCAGAAGAGCTGGAGCAGGAAAGCCACTGGCAAAGTTATGTCCACTGGCCGCTGTTCGTTGAAGAACAGCTCTGATTTTTCGTAAAAATACGCACCGAATGAGGCAGGGCTTATCCCCTGCCTTTTCTTTGCCTGTCAGTTTCCGCCTTTGGCTCTCGCCAGCTGCTCACGGATTTTCTCCAGATGGCTTTGCCCTTTCACCATACGCTCCTGCGCACTGACCACTTTGCGCTCACTTTCCCAGGCCAAATCATCCTGCGGCAGTTCCAGCAGGAAGCGGCTGGGCTCCGGACGAATTAATTCCCCGTACTGGCGACGTTCGCGACAAAGCGTAAAAGTCAGCTCTTTTTGGGCGCGGGTGATGCCCACATACGCCAGACGCCGTTCTTCATCGACATTGTCTTCATCGATGCTGCTCTGATGCGGCAATAATCCTTCTTCCATGCCTACCAGAAACACATACGGGAATTCCAGACCTTTCGAGGCGTGCAGCGTCATCAGCTGAACCTGATCCAGCTCTTCGTCACTTTCGCCGCGCTCCATCATGTCGCGAAGCGTAAAGCGCGTGACCACCTGCGTGAGCGTCATCGGCTCATCCAGATCGGTGCCCTCGAGCATTTCGGTCATCCAGCTGAATAGCTGATTGACGTTTTTCATGCGCATTTCGGCCGCTTTCGGGCTCGGCGAGGTTTCAAACAACCAGCTTTCGTAATCGATGCCGTGGATCAGATCCCGTACCGCCGCGACCGGTTCGCGTTCGGCCAGCTCAGAAATAGTGCCCATCCAGTGCGTAAACCGTTGCAGTGATTCCAGGCCGCGCCCGGTCAGATACTGGCTCAGTCCTATATCGAAACTGGCTTTGAACAAACCTTTGTTGCGCTGATTTGCCCACTCGCCGAGCTTTTGCAGCGTCGCGGCACCGATTTCACGACGCGGCGTATTCACGATACGCAGGAATGCGCTGTCGTCGTCAGGGTTAGTCAGGACGCGCAGATAGGCCAGCAAATCTTTAATTTCAGGCCGCGAGAAGAACGACGTACCGCCGGAAATGCGATACGGAATGCGGTTCTGCATCAGCATTTTTTCAAACAGGCGCGACTGGTGATTACCGCGGTACAGAATCGCGTAATCGCCATAGCCGGTCTTGTTGATAAAGTGGTGCGCAATCAGCTCGCCAACCACGCGCTCGGCTTCGTGATCTTCATTGTTGGCGGTCACCACTTTCAGTGTTTCGCCGTAACCCAGTTCAGAGAAAAGCCGCTTCTCGAACACATGCGGATTGTTGGCAATCAGGATATTGGCCGCTTTCAGAATGCGCTGCGAGGAACGGTAGTTCTGTTCAAGCTTTACGACCTGCAACTGCGGGAAATCTTCTTTCAGCAGCACCAGGTTTTGCGGCCGGGCACCACGCCAGGAGTAAATAGACTGATCGTCGTCGCCAACCACGGTAAAACGTGCGCGGTTGCCGACCAGCAGTTTCACCATCATGTACTGACTGGTGTTGGTGTCCTGATATTCATCGACCAGCAGATAGCGCAGTTTATTCTGCCAGCGCTCGCGCACTTCTTCATTCTTTTGCAACAGCAGCGTCGGCAGCAGGATCAGGTCATCGAAATCGAGAATATTACAGGCGCGCATATGGTCATGATAAAGCCCGTAGCAGTGCGCGAAGATCTGATCGCGTTCCGAGCGCGCAAGGCCCGCCGCACGGGAAGGATCAACCAGATCGTTCTTCCAGTTTGAGATCGTTGAGATCAGCTGTTGCAACAGCGTTTTGTCGTTTTCCAGCCACTTCTCGCTCAGCTCTTTGAGCAGCGCCAACTGGTCCTGATCGTCAAACAGGGAGAAATTGGATTTCATACCCAGCGCGGCAAATTCGCGTTTGATGATTTCCAGCCCCAGCGTGTGGAAAGTCGCGATCAGCAAGCCGCGTGATTCTTTACGCCCTAGGGTTTGCGCCACACGCTCTTTCATCTCGCGCGCCGCTTTATTGGTGAAGGTCACGGCCGCAATGTGGCGGGCCTGATAGCCGCACTCACGGATCAGGTGTGCGATTTTATTGGTAATCACCCTGGTTTTGCCGGAGCCAGCCCCCGCCAGAACCAGGCAGGGTCCGGTGACGAATTCGACGGCATGTTGTTGGCTGGGGTTTAATCGCATGGCGTATTTTTGCTCACCTGATGGACAAGGACGGCGATTGTAGCAGAAACGTCGCCTGAGATTGACAGCCTTTACGGTGCAATTTGTGATGTCTGGAATGCAGGCCGGAGTCCACATACGGCGTTGCAGATGTTACATTACGCCACTGGAAACACTCTCGCATAAAAGGTCTCAATCATGGCAAAAACTGCCGCAGCAATGCATATCCTTGTTAAGGAAGAAGCACAGGCGCTCGATCTTCTGGAACAGCTGAAGAACGGTGGCGATTTCGAAAAACTGGCTAAAAAACACTCTACCTGCCCGTCAGGCAAAAAAGGCGGCCATTTAGGTGAATTTAAGCAAGGCGCAATGGTGCCAGCTTTCGATAAAGTGGTTTTCTCTGCGCCGCTAATCGAACCACAAGGCCCGCTGCACACCCAGTTCGGCTACCACATCATTAAGATTCTGTACCGCAACTGAGTTACCGTTCAGGCGCAGTAAAAAAGAAAGGGCACCGCATTTTCATGCAGTGCCCTTTTTATTTATATTCCGAAAACTCTAAAGAATTCGAGTAAGAAGGGGATCAGCTCGCTACTGCGATGCGTTTCATATCAGTCATATAACCACGTAAAGTGCGACCGATTGACTCGATTGGGTGGTTGCGGATAGCTTCGTTAACGTCACGCAGCTGCGCGTTATCAACCTGAGTTTCTGCAACCGATTTACCCAAATCACCCACCTGCAGGGTGGTCATGAACTCTTTCAGCAACGGGACTGCTGCGTTAGCAAACAGGTAGTTACCGTATTCTGCGGTATCAGAGATAACCACGTTCATTTCGTACAGACGCTTACGCGCAACGGTGTTGGCGATCAGCGGCAGTTCGTGCAGTGATTCGTAGTAAGCCGATTCCTCGATGATGCCGGAAGCCACCATGGTTTCGAAGGCCAGCTCAACGCCCGCTTTCACCATCGCAATCATCACAACGCCGTGGTCGAAGTATTCCTGCTCAGAAATTTTACCGTCGAACTGTGGTGCGTTTTCGAACGCAGTTGCGCCCGTTTCTTCACGCCAGGTCAGCAGGTTTTTGTCGTCGTTCGCCCAGTCAGCCATCATACCGCTGGAGAATTCGCCGGAGATGATGTCGTCCATGTGTTTCTGGAACAGCGGCGCCATGATCTCTTTCAGTTGTTCAGACAATGCGTAAGCACGCAGTTTCGCCGGGTTAGACAGACGATCCATCATCAGCGTGATGCCGCCTTGTTTCAGCGCTTCGGTGATGGTTTCCCAGCCGAATTGCAGCAGTTTTTCTGCGTACGCTTCGTCTACGCCATCAGCAACCAGTTTGTCAAAGCACAGCAGGGAACCAGCCTGCAACATCCCGCACAGGATAGTCTGCTCGCCCATCAGGTCAGATTTTACTTCTGCAACGAAAGAAGATTGCAGAACACCGGCACGGTGGCCGCCCGTTGCTGCTGCCCAGGCTTTGGCAATCGCCATGCCTTCGCCTTTCGGGTCGTTTTCCGGGTGAACGGCGATCAGCGTCGGAACGCCGAAACCACGTTTGTATTCTTCGCGAACTTCAGTGCCCGGACATTTTGGAGCAACCATCACGACGGTGATGTCTTTACGGATTTGCTCGCCCACTTCAACGATGTTGAAGCCATGGGAGTAACCCAGCGTTGCGCCATCTTTCATCAGAGGCTGAACCGCTTTAACCACAGCGCTGTGCTGTTTGTCTGGCGTCAGGTTAACCACCAGATCAGCCTGTGGGATCAGTTCTTCGTAGGTGCCGACTTTGAAGCCGTTTTCGGTCGCTTTACGCCATGAAGCACGCTTCTCAGCAATCGCTTCTGCACGCAGGGTGTAGGAAACATCCAGACCGGAATCACGCATGTTCAGACCCTGGTTCAGGCCCTGTGCGCCACAGCCTACAATCACCACTTTTTTACCTTTGAGGTAGCTGGCTTCGTCCGCGAATTCATCGCGACCCATGAAGCGGCATTTGCCCAGTTGTGCCAGCTGCTGACGCAGGTTCAGTGTGTTGAAATAGTTAGCCATGTCTTGCTCCGTTCTATCGAGGTAAGTGCTGTTATTTTTTGTTTCACCGGTGAGCCGGTGAACGCCGTGAATTCACTATATGTCATGCGACACATTGCTTAAATTGATATATTACGAAGATGACGTTGCAAAAAATGCAATATACTTCGTTTGACCTTTGCCTAACTTAAAAGCCGAGACTTCTTTATGGATTTGCGTGATCTGAAACTGTTCTTACATCTGGCGGAAAGCCGCCATTTTGGCCGTTCGTCGAAGGCAATGCATGTCAGCCCGTCAACGCTGTCGCGCCAGATCCAGCGGCTGGAAGAAGAACTCGGCCAGCCGTTATTTCAGCGTGACAACCGCACCGTGCAACTGACCAGCGCGGGTGAACAACTCAAAACTTTTGCCCAGCAAACGCTGCTGAGTTACCAGCAACTGCGCAGCGGGTTGGATCAGCATGGCCCGACGCTCAGTGGCGAGCTGCATTTGTTCTGCTCGGTCACCGCTGCGTACAGCCACCTCCCCCCTATTCTTGACCGCTTCCGCGCGCAACATCCGCTGGTCGAAATCAAACTGACCACCGGCGACGCCGCTGATGCGGTCGAAAAAGTTCAGTCCACCGAAGCGGACCTGGGGATTGCAGGCCGCCCGGAAAGTCTGCCGGGCAGCGTGGATTTCACGCAGATCGGCGAAATCCCGATGATCCTGATTTCCCCGTCTCTGCCAGGCGCGGTGCGAACGCAAGTCAGCGTTCCGCATCCCGACTGGTCACAAATTCCATTTATCCTTCCTGAACACGGCCCGGCGCGAAAACGTATCGACATCTGGTTCAAACGAAACCGTCTGAGCAATCCGCAGATTTACGCCACGGTGTCCGGCCACGAAGCGATTGTGTCAATGGTCGCTCTCGGTTGCGGCATTGCGCTCATTCCGTCCGTTGTGGTCGATAACAGCCCGGAACCGGTGCGCAACCGTATTTCCGTTCTGGATAACGTCACGCTGGGCGCGCCGCTGGAACTGGGCGTCTGCGTGCAGAAAAAACGCCTGAACGAACCGCTGATCGAGGCATTCTGGCAATTGTTATAACCCGCGTTCGCGACAAAATAATGGCAAAGAAAAAGGGCCCGTTCGGGCCCTTCGGTTTTTAGCCCGCCAGAAAGAAGCGGAACGCAGGATTATCACTTTCGTTATGACAGTCATAGCCCAGAGCCGTCAGGTTCTTCTCGAACTCCGGCTCCTCTTCGTTCAGCTCAAACGCAGCCAGTACACGACCAAAATCGGTGCCGTGGCTGCGATAATGGAACAGTGAAATATTCCAGTGCGTGCCCAGCGTATGCAGGAATTTCAGCAACGCGCCCGGAGACTCCGGAAACTCGAAGCTGTAAAGCCGCTCGCGCAGAGGCTTGGTTGGACGCCCGCCCACCATATAGCGCACATGCAGTTTCGCCATTTCATCATCAGATAAATCGACCACCTGATAACCGTCGTGATTCAACTCGGCGATGATTTCCTGCCGCTCTGCGTGGCCGCGGGTGAGACGCACACCGACGAAAATGCAGGCGTTGTCCGCATCGGCGTAACGGTAGTTGAATTCCGTTACTGAACGGCCACCGAGCAACTGGCAAAATTTCAGGAAGCTGCCTTTGCGTTCGGGAATGGTTACCGCCAGCAGGGCTTCGCGTTGTTCGCCCAGCTCGCAGCGTTCAGACACATAACGCAGGCCGTGGAAATTCACGTTTGCGCCGGAAAGAATATGCGCCAGACGTTCGCCCTTGATGTTGTGCTGCTGCACGTATTTCTTCATGCCTGCCAGCGCCAGCGCCCCGGAAGGCTCGGCGATAGCGCGGACATCTTCGAACAAATCTTTGACCGCCGCGCAGATGGAATCGCTGTCGACGGTGATCACATCATCAAGATATTCACGGCACAGACGGAAAGTTTCGTTGCCAATACGCTTCACGGCTACGCCTTCGGCGAACAGCCCGACACGCGCCAGATCAACCGGTTCACCGGCATCCAGCGCCGCACGCAGACAGGCTGAATCTTCGGCTTCGACGCCAATCACTTTGATTTGCGGCATCAGTTGTTTGATTAACACCGCGACGCCGGCGGCCAGACCGCCACCGCCGACCGGCACGAATACGCGATCGAGATGCGCATCCTGTTGCAGCAATTCCATCGCCAGCGTGCCTTGTCCGGCGATCACCGCAGGATGATCAAACGGCGGCACAAAGGTCATGCCCTGCTGCTGTGAAAGCTCGATGGCTTTGCCTTTGGCTTCGTCGAAATTCGCGCCAAACAGCAGGACTTCGCCGCCGAAATTACGCACCGCATCAACTTTGATATCCGCCGTAGCGACCGGCATAACAATCAGAGATTTAATGCCTTTTTTGGTCGCCGACAACGCGACGCCCTGCGCGTGATTTCCGGCAGACGCCGTGATCACACCGCGCGCCGCCTGTTCTTCCGTCAGGCTGGCAATCATGGAATATGCGCCGCGCAGTTTAAAACTGTGAACAGCCTGGCGGTCTTCCCTCTTCACCAGAACGGTGTTACCTAACCGGGAAGAGATCTTTTCCATGACCTGCAAAGGCGTAACCTGTGCGACTTCATAAACCGGCGCACGGAGCACGGCGCGAAGATATTCTGCGCCGCACGGCTGGTCGGGTAGAGGTTGTGATACCGCCATGTCCTTTTAGCCTCCCAGCTTAGACTTGTCACGAACAGCGCCTTTGTCAGCACTGGTCGCCAGCATTGCGTAAGCTCGCAGCGCATAAGACACCACACGTTCGCGATTTTTCGGCGTCCAGGCTTTTTCGCCGCGCGCCAGTTCGGCTTCGTGACGGGCGGCAAGTTCGGCCGCAGGAACGTCGAGCACCATGCTGCGGTTAGGGATATCGATGTCGATCATGTCGCCATCTTCCACCAGCGCAATCAGACCGCCACTGCCCGCTTCCGGAGAAACGTGGCCGATAGACAGACCTGAAGTCCCGCCGGAAAAACGACCGTCGGTGATCAGCGCACACTCTTTGCCCAGCCCCATGGATTTCAGGTAAGTGGTCGGATACAGCATTTCCTGCATGCCCGGCCCGCCTTTTGGCCCTTCGTAGCGGATCACCACGACGTCACCCGAAACCACTTTTCCGCCGAGGATCGCGCTCACGGCGTCATCCTGGCTTTCGTATACTTTGGCCGGGCCACGGAACACCAGGTTGGATTTATCCACGCCTGCGGTTTTAACGATGCTGCCTGCTTCGGCGATGTTGCCGTAAAGCACGGCCAGACCGCCGTCTTTGCTGAACGCGTGTTCCAGCGAGCGGATACAACCGTCGGCGCGGTCATCATCGAGCGTATCCCAGCGGCAATCCTGTGAAAAAGCCTGCGTGGTACGGATTCCCGCCGGGCCTGCGCGGAACATTTTTTTCACGGCTTCATCCTGCGTCAGCATGATGTCGTATTTTTCCAGCGTCTGGCTCAGGTTCATGTTCAGGATGTTTTTCACATCGCGGTTTAGCAGGTTCGCACGATCCAGTTCGCCCAGAATCGCCAGTACGCCACCGGCGCGGTGAACGTCTTCCATGTGATATTTCTGGGTGCTCGGCGCCACTTTGCACAGGTGCGGAACCTTGCGTGACAGACGGTCGATGTCGGTCATGTCGAAATCAATTCCGCCTTCCTGCGCGGCAGCAAGCAGATGAAGAACGGTGTTCGTGGAACCGCCCATAGCGATATCCAGCGTCATGGCGTTTTCGAATGCAGATTTGCTGGCGATGTTGCGTGGCAATGCGCTTTCGTCGTCCTGCTCGTAATAACGTTTGGTCAGTTCAACGATGCGACGACCGGCGTTCAGGAACAGGTCTTTACGATCGGCATGAGTCGCGAGTAATGAACCGTTGCCCGGCTGAGACAGACCCAGCGCTTCAGTCAGGCAGTTCATGGAGTTGGCGGTAAACATCCCGGAACAGGAGCCGCACGTCGGGCAGGCTGAGCGTTCGATTTGTTCGCTGTCGGCGTCGCTGACGTTCGGGTTTGCGCCCTGAATCATCGCATCGACCAGATCGAGTTTGATGATTTTGTCGGACAACTTAGTTTTACCGGCTTCCATCGGTCCGCCGGAAACGAAGATCACCGGAATGTTCAGGCGCAGGGACGCCATTAACATCCCCGGGGTGATTTTGTCGCAGTTGGAAATGCACACCATGGCGTCTGCGCAGTGCGCGTTCACCATGTATTCCACGGAGTCTGCAATCAGCTCGCGTGAAGGCAGTGAATACAGCATGCCGCCATGGCCCATGGCGATCCCGTCATCCACGGCAATGGTATTGAACTCTTTGGCAACGCCGCCTGAAGCTTCAATTTGCTCGGCAACCAGTTTACCCAGATCACGTAAATGCACGTGACCTGGAACGAACTGGGTAAAGGAGTTCACAACGGCAATAATTGGCTTACCGAAATCATCGTCGGTCATGCCGGTGGCACGCCATAAAGCGCGGGCGCCAGCCATGTTGCGGCCATGAGTCGTGGTGTGGGAACGGTACTTAGGCATGCTCTATTCACTCCAAATCATTTCTGTTTAGCGGACGGCGCAACCGTCGCCCGCTGAATTTCTTCTATACCCTAAATCATTCAGGTTGCATCAAGGCGGCAACTGAATGAATCCCCGGGAGCTTACTCAGGTAAGTGACCGGGGTGAATAAAGGCAGCCAACGCGGAGGCGGCCTGAAGGATGACGGGTAAGATTACTGGGGGTTAATTGGATCCAGCCAACCCCATTTGTCTTCGGTTTTACCGGTGAACAGACCGAAGAACGCATCCTGAATTTGTTTGGTGACCGGTCCACGTTTGCCGATGCCGACCTGAATGCCGTCAACGCTGCGAACTGGTGTGATTTCTGCGGCAGTACCGGACATGAAGACTTCGTCGGCCAGGTACAGAGATTCGCGGGAAAGAACCTGCTCGCGAACTTCCAGGCCCATGTCTTTCGCCAGTTTAATAATCGCGTCACGGGTGATGCCCGGCAGCGCAGAAGAGGTGAACGGAGGCGTGAACAGAATACCGTCCTTCACTTCGAACAGGTTTTCGCCTGCACCTTCAGAGACATAACCGTGAACGTCCAGCGCGATACCTTCCTGATAACCGTGGCGGCGTGCTTCGCTGCCCACCAGCAAAGAAGACAGGTAGTTACCCCCGGCTTTCGCCGCGGTCGGGATGGTGTTAGCTGCTACACGGTTCCATGAAGAAACCATTGCGTCGATCCCCTGTTCGAGCGCCTCTTCGCCCAGATAGGCGCCCCAAGGGAAAGCCGCAATGATCACGTCAGTTTTGTAGCCATCCGGCGGGTTTACGCCCATACCCACATCGCCAACGAAGACCAGCGGACGAATATACGCGCTGACCAGATTGTTTTTGCGCAGGGTTTCGCGGCAGGCTTCCATCAGTTCATCAACGCTTTGGGAAACTGGCATACGGTAAATTTTTGCGGAATCGCGCAGACGCTGCATGTGTTCACGGTGACGGAATACGACAGGGCCTTTGTGGGAGTCGTAGCAACGCACGCCTTCGAATACGGAGGTGCCGTAATGCAATGCATGGGACATTACGTGTACTTTCGCTTCTGCCCACGGAACCATCTCGCCATTGAACCAAATGTAATCAGCTTTCTTCGTCATTCTCTCGTTCCTTTACTCACGCATTCGCGCGTATTTGTTGTGATGTATGTTGCTGGATCTCGACACAGGCGACATCCATAAGTTTGCTTAACTGTGAAGACAGTAAATCTACCGGCCGCTGGCTGGCAACGGTCAATTCGATATTTATATTTTCCGCATTGACCATCGGGGTCATGTTCATTGCGCACACCTGAAAACCACGGTGGCGAACAACGCGTAATACGCGTTCTAACATTTCTGGGCGGAAACGGGCCTGGATTGAGACGTTATGCTGCATCATGACATTTTCTCCAACATGGTTTCGTTGCCTGCGCCCGGTGGAACCAGTGGCCAGACATTCTCGTTTTCGTCGATGGAAACCTGGAGTAAATACGGGCCTTCGCTATTGAAGAACGCGTCCAGAGCGGCATCGACTTGGTCTTTACGGTGGATACGCTGGCCGGGGATATTGAATGCGCTGGCCAGCGTCACAAAATCGGGGTTATCAGAGAGGTTGGTTTCACTAAAGCGTCCGTCGAAGAACAATTCCTGCCACTGCCGGACCATCCCCAACCGCTGGTTATCCAGCAGCAGGATTTTAACGGGCAGCTGTTTTCGCTTAATGGTGCCCAGCTCCTGAACGTTCATCATGAAAGAACCGTCACCGGAAACGCAGATCACCATGTCATCCGGGCGGGCAACCTGTGCGCCCACGGCAGCGGGAACGCCAAAGCCCATCGTGCCCAGACCGCTTGACGTGATGAAGTTTTCGGGGCGGGTGAACTGCATGTGCTGCGCGGTCCACATCTGGTGCTGACCGACGTCGGTGGTAACAACGGTATTAGCAGATTTACGGTCGGAGATTTGTTTCAACAGCAGCGGTGCGTAAATGGCTTCGCCCGGATGGTCGTAACGCCATTCGCCCTGCGCTTTCAGGGTCATCACCTCATCGCGCCAGGTATTGATGTTCAGCGGCTGTTGCAGCGCCGGTAACAACGCATTCAGATCCCCCTGCAACGCGACGTGCGCCTGACGCAATTTGTTCAGTTCAGCCGGGTCGATGTCCATGTGGATAATGGAGGCATTCGGCGCGAAGGTATTCAGTTTACCGGTCACGCGGTCATCAAAACGCGCCCCGACGGCAATCAGTAAATCACAGGACTGAACGGCCAAATTCGCGGCTTTTGTGCCATGCATCCCCAGCATCCCCAGATAACACGGGTCGCTGGCATCCGGCGCGCCCAACCCTTTCAGCGTGGCAACCGCAGGAATACCGTTCGCCGAGATAAATTCACGTAATGCCGGAACCGCCTGTGCGATGCCCACACCGCCACCCACGTACAGCATCGGCTTTTGCGCTGCGGCAATCATCGCGCTGGCTTGTTTCAGTTCAGCAGCCGGATGCGGGAAAGTTTCGTCGACCGCGACCAGATGCGGTGGTAATTCGCCAACCGCTAACTGGATATCTTTCGGGATGTCGATCAGAACCGGGCCCGGACGCCCTGAACTGGCGATAGCAAACGCTTCAGCCATGATTTCCGGCAGCGCTTCCAGAGATTCGACCAGGAAGCTGTGTTTGGTACAGGCCAGAGATAAACCTAAAACGTCGATTTCCTGGAAGGCGTCAGTGCCGATAAACGCGGAACCAACCTGACCGGTAATTGCAACCAGCGGAACGGAATCGAGCAGTGCGTCAGCCAGACCGGTGATCAGATTGGTGGCACCAGGCCCGGAAGTGGCGATACAAACGCCGACTTTTCCGGTAGAACGGGCATAGCCGATGGCGGCCATTGCGGCACCTTGCTCATGCCGGCACAACAGGTGTTCCACGCCGCCGTCATACAGTGCATCGTATACCGGCATGATTGCCCCGCCAGGATAACCAAATACTGTATTTACACCCTGCGCACGCAACGCTTGTACTACCCACTGTGCTCCGTTCATCTTTATTCTCCTGCCTTTTTGCGACAAGTGCAGAATATTATGCTGTTGCTCATTTTCCGACCCCGCTTCACTGTTCTCTGAAATTCCTGACCAAAAAAAAACCCCGGACCTTTCGGTGCGGGGTTTCTTTTCAGGTTCAGGCTTGTTTAATAAGCCTTTCTTCGTCCAAGTGCAGCCCCGCACGGTGGGATAATAATCACCACCACGCTAATCACGACTAGGCTAACTACGAGGAGAAGGGCTTTCATTTTTTGGTTTCTATAATTCATCTTGCGAACGATTGCCTACAGAGTTATCACAGTAATGCATTTAATGACAACACTTTTCTTGCGTTATTATTTGCGACGCGCCACACAATCCGGCAAAAATAATCTGAAAAATCAAACCTTAGCAGGCTGTTCTGTTCTCTGATTATTTATTGCTCCCGTTATCGCTTTTCCGCGTGTATCCCGTCCGAATGCAACCAGTACAGAAATCACGATCGCCACCGTCCCGGCGACAATCGCCATTGCCAGCCCGTAGTTATGTCCGTGACTTTCGGCAATGCCTGCCTGCAATGTTGCATTGACCGACGCCAGCAAATTCCCGAGCTGATAAACAAATCCGGGCAATACGGCGCGGGTGTTCGCAGGCACCAGTTCAGTGAGATAGGACGGCACCACGCCCCACGCGCCCTGCACCATAAACTGCATCAGGAAAGCACCCAGGCCGATGGTCCAGGTTCCGCTGGAAAATGCCCACAGCGGGATCACCGGCAATGACAGTAAGGCCGCGATAATAATGGCTTTTTTACGACCAATCTTCTCTGAAAGCGTACCGAAAAAGATACCGCCGATAATCGACGCAATGGTGTAACCGATAGCAATCAAACTGACCGTATGTGCATCAAAACCGTGCTGAACTTTCAGGAATGACGGGTAGAGATCCTGCGTTCCGTGGCTGAAGAAATTGAAGGCCGCCATCAGAACGACCAGATAAACACAAAGTTTCCAGTGTGATTTGAGCACCGGCAGCAGCGCAGTGCTTTCCTTGCGTTCACGGGCGGCAAGCCAGACCGGCGATTCCTGCACCTTGAACCAGATAAAAGGCAGCAGGAAGATCGGCACAGCACCAATGACAAACATGCCGCGCCAGCCGACCATTTCCGAAAAGAGCCCGTAAACCACCGCTGCCAGCAGATACCCAAACGGATAACCGGCCTGGAAAATACCGGACATCATGCCGCGCGAACGATCAGGAATGGTTTCCATCGCCAGTGAAGAAGCGACACCCCATACGCCGCCCATCGCCACGCCGTAAATCACGCGCAGGATCAGAAAAACGGTCAGGGACGGTGCGGCTGCAGTGCAGAGTTCGAAAACGGAAAAGCAGGCAATATTCACCATCAGCACAGGCTTACGCCCGTACTTTTCCGCGGCCCTCCCGAACACCAGCGCGCCGATGGGCCGCACCGCCAGTGTCAGTAAAATTGCCAGCGTGACTTCTTTGATATCGACATGAAAGGCTGTTGCTATATCACTGAGAAGAAAGACTAAAATGAAGAAATCGAAAGCATCGAGCGTCCAGCTTAAAAAGCTGGCGATGGCAACATTACGCTGCCGGGAGGTCCAACCAAACATGGGTTTATCCCTATTCCGGAATAGCTGTAGGCAGTGCTCTCACTGAACTGTTCCGGAAAGTCCTCAGCGAGGCAGAGAGATGTTAATCAATGATCGATATTTGTTTCTTTATTGTTAAATACATAAAGATTAAACACCGCTGTCTGTCTAAACAGCAACTTAATTAGCCCGCTAATTTGTTTCCGAAGACCTCAATTTGTTAATGAGTATTACCGCGAGTGCGGCACACCACGCACTACCACACTGCAACCTGATGAACTCGCGAGTCTTTTTACGCAACGCTGCGCATTCTGCAGATCTTCTTCGCACAATTTTTACCGACTGCGGCATGCTGTTTTTCAGGAAAATTCATATCCAAGGAAGAAGTATGTCATTAGCCGTGGTGTATACCCGCGCATCACTGGGTGTTCAGGCTCCCGGTGTCTCCGTAGAAGTGCATATCAGTAACGGGTTACCGGCCCTGACGCTGGTCGGTCTGCCCGAAACCACTGTCAAAGAGGCCAGAGACAGGGTACGCAGCGCCATCATCAACTGCGGTTTCAGTTTCCCGCCCAAACGCATCACGGTGAATCTCGCGCCTGCCGATCTGCCTAAAGAAGGTGGCCGGTATGATTTATCTATTGCGCTGGCGATTCTGGTGGCCTCTGAGCAGCTTAAGGGGGACAGACTGGAGAAGTATGAGTTTCTGGGAGAACTGGGACTGTCGGGCGCTTTGCGCAGCGTTAACGGCGCAATTCCTGCTGCGCTGGAAGCACAGAAGGAAGGGCGGATACTGATTTTGCCGCAAGCCAATCAGTCTGAAATGACATTGCTCGATCCCGGCGTCGCCAACATTGCCGGGCACTTGCTACAGGTTTGCGCTTTTTTGCAGAGTGAGGACAGCCTGCCGGCGATTGAATACCCGCCTGTTGCGCCGGAACCAGCCTGTCAGCCAGACATCGCCGATATCATTGGTCAGGAGCAGTCAAAACGCGCACTGGAGGTCGCCGCCGCCGGAGGCCATAACTTATTGCTAATCGGGCCGCCGGGCACCGGGAAAACCATGCTGGCGAGCCGTTTAGCCGGATTACTTCCCCCGCTCAGCAACGAAGAAAAGCTCGAAACTGCCGCTATCGCCAGCCTGGTGTATAACCCGGAAGATGACGGTGAGTTTTCGCGAGTACGGCCTTTCAGGGCGCCGCATCACAGTACGTCAATCAGCGCACTGGTCGGCGGGGGTTCGCTTCCCAAGCCGGGAGAAATTTCACTGGCTCACAATGGCGTCCTGTTTCTTGACGAGCTTCCGGAATTCCAGCGTCAGGTGCTGGATGCTTTGCGCCAGCCGATGGAATCGGGCGAAATCACAATCTCCCGGGCGCGGGCAAAAGTCCGTTATCCGGCCAGAGCCCAGCTGATTGCAGCGATGAATCCCAGCCCGACCGGACACTATCAGGGGATCCACAACCGTACGCCGCCACAGCAGGTTTTACGCTATCTGGGCAGACTTTCCGGCCCTTTCCTTGACCGATTTGATTTATCAATTGAAGTGCCGCTGTTGCCGCCCGGAATTTTGAGCCAGCAAAACCATACGCCGACAGCGCGGGAAAGCAGTGCGCAGGTTCGGGAACGGGTATTAGCCGCACGGGAGATTCAGCTGAAACGCGCGGGGAAAATCAATGCGCGGCTGAACAGCAGCGAAGTCGAAATTTACTGCGTTTTAAAAAAAGCGGATGCGGAATTTCTGGAAGAGGTCCTGCATAAACTGGGATTGTCAGTGAGGGCGTGGCACCGGATCCTGAAAGTGGCGCGAACATTAGCCGATTTAGGGGGTGACGAAGCGATTGAACGAAAACATATCGCGGAGGCGCTGAGCTATCGCACGATGGATAGGCTATTGTTAACTTTACATAAGAGTCTGGCATAAAAAAACGGGGCATCGCCCCGTTTCATTAGTCATCGCTTTCCGTATAGTCTTCTACAGCATCAGCCTGCGGTTTGCCGCCGGACAATGTGTGGAATTTCTTCGGACGACGGGTGCGGACAATATATTTGTTCCACACTTTTTCTGCATCTGTCACAGGTTCCCGCGTACCACGGCAAACCTCCAGGAACAGTTTTTCTTCGTCGGTAACGGGTTCACGTTTTCCCAGATCCAGCTCATTAAAAGCAAAGCCGTAACGTTCTAGCATTTGCGCTTCTTTAATGGTGAAATCGCCATGCCGGGAGAACCCGCGAGGGTAATGTTTATTATCAAAAAAACGATTTGTCGTGGTGAAGCTTTCCGCCATCTGACACGCTCCTAATTCTCTCATGGTCGTGCTGTTATGGCGCGGAGTATTAGTTAGGCTTGACATTGTGTAAAACAAAACATTTAAATCTTAACGACAAAAATTATTGGAGATAGTTTTGGACACGGAATTACTGAAAACCTTTTTGGAGGTCAGTAGAACTCGCCACTTTGGTCGGGCGGCGGAATCCCTTTATCTGACGCAATCGGCTGTCAGCTTTCGTATCCGGCAACTGGAAACCCAACTTGGCGCTAATTTGTTCACACGGCATCGCAATAACATCCGCTTAACGCCTGCAGGAGAACGCCTGCTGCCCTATGCAGAGAATCTGATGTCTACGTGGCAAATGGCGAAAAAAGAGGTTATACGGTCGCTACAGCACACTGAATTGTCTATTGGCGCTACGGCATCGCTTTGGGAAGCCTATCTGACGCCCTGGATGCAATCACTTTACACCCAACGTGACACGCTGAGACTCGAGGCGCGCATCGCTTTACGCCAGTCGCTGGTCAAACAATTGCATGAAAGACAACTGGATTTACTGATCACCACTGAGCCACCCAAGATGGATGAGCTGTCGAGCCAGTTGCTGGGTAATTTCTCGTTACGACTTTTTTCATCGAAGAAAACGGTCAGAGGGGAACAAACGCCTTACGTGAAACTGGAATGGGGTGCAGATTTTCCGCAACAGGAAAAACTGCAAAACAGCGATCAGGAACCTGTACTGACTACCACGTCTGCGCAACTGACACGCCAGTTACTGGAAAATACCGGAGGCTGCGCATTTCTACCGGCGCACTGGGCGAAAGAATATCCTCAGCTCGCCGCGCACGAAGATGTTCCGCCGGTGATCCGCCCGTTGTACGCCGTCTGGCTGCAAAACAGCGATCAACAGGTTCTGATCCGTCAGTTACTCAAAACACCGCTGATCACAAATTTCTGACGCCGTCCTGATTCAGGACGGCTCTGGTCGCGGATGGCGCGCTCTTCTGGCAGTCCAGAAGGTGCCCATGCCTTTTTGCAGCCCGATAAATATAAACAGCAAAACGCCCATGACAATTTTTGTCCACCATGAACTGAGCGTGCCATCAAACGTGATGTAAGTCTGGATAAGCCCCTGAATTAAGACGCCAAACAAACTTCCCAGCACCGTTCCCACGCCGCCGCTCAAGAGTGTGCCGCCAATAACGACAGACGCAATCGCATCAAGCTCAACGCCGCTGGCCGCCAGCGCATACCCCGCAGACGTGTAAAGCGAGAAGATAATCCCCGATAACACTGCCAGCGTGCTCGACAGCATGTAGATATAAATCGTTGTACGCCTGACAGGAACACCCATCAGCGCAGCAGAAACATTACTGCCGCCCACGGCATAAACGTTGTTACCGAAACGCGTGCGATGAGCCAGAATAATGCCGCCAAAAACCACCAGCAACATCACCAGTGCCAGCAATGTGAAGCGGCCACCACCCGGCATTTTCCACGCATAGCTGGCGAGAAAATCATAAACGGGATGATTAATCGGGAGAGATTCCTCTGAGACAATAAAGCTCATGCCTCGCACAAAAAACATCCCCGCCAGCGTGATGATAAAGGCCGGGAGCTTGAGTGTGTCGATGATCCAGCCCATCAGCGCCCCGAACATAGCCCCCATCAGCAGGACAATCACAAACGCATAACCCGGCGCGACGCCGTAATCTCCAATCAGTTTTGCCAGCAGTACTCCAGTAAACGCGATAACAGAACCGACAGAAAGGTCGATCCCTCCCGAGAGAATCACAAATGTCATCCCGACGGCCACGATGCCGAGAAACGCGTTATCCGTCAGTAAATCGAAGAACACGCGTGTCGATGCAAACCCGGGAAATTGCGTGAAGCAGTAAACGTATCCGGCAAGAAAAACCACAATCGTAATCAGTAAGGGCAGATTTCTTTTAAGCATTATCCCTTCCTCCGGAACAGATTACTGAAGGAAACGAGCGGTGATTGCACTACCAGCACGGCCAGAACAACCAGCGCTTTCAGAACCAGATTGAATTCCGGTTTGAAGCCGGATAACAGAATGCCGGTATTCATCCCCTGAATAATCAGTGCGCCGATAACGGAAAGCAGGAGATTAAAACGCCCGCCAAGCAGTGAAGCGCCGCCAATAACGACGGCCAGAATAGCGTCGAGCTCCAGCCATAATCCGGCGTTGTTGGCATCGGCACCGCGGATATCTGCCGTGACGATGACGCCTGCGACTGCCGCGCATATCCCGCAAATAACATAGGTGGAAATGAGCACAAGACGCGCATTCACACCGGCGTTGTAGGCTGAGCGGATATTGATGCCGACAGATTCGATAAAAAGTCCGAGCGCGGTTTTACGTGTGAGCGCCCAGACCAGTATCAGCATGACGGCAGCAATAATCACCGGCATCGGCAGGTAAAACAGCGAACCGCTGCCGAACTGAGAAAGACCGTTGTGCTCGAAAGTGACAATCTGCCCTTCCGTAATCAACTGCGCGATACCGCGCCCGGCCACCATGAGCATTAGCGTGGCGACGATAGGCTGGATTTGCAAAACGGCGACCAGAAAACCGTTCCAGAGGCCGCATACGGCGCCTACGCCCACCGACGCCAGCAGCACGATCATCAGCGGATAACCCTGAACCGTCATCGTTGCCGCTGTCGCACCGGCAATTGCCATCACCGCGCCGACAGAAAGATCGATGCCGCCCGTGGCGATGACCAGCGTCATACCGAGAGCCAGCAGAGCCACCGGCGCGCCGCGGTTAAAGATATCAACCAGGCTGCCAAACAGGCGGCCATCCTGAATATGAATCGAGAAAAAGCCCGGTGCGACCAGGCTGTCGATCAGTAATATTGCGATAAAAGCGCCGATCTGCGTGGCGCCTTTGGGGAATACCCATCTCACTTTGCGTGGTCTTCCTGTCATAGGCAGACTCCTGTTACTCATCGGTATCTCCTCATTGAGCCGCGATGGCTTTCATAATGGCTGGCACGGAGATCTCAGCCTGCTCAATTTCAGCAACATGACGACGGTCTCGCAGCACCACGATGCGGTCGGCATAACCCGCCAGCTCTTCCAGTTCAGACGAAATGACCAGCAGCGCCAACCCTTCATCACAAAGCTTTTCAATCAGGCGAATAATTTCCGCATGCGCACCGACGTCAATCCCGCGAGTGGGTTCATCGAGAATAAGAAAACGGGGATTGGTCGCAAGCCAGCGGGAAAGCAGGACTTTTTGCTGATTGCCGCCAGAAAGATACTGAATTTCCTGCTCAGTGCCGGGCGTGCGGATACCCAGGAGTTTGATAAACTTTTCGGCAATCTGATGCTGTTCTTTCATCGGTAAAGGACGCAGCCAGCCACGCTGGGCCTGCAACGCCAGAATGATATTTTCGCGAACCGTCGCCGCACCAATAATCCCGTCGGTTTTACGATCTTCAGGGCAATAGCCGAACCCGAGTTTCGCCGCTTTTCGTGGTGTATTGATCGTTTCGGCACGGCCATCGACCTCCGCATTACCGCTGTCATGGCCTTTAATGCCAAAAATCAGCTGAGCGGTTTCCGTGCGGCCAGAACCCAGTAGCCCGGCCAGCCCGACGATTTCTCCACGACGAACTTTAAGATCGAAATGTTCAACCACGCCACGACGACCGTAATCCTTGAAATCAACTAATGGCGCGCCTGTGACATTCCGATGTTCAGTGCGTTTAAGCAGGCTTTCGTCAAAACTGTGCCCAAGCATCATCGGAACCAGCTCTATGCGCGGGAGATCGGCGGTACGCTCCGAGCCAACGCGTTTACCATTACGCAAAACGGTTATGCGGTCGCTGATACGGTAAACCTGGTCGAGAAAATGAGTTACAAAGATCATTCCGACGCCCTTGTTGCGTAATTGCACAAGAATATCCAGCAACATGCTAACTTCTCTGGCATCCAGACTGGCGGTGGGTTCATCGAGGATGAGAACCTGAGCGGAAAGGTCTACGGCACGGGCTATGGCCACTATCTGCTGTATGGCAATGGAATATGTGGAAAGTGGTTGGCTGACATCCAGGTGTAATCCGTAGCCTTCGAGAAGCGCTTCAGCCTGCTGTTCCATTTTGCGCTGATTCACCAGCCCGAAACGGGTAGGTTCACGTCCGATAAACAGATTAGCGGCTACGGAGATATTCGGCAGAAGGTTTACTTCCTGATAGACCGTCCCAATCCCCAGAGACTGTGCGTCTGCGGTATTCACTGGTTCGATGGATTTTCCATTGAGAAAGACCTGACCTGCGGAGCGTTTATAAACGCCCGTCAGCGCCTTAATCATTGTGGATTTACCGGCACCATTCTCCCCCAAAAGTGCAACGATTTCGCCACGTTCGAGGGTGAAGTCGACATTTTCAAGCGCCTTTACGCCGGGAAATTCAACTGACAAGCCTCGTACTTCAAGCAGCGATATTGAATCTGGATTATCCGTCACGTCACTACTCCTGCTGCATTCGCCAGTGGCGAAAAGGGAATAATTTTTACCGGCTTGTTCTTGAGACAAGCCGGTAAAATCGGCTTAATAACCCATGTCTTTTTTCATGTCATATTCTTTCTGAGCCATATCAGGCAGGATTAAAGCAGACTGAGTCTGAATGAATTTCTTCGGCTGAGTCCCGTCTTTTTTCATTGCGATCAGCGCATCAAATGCCGGGCCAGCCATGTTTGGCGTCAGCTCAACAGAGGCATTCGCTTCCCCAGCCAGCATGGCTTTATAGATATCCGGAACACCATCAATGGAAACGATTTTGATCTGCGAACCCGGTTTCAGACCGGCTTCTTTGATTGCCTGAATGGCGCCGATTGCCATGTCATCGTTATGTGCATAAACAGCACAAATATTTTTGCCGTTTTGTTCGGCCTTGATGAAGCTTTCCATGACTTCTTTCCCTTTACTGCGGGTGAAGTCGCCGGATTGCGAACGAATAATTTTGACATTAGGCGCGGCTTTCAGCGCATCGGCGAAACCTTGTTTGCGGTTTAAAGCAACGCTGGCACCGACGGTTCCCTGTAATTCCACGACGTTACAAGGTTTACCCGCGACTTCTTTAACCAGCCAGTCACCGGCCACTTTACCTTCGTAAACACTGTCAGAAGCGACCGCAGCGGTATAAAGCGTCGGATCACTGACTTCGATAGTGCGGTCCAGCAGGAATACCGGGATCTTGGCTTCTTTGGCTTCAGTCAAAACAGGAGCCCAGCCGGTTGCGACGACAGGCGCGATGAAGATCGCATCAACACCTTGTGCGATAAAGGAACGTATCGCTTTGATTTGGTTCTCTTGTTTCTGCTGGGCATCCGCAATTTTCAGTGTAATACCGCGCTTTTCAGCCTCTGATTTCGATACTTTAGTTTCAGCAGAACGCCACCCGGACTCAGAACCGATCTGCGAAAAACCCACAACCAGCGGAGCTGCCTGCGCCGCCCCACAAAGTGCTGTTGCAACTGCTGCTGCCACTAATAAGCGTTTGTACATGTCTTTTTCCTCGCGTGTAGTCTGAGCTACTTTTTGTTATGACTCGTTGGGTACGGCCAGGATGTTCATCCACATATACATTCCTCCCTCATGATTAAAGCGCCATAAAGGGGGAATGTAATATGTCAGAGTCGGGCAATCGTCATCGGACGATGATTAGGTTTAGTACACTGGAAAAATGGGAGCATGAGCGGTGTCACATACGCGGATAACAATCATTTAGTGCATGTATTTAGCCAAAATATGACAAAAAACAATCAGAAAACGGGGAGAGTTTGAGCGTTATTGGTGCAAAAGTTTAGCGAAACGAGGAGAAAATCTGAGTCATCCAGAGAACGTGGAAAATGAGGTAGACATATAACAAAAAAGCCCTTCGCTTTCGCGAAGGGCTTTAATATGGCAGGGGCGGAGAGACTCGAACTCGCGACACCCGGTTTTGGAGACCGGTGCTCTACCAACTGAGCTACGCCCCTATATTACGCTTACTATTATGCCTGCTAATTTAGCAGGCATAATATTT
>NZ_JBKEZJ010000015.1:0-81596 GCF_046449555.1 Rahnella selenatireducens
CAAAAAAGGACGCCGTGGCGTCCTTTTTTATTTTCAGGCCGAAGTCATCAGACTTCTTCCATTTTTCCCAGTAATGCGCGCAGACGATCCTGCCACACGTGCTGTTCTTCTTTCAGCTGTGCATTTTCACGCACCAGCGATTCATGATTACCACTCGCCTGCTGAACTTCCTGAGACAGAGTATTGTTTTGTTCTTTCAGTTCTTCGATTTCCATCTGCAAAAGAGTAATGGTATCGATCGCTTGCTGAACTTTAGCTTCTAATTTCTCAAATACTTCAAATGACATTTTTCGGTCCCCTTATGTTCGCAAGGCGCACATCTTAAGTTCTGCCACATCATCCGGACACGGCTCAAGAATTCCTGCACTCCGTCGATTTTGATAACGAATTCAAACCAAATCCGGGTCTGAATTACGCCAAAGTCTTGTAAAACCAGCGGGTGTCTTACCGGGTGATTGTATGTAGCCAGCTTTGCCCTGTCTAGCAAGAACCCCTTCCTGCACGCAGTCTGTTGCAATTTTACTGCGCCGGGTATCAGGAAATGCTTAAAAAGCAGCGTCACTCACCAGAAATCCCCGTTAATACCGAATAACCTTATCCGGCCTGTTGTGATGTTCGTTTCACCCGACGCAGCCCGAAAATTGTTAAATCGTGGCCTTTTTGCCGCGCGTGATGGCCTGAGAATACGCGAAATCGCTCATTTTTATGACACGACACACAAAATTTGATTTCGCTATTTCTCGTTTATGCTCGTTAACGATAAATTCACATTACGTTCTCATTTAATGATGAACGTCAAAATCCGATTACGTTCACGTACGACATAACAGAAAAACTATAACCAATCATTAACATCATCCTTAGCAGGATCAAACTATGAGCCAAACCATGAGTTCCACATTAAAAGGTCAGTGCATCGCTGAGTTTCTGGGTACCGGGCTTATCATTTTCTTCGGTGCAGGCTGTGTTGCTGCATTGAAGCTTGCCGGAGCATCCTTTGGCCAGTGGGAAATCAGTATCGTCTGGGGTTTCGGTGTGGCCATGGCCATTTACCTGACGGCGGCGATCTCAGGCGCACACCTGAACCCGGCTGTCACCGTCGCGCTATGTTTGTTTGCAAACTTTGAAGGACGCAAAGTTCTGCCTTACATCATCGCGCAGGTCGCAGGCGCCTTCTGTGCCGCCGCGCTGGTTTACGGCCTTTACTACAATCTGTTTTACGATTTCGAGCAAACTCACAATATGGTACGCGGCAGCGTAGACAGTCTGAGCCTTGCCGGTATCTTCTCGACGTATCCGAACCCGCACATCAGCGTATTGCAGGCGTTCCTGGTGGAAACCGTGATCACCGCCGTTCTGATGTCGCTGATCCTCGGCCTGACTGATGACGGCAACGGCCTGCCGCGCGGCCCGCTGGCTCCGCTGCTGATCGGTATTCTGATTGCAGTTATCGGCGCATCCATGGGACCACTGACCGGATTCGCACTGAACCCGGCGCGTGATTTCGGACCAAAACTGTTCGCTTACTTCGCAGGCTGGGGCAAAGTGGCCTTCACCGGCGCCCGAGATATCCCTTACTTCCTGGTACCGATTTTTGGCCCACTGCTGGGTGCGTGTCTGGGTGCGGTCGGCTATAAGGCATTGATTAGTCGTCATCTGCCACACCAGATTAACGAAACTGCTGCTGACAAAGCGTCACAGCCAACCAAACAGCGCAAGGCCTGATCGGCTAAACTGTTCCACAGCTTACTCATTTGCAGGATGAAAATTATGTCAGCAGATACGACTCACGAAAAAAAATACATTGTCGCACTCGATCAGGGTACGACCAGCTCACGCGCAGTAGTGCTGGATCACGATGCCAACATCATCAGCGTTTCGCAGCGTGAATTTACCCAGATCTACCCTAAATCTGGCTGGGTTGAGCATGATCCGATGGAAATCTGGTCATCCCAAAGCTCGGTACTGGTTGAAGTGCTGGCCAAAGCCGACATCAATTCCGATCAGATTGCCGGTATCGGTATCACCAACCAGCGTGAAACCACCATCGTGTGGGAAAAAGAAACTGGCAAACCGATTTATAATGCGATTGTGTGGCAATGCCGTCGTACTGCTGATATCTGCGAAAAGCTGAAAAAAGACGGGATGGAAGAGTACATCCGTCACAACACCGGCCTGGTAGTTGACCCGTACTTCTCCGGCACCAAGCTGAAGTGGATCCTCGATAACGTCGAAGGCTCCCGTGAACGTGCAAAGCGCGGCGAACTGCTGTTCGGGACTGTGGATACCTGGCTGGTCTGGAAAATGACTCAGGGACGCGTTCACGTGACGGATTACACCAACGCATCACGTACCATGCTGTTCAACATCCGTGATTTGAAGTGGGATGAACGCATGCTCGAAGCACTGGATATTCCGCGTGAAATGCTGCCGGAAGTCCGTCCTTCCTCAGAAATTTACGGCCAGACCAACATTGGTGGTAAAGGCGGTACGCGTATTCCAATCGCCGGTATTGCGGGTGACCAGCAGGCGGCGCTTTACGGCCAACTGTGCGTGCAACCTGGCATGGCGAAAAACACCTACGGCACCGGCTGCTTCCTGCTGATGAACACCGGTACTGAAGTTGTTGCATCGAAAAATGGTCTGCTGACCACCATCGCCTGTGGCCCACGTGGCGAAGTAAACTACGCGCTGGAAGGTGCCGTATTCGTCGGTGGCGCATCTATTCAGTGGCTGCGTGATGAGCTGAAGCTGATCAGCGATGCGACTGACTCCGAATATTTTGCGATGAAAGTGAAAGACACTAACGGCGTTTACGTAGTGCCTGCTTTCACCGGCCTCGGCGCACCTTACTGGGATCCGTATGCCCGTGGCGCAATCTTCGGTCTGAGCCGTGGTGCGAACAGCAACCACATCATCCGCGCAACGCTGGAGTCTATTGCTTATCAAACCCGCGACGTACTGGATGCCATGCAAGCCGATTCCGGTGCCCGTCTGCAATCCTTACGCGTAGACGGCGGCGCAGTCGCCAACAACTTCCTGATGCAATTCCAGTCCGATATTTTGGGTACCCGCGTTGAGCGTCCTGAAGTGCTGGAAGTTACCGCGCTGGGTTCTGCTTTCCTCGCAGGTCTGGCCGTCGGTTTCTGGAACGATCTGGAAGAAGTTCGCAGCAAAGCCACTATCGAACGTGAATTCCGCCCAAGTATTGAAACGACGGAACGTAATGTCCGCTATAAAGGCTGGCAGAAAGCGGTGGCACGCGTTCGTTCGTGGGAAGATCACGACGAATAATCCCGTCAGTTTTACGCCAACATCTTTTATGAAACTCCCCATCCGGGGAGTTTTTTTATGCGTCCTTCCCACTGTGCTAAAATCTGGGGCACAGATGAGCCTTGCCTCACCGAACTCTTTCTTTTCTTCCAACAGGTTTTCCAATGAAACGTGAATTAGCAATCGAGTTCTCCCGCGTGACCGAAGCTGCCGCGCTCGCCGGTTATAAATGGCTGGGCCGTGGGGATAAAAACCTCGCCGATAACGCCGCCGTGCAGTCCATGCGCATCATGCTTAATAAAGTCGATATCGACGGCACGATTGTGATTGGCGAAGGTGAAATCGATGAAGCGCCGATGCTGTATATCGGCGAAAAAGTCGGTACCGGTAACGGCGACGCTGTCGATATCGCGGTGGATCCGATTGAAGGCACGCGCATGACCGCCATGGGTCAGTCCAACGCGCTGGCTGTGCTGGCGGTGGGTGATCAGGGTTCTTTCCTCAACGCCCCTGACATGTACATGGAGAAAATCGCCGTCGGTCCTGGCGCAAAAGGCGCGATTAATCTGAACCTGACGCTGGCAGAAAATCTGGCGAATATTGCCAAAGCGCTGAACAAACCGCTGACCGAACTGACCGTCGCCGTGCTGGCAAAACCGCGTCATGACGACGCAATCCGTGAAATGCTGGCCGCCGGTGTCCGCGTCTTTGCGTTCCCGGACGGCGACGTCGCAGCAACCATTCTGACCTGCATGCCGGAAAGTGAAGTTGATGTGCTCTACGGAATTGGCGGCGCGCCTGAAGGCGTGATTTCTGCGGCCGTTATCCGCGCGCTGGATGGCGATATGCAGGGGCGATTACTGGCGCGTCATGACGTCAAAGGGGATACGCCGGAAAACCGCCGGATTGGCGAAGAAGAGCTGGCGCGCTGTAAAGCGATGGGGATTGAAGCCGGGAAAGTGCTGTTGCTCGATGATATGGCGCGCAACGACAACGTGATTTTCTCCGCAACCGGGATTACCAAAGGCGATCTGCTGGAAGGCATCAGCCGTCAGGGAAATATGGCGACGACCGAAACACTGCTGATTCGTGGCAAATCCCGCACCATCCGCCGCATCCGTTCGACGCATTATCTCGACCGCAAAGACGCCGCGCTGCACGAA
The DNA here is from genome assembly GCF_046449555.1 of Rahnella selenatireducens. NCBI lineage: Bacteria > Pseudomonadati > Pseudomonadota > Gammaproteobacteria > Enterobacterales > Yersiniaceae > Rahnella > Rahnella selenatireducens. Next base: position 4,437 of record NZ_JBKEZJ010000015.1, read on the forward strand.
TTCATTATCTGATCCACGGCATTCCGGTCATCAAAAAGGCAGGGGGTTTTACGCCCTGCTTTTCTCAATTCAGACTACATGACCTTCATGCTGACTGCGGTTCGACATCGGCCACCAGCACAACAAAATCAGTACGGCCATCGCAAACATCAGCAGGCCAAGACTGAACTGACCGGTTTGCGGCAACATTGCTGACATCCACGCCACCAGCCCGGATCCCATATTCTGCAAACCGCCCACCAGCGCCCCTGCCGCACCCGCCAGATACGGGAAAGGCTCCATCGCGCCAGTCGTCGCCAGCGGGAATAACATACCCGCGCCGAAGAAGAACAAAGACGCAGGCACGATCAGCGTCCAGATATTCATGATACCCAGCCAGCCCGGGAGCCACATCAAGAGCCCCGCCAGCAGACAGCTGATGACCGAATGCCACATCAGTTGCTGGAAACTTTTCTCCGTGCGCCCGGCATACCAGGCACCAAAGAATGCGGCAGGGATCGGCAGGATAAACAGAATGCTGACCATTACGCCGCTCAGCCCCAACACGCCGCCCATCAGCACGCCACAGCTGGCTTCAAAGACCGCCACGCCCGCCAGCGCCCCCACCAGCATCACCAGATAACGGCTGAAATTGGCGTCTGCCAGCAACAAACGCAGGCTGCTAAGCATTTTGCGCGGCGGGTGGTCAGCGGTAAATTCCGGGCGGGTTTCCGGCAACCAGCGGTACATCGAAAACGCGACGCCCGCACATAGAATCAGCAGAAAACCGAAACTCGCCCGCCAGCCTAACCACGCGGCCAGCGCACCACCAATAACCGGTGCTAACAGTGGGCTGACCAGAATCCCCATGTTCAGCAAACTGTTGGCGTGGCGCAAAGCCCCGCCGCTGTATAAGTCACGTGGCATAGTTCTCGCCATCACGCCCGCTACGCCGGTGCCCAGCCCCTGCACGGCGCTGGCGGCAATCAGCATATTCAGACTTGACGACATCATCGCGCCCGCCGCACCCATCAGAAAAATCATCAGACCGGTGAGGATCACCGGTTTGCGCCCCACGTTGTCGGACAACGGGCCGTAAATCAGCTGCGAGCCGCCGTAGGTCAGCAAATAAGCGGCCATAACGCGCTGCACTGCCCCCGGTTTGACGGCCAGACTGGTCGCCATATCCGCGATGTTCGGCACATAAATGGTCTGCGCCATCTGACCGACCGCCACCAGCAATATCAGCATCACAAGCAGGTGAATATTTTCCAGATTTTTCATTTTTCAGTTCGTTATCAGATGGAGTAGGAAAAGTGCAGAACAAATAACCAGCAAAACCGCCGATAATACGGCGGCGCATAAGTTAACAAATTCAGATAAATAAGCGAGGGGTGCGGCAAACTCTCCTGTTATTTTGCTGGCAGCGGCAGGAGCCAGATCTGTAACGCAGACTGTACAGAAATCGATACCGGCTAACGGCTGCAGAACAGGCTGATAACATTTAACCGATAAGGGATCCGAAAAATTTGAAATAAAATCAGCGCATAAATTCGCTATGCATGACGAAATCAGAAACGACGGGAGTTTTTATGGCTGATTGGGTGACGGGAAAAATCAAAAAAGTTGAGCACTGGACGGACAATTTGTTCAGCATCACGGTCAATGCGCCAGTCGACTCTTTTACCGCAGGCCAATTTGCCAAACTCTCTCTGGAAATCGACGGCGAGCGGGTTCAGCGTGCGTATTCCTACGTCAATCCGCCTTCCTGCGCGGATCTGGAGTTTTATCTGGTCAACGTGCCGGAAGGAAAACTCAGCCCGCACCTGCACGTGATGCAGCCCGGTGATGAAATTCATGTCACCAAAGAAGCCGCCGGTTTTTTCGTTATTGATGAAGTCCCCGGGTGCGACACCCTGTGGATGCTGGCAACCGGCACCGCTATCGGGCCTTATCTTTCGATTTTGCAGGAAGGAATTGGTCTTGAGCGTTTTAAAAATATCGTTCTGGTCCACGCTGCGCGCTTTGCCGCCGATCTTAGCTATTTACCTCTGATGCAGAAATTACAGCGCAGTTATGAGGGCAAACTGCACATTCAGACCGTCGTCAGCCGTGAGGAAATTTCAGGCTCGCTGACCGGGCGTGTTCCGGCGCTGATTGAAAACGGCACGCTTGAAGGGGCTGTCGGCCTGAAGATTAACGCGGACGACAGTCACATCATGCTTTGCGGGAACCCGCAGATGGTTCGCGATACCCAGCAGGTTCTGAAAGACTTGCACGGCATGCGTAAACATCTCAAACGCAAACCGGGCCATATGACCAGCGAGCACTACTGGTAAGCGTGATTTATGCGGATTTAAATTTGACGTCTTCCGGTTCCGGGCCAAAACGATTTGTGCCCGGCGTACCAACAAAGGCACCGCAGTCGATAATCAGCATGATGAAAATCACCGAAGGCGCCAGCCGTCCTAATACCCAGCTCCACGTCTGCGGCATCGCCGCCGCCCAGTTTCCGGCCACCAGCATCCACGCCAGCACAAACAACAATGCCCACCAGGCCGACTTATTGCGGTCATGTAACCTTTTTACCAGCACCGCCGCCGTTGGCCACAACAGAACGACCAGCGCGAAACCGGCTGTCTGATAGGTAATCCAAAGCTGTGCGGCAAAGAAGAAATCTGCAGCCATCAGCGCCAGCCAGCTGATCATCCAGAGCCAAAAATCGCGGCGGCTCAGGCGGCCGTTAAAAGAAAACAGTGCGTGCTGTAACGTCATTGACCGTCGGTTCCCTAAAAACAATGAGAGGAAAATGTTAAAACAGGGCGAGTGTACCTGATGCACCGTGGCCGGGAGAATCTTTACGCACTCCTTTTGACATTGCCCCCCGATCACCGCTTTAATCGTTCTGTTGAAACAAAATAAGAAACGCCCTATGACTGTTGCAAAATCGATTTTACAACTGGCTTTGCCCGTATTGCTGATACTCGCGGGCCAGAGCACTGCCTTTGCCGATCCGCCGACGGACCATTCCGGCGCAGAAGAAATGCCGAAAGCCCCCTATCTTCTGGCAGGCGCACCGACGTTTGAAACTACGCTGATTAATTTTCGCGCCAAATACAACGAAGCCAATCCGACCCAGCAGATTGGTGAATTCCGCGCGATCAGTGAGCCCGCCAACAGCTCGCTGACCCGCGCAGCCAGCAAAATTAACGAAAATCTTTATGCCTCAACCGCACTGGAAAAAGGCACCGGCAAAATCAAAACGCTGCAAATTACCTATTTGCCGATTCAGGGCCCTGAAGAAAAAGCGGCCCGCACGCTGGCTGTCCGCTATATGGCCAATCTGATGCGTCAGTTTGATGCCACCCTTTCGTCAGAGCAAAGTGTGGCAAAAGTGACATCCTTGATTGAAAAAGGGAAAGGACAGCAATTCTATAAACAGGAAGTTGGGGCGGTGCGTTTTGTGATTTCAGACAATGGCGAAAAAGGCCTGACGTTTGCCGTTGAGCCGGTAAAACTGGCGCTGGCCGAGCCCTGAGATGACGGTTTTAATGACAAAAAGCAAAGCCTTTATGGTCAATGATCTCTATACTGTTGCACAGGTAATCTGCTCGTTTGGCAGAAATTTTAATCGACACTCGCGTCCCCTTTTGGAGGAAAAAACATGCGACATCCATTAGTGATGGGTAACTGGAAGCTTAACGGCAGCACCCACATGGTTAACGAACTGATTGCTGCTCTGCGCACCGAGCTGAGCACCGTTGTAGGTTGTGGCGTTGCAATTGCTCCACCAGAAGTTTACCTGTCACAGGCTAAACACGCTCTGGCCGGCAGCCGTATCGCGCTGGGTGCTCAGAACGTTGACGCTAACCTGTCTGGCGCATTCACCGGTGAAATCTCTGCCGATATGCTGAAAGATATCGGTGCAAAATACATCATCATCGGTCACTCAGAACGCCGCACTTACCACAAAGAAAGCGACGAATTCATTGCTAAGAAATTTGGCGTACTGAAAGAAGCGGGTCTGATCCCTGTTCTGTGCATCGGTGAAACTGAAGCAGAAAACGAAGCCGGTAAAACTGAAGCCGTTTGCGCTAAGCAACTGGACGCCGTTCTGAACACTCTGGGCGCGAAAGCATTCGAAGGCGCAGTGATCGCTTACGAACCAGTCTGGGCTATCGGTACTGGCAAATCAGCGACCCCAGCTCAGGCTCAGGCAGTTCACAAATTCATCCGTGACCACATCGCTAAACAAGATGCTGCTGTTGCTGAACAAGTTATCATCCAGTACGGCGGTTCTGTGAACGCTGCTAATGCTGCTGAACTGTTCACTCAACCAGACATCGATGGCGCACTGGTTGGCGGCGCATCACTGAAAGCTGACGCTTTCGCCGTGATCGTTAAAGCTGCTGCAGAAGCAAAACAAGCGTAAGTCTGTTTCTTTTGAGCGCAAAAAACCCCGGCATGCCGGGGTTTTTTATTTCCTGAATGCAGGATTAACGTTTGCTGATTTGGTCGAAAATCCCGTCAGTCGCGAAGTGATCTTTCTGTGCCTGAGCCCAGGTTCCTGCCACATCGCCAATAGTGAACAGTTTCAGTTTAGGGAATTCAGCATCGAATTTTTTCTCAACAACCGGATCACGCGGACGATAGTAGTTTTCAGCCGCAATAGTCTGGCCTTCCGGTGAATACAGATACTTCAGATAGGCTTCCGCCACGGTGCGGGTATCACGCTTATCAACCACTTTATCCACTACAGAAACTGTTGGCTCTGCCAGAATCGATTCGCTTGGCGTTACGATCTCAAATTTGTCTTTGCCGACTTCTTTGGTTGCCAACAGAGCTTCGTTTTCCCAGGCAATCAACACATCACCAATACCGCGTTCCACAAAGGTATTTGTCGCGCCGCGGGCACCGGAATCCAGCACCTCCACGTTTTTATACAGCGCTTTCACAAAATCCTGAGCTTTTGCTTTGTCATTGTTGTTGTGATGCAGGGCATAGCCCCACGCAGCCAGATAGTTCCAGCGCGCGCCGCCTGATGTTTTAGGATTCGGGGTGATAACCGACACGCCCGGTTTGATCAAATCATTCCAGTCGTGAATTTGTTTCGGGTTGCCTTTGCGTACCAGGAATACGATGGTCGACGTGTAAGGAGCAGAATTGTCTGGCAGACGGGTGATCCAGTTTTTATCAATACGACCGCGTTCAGCGATAGCATCCACATCATACGCCAGGGCGAGGGTCACGACATCGGCTTCAATACCGTTAATGACAGACGTTGCCTGCTTGCCTGAACCGCCGTGTGACTGACGAACGGTCACGGTATCACCGGTTTTACCCTGCCAGTATTTGCTGAACGCTTTATTGTATTGTTCATAAAGCTCACGGGTTGGATCGTACGACACGTTCAGAATCTGAATGTCTTTGGCAATCGCCCCGGTTGCTACCAACAGTAATGCCAGACCTGCACCCCATTTACGCATACGCATCGCACTCTCTCCCAAAAATAGTTTTTATGGATTTCATTAATTTGATCGGATGAACAGAGCGTGCCAGAGAAAAAGAAAACAACTAAAGAATAAAAGGTTTTTTTCTATTACCTTTTGGAATAACCAGAAACAGGTCGAAAAAAAACCTCCCGTGAAAGAGGTTCTTATATTCAGGCAAGAAGCTGTTATTAGAACAGTTTTTTAGCAGTGTCGTACCAGTCTTCTTTAAACTTACTTTTCTTGTTCTCAGGAGAGATACACACAGAGATCAGTTCGTGAACCATTTTCTCATTTTGAACACCGACGCAGTAACCGCCTTTGCCGTAGTCACGACCTTCTTCCATCAGCAGGTCTACCGCGTAAGCACCCATGCGGGACGCTAAAATACGGTCATAAGCAACCGGTGCGCCACCACGCTGGATGTGACCCAGTACGGTGCCACGGGTTTCACGGCAGGTTTCTTTCTCGATGTATTTAGCCAGCTCATCGATATCATCTAACTTTTCAGTGATGGCGACGATAGCGTGCTTTTTACCTTTCGCGATACCGGCTTTGATTTCAGCAACCAGATCATCACGTTTGAATTCAACTTCAGGGATAGCGATAAATTCGCAACCACCGGCAATTGCCGCAGCCAGGGTCAAATCGCCGCAGTAACGGCCCATCACTTCAACGATAGAGATACGCTGATGTGAAGAAGAGGTGTCACGCAGACGGTCGATAGCTTCAACCACAGTCCCCAGAGCAGTGAAGAAACCGATGGTGTAGTCAGTACCGGCAACGTCGTTGTCGATGGTGCCTGGCAGGCCGATACAACGAATGCCACCTTCTTTGGTCAGCAGGTCAGCACCGGCATAAGAACCGTCGCCGCCGATAACGACGAGGCCGTCGATACCACGATCTTTCAGGTTTTGCAGGGCAACTTTACGCATGTCCGGATCGCGGAATTCAGGGAAACGCGCTGAACCAAGGAAAGTACCGCCACGGTTGATCATGTCTGAAACGCTGTAGCGGTCGAGTTCTCGCATGCGATTTTCGTACATGCCGAGATAGCCATCTTCAATACCGAAAACTTCCAAACCTGCGGATAACGCCGAACGCACAACGCCACGGATCGCAGCGTTCATGCCCGGGGCATCGCCACCGCTTGTCAGTACACCAATTTTTTTGATCATGACTACCTCTGAACTTGTAGATGCAATTTCTTAAGAATCTTGAGCCTGCCTGTTGGACGGATTTAACTTATGCAGCCAAAGGGCTTATTAGCGTTTAAGCCTATAGTATAACAAAACACCGTAGCTGAATTGATTCAAGTCAGCAAGAACACGCATACAACGCTCTGTACATCGCAATTTACTGATTCATACGGCTTTTACAAGATATTTCCGGTTGGTTACGCGCAGATTTCCATCTTGTTAATTTCCGGTTTTGTGAAACATTTCCAAATTGCGGACAAAAAAAACCCCACCTTTCGGTGGGGGAAGACAGGGATGGTGTCTATGGCAAGGAAAAACAGGGATCTTACTCGGTCGTGCTGGTACTACTCGTCTTCTGGGCAGAAGGGGTTTGTAAGCCAGAAAGCTGTGCCTGCATTTCTTTCATGCGTTGCTCGTGCTTCTGGTTTAGTACGTTTTTTTGCGCAGGAGTCAGAAGATTAAACATCTGATTGCGGATGCGAGCCATTTCTACCTGGCGGTCCACTTGTTCCTGAGCCATTAATTCGGCTTGGGCCCTTACAGCGGGCTGATCAAATTTTTCAGCAGTCACCAGCCTGTGCATAGTTTCCACTTGTTCTACATTTACATGAGGCAAATCTTTACGAGCCTGATGCATTAGGTCGCGCATTTGTTGGCGCTGTTGCTCTGTCAGATTCACACCGTCAAACAGTGTGTTGCGTTCCTGAGGCTTATCCAACAACGTGCTATCATGTTCTGCTGGCATCGCCGACACTGGTTTTGCGCCATCTGCTAAAACGACACCTGAACTCAGCGTCAGAAGCGTGGCCAAACCCATTGAAGCTGCCTTAAACATCACATACTCCTAAAGTCTTTATCACTCATCGCGAATCATTGAAAAGCAGTCTAAACCTGCTGCTGCAAACAAGCGTCAGTGCTTGTAAAAGTACGTAAAGTCATGGAATAGCGGCAATTGATGACGTATTTTGCGTCTAGAGGTAAATACAATGAATAAAATTTTGTTAGTTGATGATGACCGTGAACTGACTTCACTTTTGAAAGAATTGCTCGAAATGGAAGGCTTTAATGTCGTAGTTGCTTACGACGGTGAGCAGGCATTAGAGAAAGTCGATAATACCATCGACCTTTTGCTGCTCGACGTGATGATGCCGAAAAAAAACGGCATTGAAACCCTTAAAGAATTACGCCAGCGCCACCAGACGCCGGTGATTATGCTGACTGCCCGTGGCAGTGAATTAGACCGCGTTCTCGGCCTCGAACTGGGTGCCGATGACTATCTGCCTAAACCGTTTAACGACCGTGAACTGGTTGCGCGTATCCGCGCCATGTTGCGCCGTTCCAACTGGAGCGAACAGCAGCAAACCAATGAAAACAATGGCTCGCCAACGCTGGAAGTTGACGGGTTGCAACTTAACCCCGGCCGCCAGGAAGCCAGTTTTAACGGTGAAGCGCTGGATCTAACCGGGACTGAATTTACCCTGCTGTATTTACTGGCAAAACATCTCGGACAGGTCGTTTCACGCGAACATCTGAGCCAGGAAGTACTGGGTAAACGTCTGACGCCGTTTGACCGTGCCATCGATATGCATATTTCTAATTTGCGCCGTAAATTGCCCGACCGTCAGGACGGACATCCGTGGTTTAAAACCTTGCGCGGACGCGGTTATCTGATGGTTTCTGCTTCATGATAAACAGCCTTACGGCACGTATTTTTGCCATTTTTTGGTTCACATTAGCGCTGGTGCTGATGTTGGTATTGATGGTGCCGAAACTCGATTCTCGCCAGATTACGCCGTTGCTCGATAACGAACAGCGGCAAGGCCTGATGATTGAACAACATGTCGAAGCCGAACTCGCCACCGATCCGGCTAATGACCTGATGTGGTGGCGCAGGTTGTTCCGCGCGATCGATAAGTGGGCTCCGCCGGGCCAGCGCCTGTTGCTGGTCACGAGCGAAGGCCGCGTCATCGGTGCGCAGCGCAATGAAATGCAGATTGTGCGTAACTTCATCGGGCAGTCTGATAACTCAGATCGTCCGAAGAAAAAGAAATATGGCCGCGTTGAAATGGTGGGGCCATTTTCTGTTCGTGACGGCGAGGACAACTATCAGCTTTACCTGATGCGTCCGGCCAGCAGCTCTCAGTCTGATTTTATCAATCTGATGTTTGACCGGCCGCTTCTACTGCTCATCGTTACAATGCTAATCAGCGCCCCGCTTCTGCTCTGGCTGGCATGGAGTCTGGCGAAACCTGCACGTAAGTTGAAAAACGCCGCAGATGACGTCGCACGGGGAAATCTCAAACAACACCCTGAGCTCGAATCCGGACCGCAGGAATTCCTCGCGACCGGCGCCAGTTTCAACCAGATGGTCAGCGCACTCGAGCGCATGGTGACCGCGCAGCAACGGCTGATTTCGGATATCTCACATGAACTCCGGACGCCGCTGACGCGCCTTCAGCTGGCAACCGCGCTGATGCGTCGTCGCCACGGTGAAGGCAAAGAGTTGCAGCGCATCGAGAATGAGGCGCAGCGTCTGGATGGCATGATCAATGACCTGCTGGTGCTATCGCGCAGTCAGCACAAAAATGAGCTGTCGCGGGAAACCCTTAAGGCCAACGAATTGTGGGCTGGCGTGATTGATGATGCGCAGTTTGAAGCTGAGCAGATGGGCAAAACCCTTGAGGTGACATCGCCTCCAGGCCCGTGGAAACTCATCGGTAATGCGGCTGCGCTCGACAGCGCGCTGGAAAATATTGTGCGTAACGCCCTGCGTTATTCACATCATCACATCGCGCTAAACTTCGCTCACGACAACGAAGGTATCACCATAACCGTGGATGACGACGGCCCCGGCGTCAGTGAAGAAGATCGCGAACAGATTTTCCGTCCGTTCTACCGGACTGATGAAGCACGCGATCGTGAATCTGGCGGCACTGGTCTCGGACTGGCGATTGTGGATACCGCCGTTCAACAGCACAGAGGCAAGGTTAAAGCCGAAGACAGCCCGCTGGGTGGCCTTCGCCTGATTATCTGGCTACCGCTGCACCAGCGTTGAGTTTCTGCTATTCTGCGTCCCTCTATCAGGGGGACGCATGCTTAACATCGTTTTATTTGAACCAGAAATCCCGCCAAATACCGGCAATATTATCCGTTTGTGTGCCAACACCGGATGTCAGCTTCACCTCATCGAACCCCTGGGTTTCGGCTGGGACGATAAACGCCTGCGCCGTGCCGGGCTCGATTATCACGAATTCGCTCACATCAAGCATCACGCAAACTACGACGCTTTTCTCAGCAGCGAAAATCCGCAGCGCTTGTTCGCCTTGACCACCAAAGGCACGCCCGCTCACAGCGGCGTAAGCTATCAGGATAATGATTTCCTGCTGTTTGGCCCGGAAACGCGCGGCCTGCCCGCCACAATCCTGGATGCGCTCCCTGCCAGGCATAAAATTCGTATTCCGATGCTAGCAGAAAGCCGCAGCATGAACTTGTCGAATGCTGTTTCTGTCGTGGTTTACGAGGCCTGGCGCCAGCTGGGATATCCGGGTGCTTTACTCAAAGAGTAAACCGGGAGAGAAAAATGAAGTGAACGATGGCATGCAAAAACATGCCATCGGAAATCTGTCAGATACCGTCGCCGAATTCAAAACCCTGCGCAATACCGTTGAAATGCTGATCCATATCCATTGAAGGTCGTTCGCTTTCTGGCCGCCCAACGATGCGTGCAGGAACGCCTGCTGCCGTGGTGTGAGCAGGAACAGATTGCAATACCACAGAACCCGCCCCGATTTTTGCCCCTGCACCAACTTCAATATTGCCGAGGATTTTAGCGCCCGCGCCAATCATTACGCCTTCACGAATTTTCGGATGGCGGTCGCCGACCGTTTTGCCCGTACCCCCGAGCGTGACCGATTGAAGAATCGATACATCGTTTTCAACCACGGCGGTTTCACCGATGACAATCCCGGTGGCATGGTCAAACATGATCCCGCAACCAATGCGCGCCGCCGGGTGAATATCAACACCGAAGGAGACAGAAATCTGATTCTGGAAATAAATCGCCAGCGCTTTGCGATCCTGCTTCCACAGCCAGTTGCCGATGCGGTAAGCCTGAAGCGCATGAAAACCCTTGAGGTAAAGCAATGGCGTGGAGAATTTGTCGACCGCCGCATCACGCTGATGCACTGCCAGAATATCGCGGGCAGCAGAAAGGATCATTTGCTCGTCGTTGCGGTAAGCTTCTTCGACCACTTCACGAATCGCCATCGCCGGCATGATAGGGTTGCCCAGCTTGTTAGCCAGAATGTAGCTCAGCGCGCTGCCCAGCGTTTCATGTTTGAGTAACGTCGCGTGGAAAAAGCTGGCCAGCATCGGTTCACACTCAGCCAGTGCTCTCGCCTCTGATTTAATGTTATTCCAGACCAGTTCTAATTCTTCTAGCGACATCACTTTTCCTTACGACTTAGCAGGTTTTGATAATAAAAAGCCGCCCTGTCGGGAAACCCAACAAGGTGGCTATGCTTCATGTCGCCTTTCAGTGGCTGTGTTTTTCGTCCTTGCTCGCACGGGCCAGCAGACTGATGGCCGCTTCACGGGCATCTTTACCGCAGTACAACACCTGGTAAATCTGCTCCGTAATAGGCATCTCAACGTTATTACGCTGAGCCAGCGCCCGTACTTCTTTCGTGTTGCGATAGCCTTCAACAACCTGACCGATAGTGTCCTGAGCAGTCTGAACATCTTTGCCCTGCCCCAGCATAATGCCGAAACGACGGTTACGTGACTGGTTGTCTGTGCAGGTTAACACCAAATCGCCCAGCCCCGCCATGCCCATAAATGTCGCAGGATCAGCACCCAATGCGGAGCCCAGACGGGTCATTTCGGCCAGACCACGAGTGATCAGCGCAGTTCGGGCATTCGCACCGAAGCCAATCCCATCGGACATACCAGCACCAATGGCGATAACGTTTTTAATCGCGCCACCCAACTGCACACCGATGAAATCAGGATTGCTGTAAACCCGGAAACTTTTACCGCAATGCAGCAACTGCTGAAGGTCTTCCGCAAAGCTCGCATCGGTGGCTGCCAGCGAAATCGCTGTCGGCATACCCGCGGCCAGCTCTTTGGCAAACGTCGGCCCGGAAACCACGGCTAACGGAATGGCATCACCCAGCTCTTCACGCGCGACATCCTGCAACAGACGTCCGGTTTCCGCCTCAAGCCCTTTCGTCGCCCACACTACGCGCGCATCTGCCCGCAAATGCGGTTTCAGCTGACGCAGGACGTCTCCAAATACGTGGCTCGGCACAACTACCAGCACATTACGGCTGGCGGCCAAGGCGACGGACAGATCGGTTTCGAGCAGCAGGTTATCGGGGAACGGAACATCAGGAAGGAATTCCTGATTACAACGGGCTTGTTGCAACGCATTGATGTGATTGGGATTATGTCCCCAAAGCACAACAGGGTGGCCATTTCTGGCAAGAGTAATCGCTAAAGCGGTGCCGTAAGATCCGGCACCGATAACAGTCATTGACGCATTGACGGTTTTCATCAGGCATCCTGATGCGGTTCAGCACCTTCGCCTTCAGCTTGCTGTTGCAGATAGTTCATGAACAGTGCGTCGAAGTTAACAGGTGCCAGGTTCAGTTGCGGGAAGGTACCGCGTGAAACCAGGCTGGTGATGCACTCACGCGCATACGGGAACAGAATGTTCGGGCAGTATGCACCCAGGCAGTGTGCCAACTGGTTGCCATCAATACCGGAGATAGTGAAGATACCACCCTGTTGAACTTCGCACAGGAATGCAGTTTCGTCACCCAGTGAAGAAGTTACGGTCACACGCAAGACGACTTCATATACGCCTTCAGCCAGCTGGCTGGAAGCGGTATCAAGATCCAGTTTCACTTCCGGCTGCCAGTCCTGCTGGAAAACCTGAGGAGCATTTGGCGCTTCGAAAGAAATATCTTTGGTGTAGATGCGTTGGATCTGGAAAGCCATCTCGGTGTTGTTTTGTTCTGACATGTGAGTAGTACCCTCGAGTTAATAGTCCTTTTAAACACTTAATGAAAATGCGCAGCTACCGGCATTAACCCAATAAAGGGTCAAGGCCGCCACGCGCATCAAGTGCATGTAAATCATCGCAACCGCCCACGTGCTGTCCGTCGATAAAAATCTGAGGAACAGTTGAACGACCGCTGCGGGCGATCATTTTTTCACGCGTATCTGCGTCACCATCAATAGCGATTTCATCAAATGAAGCGCCTTTGCTATTGAGCAGGGCTTTCGCACGATGGCAGTAAGGACAGGTTGCCTTGGTATAGATTTCAATTTTAGCCATGGGTTCCACCTCTGAGTCGTAGATTTTAGTGCCGTTGCGACAGGGTCTGAATCTTACTTACCGCGTGCTAAAGGCAGGTTTTCACCGCTCCAGCCGCTGATACCTTCTTTTAACGTGAAAACACGTTCGAAACCTGCTGCGATCAGGCCTTCTGCCGCCGTGCGGGAAGTCTGGCCGGTGGCGCAAACAACGATAACGGGTTGCGCTTTATGCTTGCTCAGTTCGCCCAGGTTATTGTTTTTAATGTCTGCACTCAGCACATTTTGGGATTCGGCGATGTGGCCTTTGCGGAATTCTTCACGCGCCCGAACATCGACAACAACGGCATCTTCTTTGTTGATCAGGCGGGTCGCTTCGCCACGCGTAATCTCTTTCACTTTAGAAAAACGTGTTTTAAAGGTGGTCACAATTACTGCAATCAGTAACGCAACCCACGCCAGGCTGAGAACCGGATGCGCACTGATGAATGGCATAATATCTTGCATGGGGTGTAGCAACTCCCGTCAGTTGGGGGAAAATTCAAGGCTTCAGAGTATACCTGCGCGTCGGCGCAAATACAGCCAGTATGCGCGGGCTAATGCCACAAACTGCGGCACATCCCGAAAAATTAACACGCCTTTATGCCGAAAGTTAACGCCCGCCGCACTCCATCTTTGATCTCCCACGGCTATTCCCCTTTCTGCGCTGGGGTAAAATCAGCCCGCTTAAATGCACTTAGCCACGCCTGTTTATACATATCGAGCTGGCGAGCCTATTGAGCATTTCATCTTTCAAATTGAGGTCAATTGACATGTCGAGCAATAAAAAACCGATGGTTCTGGTTATTCTTGATGGCTACGGATTTCGCGAAGAACAACAAGATAACGCGATTCTGAATGCAAAAACCCCGGTCATGGATAAGCTGTGGGCGACTCAGCCTCACACCCTGATTGCTGCATCAGGCCTTGATGTCGGTCTGCCTGATGGCCAGATGGGCAACTCCGAAGTGGGCCACGTGAATTTAGGCGCGGGGCGTATCGTTTATCAGGATCTCACCCGCCTGGATAAAGAAATCAAAGAAGGCGATTTCTTTAATAATAGCGTACTCACCGGCGCGGTTGATCGCGCAATCAGCGCGGGCAAAGCGGTTCACATTATGGGTCTGCTGTCAGCGGGTGGCGTTCATAGCCACGAAGACCACATCATGGCGATGGTCGAACTGGCTCACCGCCGTGGCGCGAAAGCCATTTATCTGCACGTCTTCCTGGATGGCCGCGACACGCCTCCGCGCAGCGCTGAAGCCGCATTAAAACGTTTCTCTGAGAAGTTTGCAGAAATCGGCACTGGCCGCATCGCGTCTATCGTCGGACGTTATTACTCAATGGATCGCGACAACCGCTGGGATCGCGTGAAACTGGCTTATGACCTGATGTCTCAGGCTAAAGGCGCATTCACGGCGGATAACGCATTGGCAGGCTTGCAAGCCGCCTACGCCCGCGACGAAAATGATGAGTTCGTGAAACCAACCGTATTGCAGGCTTCCGGAGAAGAAACGGCCGCAATTAATGACGGCGATGCGATGATCTTCATGAATTTCCGTGCCGACCGTGCGCGTGAAATTACCCGTGCCTTCATCAGCACCGACTTCGACGGCTTTGCCCGCGAAAAAGTCATCAACTTCGGCGATTTCATCATGCTGACTGAATACGCCGCTGATATCAAAGCAGCTTGCGCGTATCCGCCTGCATCACTGAAAAATACGCTGGGCGAATGGCTGATGGCGCATAAGAAAACTCAGCTTCGCATCTCCGAAACTGAGAAATATGCGCACGTGACCTTCTTCTTCAACGGCGGAATGGAAGATCCGTTTGAAGGCGAAGACCGCATTCTGGTGAAATCGCCAAATGTCGCGACTTATGATTTGCAACCGGAAATGAGCTCCGCAGAATTGACCGAGAAACTGCTGGCCGCAATTGCCAGCGGAAAATATGACACGATCATCTGTAACTACCCGAACGGCGACATGGTTGGCCATACCGGCGTTTATGACGCTGCCGTCAACGCGGTAGAAGCGCTGGATCAATGTGTTGCTCAGGTTGTGGATGCGGTTAAAGCTGTCGGCGGGCAACTGCTGATCACCGCCGATCACGGTAACGCAGAGCAAATGCGTGACCCGGCGACCGGTCAGGCGCACACCGCACATACCAGCCTGCCGGTTCCGCTGATTTATGTGGGCGGCAATGCGCAGGCAATCGAAGGCGGGAAATTGTCTGATATTGCGCCGACCATGCTCTCCCTGATGGGAATGGAAATCCCGGCCGAAATGAGCGGCAAACCGCTGTTTATTGCGCGCTAATTTCCGTTAAAAAAGCGAATTTAAGGCGTATCAGCACTGGCTGGTGCGCCTTTTTTGTTTGTGCATCAGCCGGTTGATTAGTGTTACGATAAGCTAAGGGACAGCCATATTGTCTATCATCCACGGTCGACAAGCGGAAAAAAGTTTGAGCAAATTCATTCATTTCAGCCTGATGAGAACCCGCCTTTCCGCTCAGGACAAGGCCGTATCTGCCTTCCCATCTCCAGCCTTATTACTTTGCGCTTCATTGTTAACTCTCTCCGTGAGTGTGCACGCTGACGAAAACAAAGATCAGCTCAAAACCATTCAGCAGAACATTGCGGAAAAAGAGAAGAGCGTAAAACAGCAGAAACAACAACGGGGAACGTTGTTGCAACAGTTGCAAGTGCAGGAAAAAACCATCGCCTCGGCCAGCACTCAGTTACGCGGAACGCAGTCAACACTGGCGACGCTGAATAAAGATATCGCCGGGCTAAATGCCTCTATCGATAAACTGCAAAAACAACAGAAAACGCAGGAAGCCATTCTTGCAAAGCAGCTGGATGCGGCATTCCGTATCGGCCAGCACAAAGGCCTGCAACTGCTGTTAAGCGGTGAAGAGACCGAACGCAGCGAACGCATCATGGCCTATTTTGGCTATCTGAATGAAGCCCGCCAGAAAACCATCGAAGAACTTAAACAAACGCGTACCAAACTGGCAGAGCAGCGGGTTTCCCTGCAGTCGAAAGAGACCCAGCAAAAAAGCCTGTTAGGCGAGCAGCAAACGCAGCAACAAAAACTTGAGCAGGCCCGTTCGGCACGAAAACAAACGCTGACGGCGCTGGAATCCTCGTTGCAAAAAGATGAGCAAAGTCTGACAGAGTTGCGCGCCAACGAAGCCAGTTTGCAGAATAAAATTGCCGCAGCTGAACGTGCAGCAAAAGCCCGTGCAGAGAAGGAAGCGCGCGAAGCCGCCGCCGTCCGGGCGAAAGAGCAGCAGGCGAAGAAAACCGGCACCACTTATAAACCGACCCAAAGTGAGCAATCACTGATGGCGCGTACCGGCGGTCTGGGAAGACCATCCGGCCAGAATATGTGGCCGGTTAACGGTTCGTTGATACACCGTTTCGGCGAACAGCTTCAGGGTGAACTACGCTGGAAAGGTATTGTTATTTCAGCCAGAGAAGGCAGCGACGTCCGGGCAATTGCCGACGGTCGCGTCATTCTGGCTGACTGGTTACAAGGATACGGGCTGGTTGTGGTTATCGATCACGGCAGAGGTGATATGAGTCTGTACGGGTACAACCAGGATGCGTTAGTCAGTGTTGGCGATCAGGTCAGAACCGGCCAGGCCATTGCTAAAGTTGGAAACAGCGGCGGACAGGGCCAGCCATCGCTGTATTTTGAAATTCGTCGTCAGGGTCAGGCAGTTAATCCACAGCCGTGGTTGGGAAGATAGCATTGCGATATAAAAAGTCCGTTTTAGCTGCCCTTTGTGGTACTGCGTTATTCGTTTGCCAGGCTCAGGCAGCGAAGTTATCCATCCTGATTGATGACTTTGGTTATCGCCAGCATGAGGAAAACCAGGTACTCCAGATGCCAAAAGCGGTATCCGTAGCGATTTTCCCCAATGCGCCAGATTCGCAGATGATGATGAACAAGGCCCATCAGCAGGGACGTGAAATCCTGATCCACCTGCCGATGGCACCGCTGAGTAAGCAACCGCTGGAAAAAAATACGCTGACGCCGTCCATGAGTGCATCTGAAGTGAAGCACATTGTCGATCAGGCTATCAGTAATATCCCTTACGCCATCGGTATCAATAACCATATGGGCAGCGCCATGACCTCCAGCCTGTCTGGCATGGAAAACGTTATGCAGGCCATGAACGCCCATAACCTGTTCTTCCTCGACAGCATGACGATCGGCAATACTCAGTCGGTCAAAGCCGCGCAGGGTACCCGAGTGAAAGTCATCAAGCGCAATGTCTTTTTAGATGATGTGCAGAACGAAGCTGAAATCCGCCGCCAGTTCGAGCGCGCAATTCAGTTAGCCCGCAAAAATGGTTATGCCATTGCCATCGGCCACCCGCACCCGACGACGGTAAAAGTGCTGCAACAAATGCTGCCAAATTTACCGTCAGATATTGTGCTGGTGCGCCCAAGTGATTTGTTAGATGAAGCCCAGCGCAGCGCGCTTTCGGGCAAACCGTTGAATATCCCGCCGGCCAAACCATCACGCAAAGGCATCAGCCTGTGCCGGATCAAACATCCTGTACCGCCAGTTTATGCCGGCAGCTTGTTTACCGTCGTGGGAGAAAGCCTGCAATCGCTGCCTGCCGTTCAGTTCGTAGAACGGCAATATGGGGTTTGGGTCGGACTCTTCAAAAAATAGGCGTTCGCCAGATTAATTAGCTTTCAGATTACAAGCATAGGCCAGATGGATAGTTCTTAAAGAATCATTCAATATATTGAATATAAAGATTTTAATGAACATATCAAAGAGGTAGAGCTTATAGAGTTTGCCTCCTATAATAGGGGCCGCGAAATATACCATTCAGACTGAGCAGGAGCACTCACCGATGGGGCAAGATCGATTTAAAATTCTGCTGCTGGATAGCGGCAAAGAATGGGGAGGCGGAACTAACAGCATGTTAGAACTGCTGAAAAGAATCGATCGCGATAAATTCGAAATCAGTTGCTGCTTCTACAACGATTACGCCCGTGACAACGGAGAAACCATCGGCCAGATATTAAACTCATTAAATGTGCCGGTGTTTTTTATTCCTCAGGCAAAGCAGCCGACATGGGCAAAAATCAGCAAAGAAGTTTTAAGAACGCTGTTTTTCTTCAGTAGCAACTTACGTCAAAAAGCCATTTACGCTGTCGATAAAATCTGGCGAATTAACCCTAATATTCGAAAAATCCACTCCCTGCTTGAACTCGGTCAGTTTGATATTTTATATATGAATAATCAGCCAAGCTCTAATGTGGAAGGCTATTATTCTACTGACGGTTTACCGACACAGATTGTCCAACATTGTCGCATTGAGCCTGTTCTTAGCCGGGATGTTGTACGTATTGTGAACAAATTCTGCCACAGCATAATTTCGGTTTCCCAGGGTGTACAGGAACAACTGCTCAGGCGCGGCGTTCGCAAAGAATTATGCTTTACCGTCTTCAATGGGATTGATATCAACCAGCCTTTGCCAGATGGGAAAAATATCCGTGAGACGCTCGGAACGACCGAAGAAACTTTCGTCTTTGGCAGCATCGGCTCACTGATCAACCGTAAAGCACATCAGTTCACTTTGCTGGCACTGGATAAATTTAACCGCACGTTCCCTGAAGCAAAATGGAAGATGGTTTTTGTCGGCGAGGGTCCCAATCTTCGAAAGCTGATCCAACAGGCATCAACCCTGAACATTCTGGATAAAGTCGTCTTTACAGGTTTTCAGCGCAATGCACTGGAATATCTGGCAGCTTTCGATACCTTCATTTTGGGTTCCAAAAGCGAAGGTTTACCACGGGTCGTTTTAGAGTCAATGTTACTCAAAACACCGGTTATTGGCTCAAATGTCACCGGCACCGCTGAGCTCGTTAAAAATGCAGAAACGGGCATGCTCTTCGAATATGGCGATATTGAGATGCTCTTCAACCATATGAAAACCCTGTATCTGAACGAGCACCTGAGAAATGAAATTGCGCAACAGGCAAACTCTATGGTTCGTGAAAGGTTTGCTATTGAAAAATATGTCTCTGGTGTTGAAACCGTTTTAAGCAGCGTAAATAAGCAACAAGGCTGAAAATGTTCAAATTTCTAAACTCAAAATATCGCCATATTCTTTCACGTCATAACCTGCCATATGCAGAAACCTTGACAGCTGGAATGCCTGAGAAGACGGTGACATCTGTTGTAATCCCGTCAGCGGGTGCCGACTATATTGAAGAAGCCTGCCTGTGTGCAGAATTTGCCGACAAATTTGCCACCGAATTAGTGGAAATCGTGATTGTGACCGATCAGGACGCCAGTCAGTTCCGGCCGCTACCTGCTAAGGTTCGTATCGTGACGCTAAATCCGGAAACGAAGCCCGGTGATTATCGCTACAAGCAAATCTATCTCAGCCGAATGATCAAACTCATGGCACCTTTGCAGGCCAGAACCGACGGTATTTTGATGATCGACTCCGATCTTAATCTGCTTAAAATGCCGGAAATTCAGCTACAGGATAATCATATTTACTCCAGTTTCCGTCAGGGGAAAATGATTGCAAAACTTGATGGTTGCGACCCGGAAACCATCCCGGCCTATTATAAAAATAGTGTGCGCCCCTATATCGTAGACCATGTTAACGGGGCATTTTTAGCGGCAACACGTAAAACCTGGGAGCGCTTATCTCCACTGTGGATTATGTTTTTCAGAGATACCTGGAACATTCTGCCGGATAACCAGCCACCGACAGATCAGCTGCCACTGGCCGCTATGCTTGATACTCTCGATATAAAAACCGTCAATCTTGGCGACTGGATGAACTGGCCAGTCTCAAAGAAAATTGGCGGCACGCCGTCTGTTATTCCGAAAGAAGTGATTGGTGCTCACGGCGGATTCCCGCTGTCCGAATGGCAAAAATACCTCGAATCACCGGCTAACGAACTGTTATTTAAAGGACAGGATTACACGCGTAAAGTCCGCTATCTGACAGATGCAGAGAAGAAGGCTGCCGACACGGCAGGGTAATCGCTCAGAAAAAGCCCGTGAATATCACGGGCAAGATTTGTTTTGAATGGCGTCAGTACTACCAGTCCAAAATCACTTTTCCTGAGTGGCCGGACCGCATTGCATCGAAACCTTTCTGGAAATCATCAATAGGGAAATGATGCGTAATCAGCGGTGTCAGGTCTAAACCTGACTGGATCAGCGCAGCCATTTTGTACCAGGTTTCAAACATTTCCCGGCCATAAATCCCTTTGATGAACAACCCCTTGAAGATGACCTGATTCCAGTCGATAGCCATTTCGGTCGACGGAATACCCAACATCGCAATGCGGCCGCCGTGGTTCATGGCATTGAGCATGCTGCGAAACGCCGCCGGAGCGCCGGACATTTCGAGTCCCACGTCAAAACCTTCGGTCATGCCAAGCTCTTCCATGACGTCCTGCAAACTTTGCTGGCTGACATTCACCGCACGGGTTACGCCCATTTTACGGGCCAGCCCCAGACGATATTCATTCATGTCCGTGATCACCACATGGCGGGCGCCCACATGTTTGCAAATTGCCGCCGCCATAATGCCAATCGGGCCTGCACCGCTGATCAGGACATCTTCCCCGACCAGATCAAACGATAATGCGGTATGCACAGCGTTGCCTAAAGGGTCGAAAATGGCCGCAAGATCGTCGGAAATGTTGTCCGGAATTTTAAAAGCATTAAAGGCAGGCAGAACCAGATATTCCGCAAAAGCGCCTGGACGGTTAACGCCCACGCCTTGTGCATTTCGGCATAAATGCGTGCGACCACCCCGGCAGTTGCGGCAATGGCCACAGGTAATGTGTCCTTCACCTGAAACCCGGTCGCCAAGGCTAAAGCCCTTAACCTCCTGACCAATCCCCACGACTTCGCCGACATATTCATGCCCGACCACCATCGGTACCGGAATGGTTTTTTGCGACCACGCATCCCAGTTATAAATGTGTACATCCGTTCCGCAGATGGCGGTTTTACGGATTTTGATCAGCAAATCGTTATGTCCCAGCTCCGGCACCGGCGCGTCGGTCATCCAGATGCCTTCTTCACGTTTCAGTTTTGCTAAGGCTTTCACAGACACTCCTCAGGCGATCACGCCAAGTTTTTTGCCAATCTGGGTGAAGGCGCTGACCGCCTTTTCGATTTGTTCCGTGCTGTGCGCAGCCGACATTTGTGTGCGGATTCGCGCCTGCCCTTTTGGCACCACGGGATAGAAGAAGCCGGTGACATAAATGCCTTCCTGTTGAAGCAACGCGGCAAATTCCTGTGCCAACCGCGCTTCGCCGAGCATCACGGGAATAATGGCGTGATCGGCACCGGCCAGCGTGAAGCCGGCAGCGGTCATTTTTGCACGGAAGAGTTTGGTATTGCGCAGCAGCTTTTCACGCAGATCGCTGCCGGCTTCCAGCATCGAGAGGACTTTCAGGGAAGCGGAGACAATCGAAGGAGCCAGAGAGTTTGAGAACAGATAAGGACGCGAGCGCTGACGTAACCAGTCAATCACTTCCTGACGCGCGGCGGTATATCCGCCGGACGCGCCGCCCAGCGCTTTGCCGAGTGTTCCAGTGATGATATCCACGCGGCCCATGACGTCACAATATTCGTGCGTTCCGCGCCCTTCCGCGCCAACAAAACCGACGGCATGGGAATCATCCACCATGACCAGGGCATCAAAACGCTCCGCCAGATCACAAACGCCTTTCAGATTGGCAATGACGCCATCCATCGAAAACACGCCGTCTGTCGCCACGAGAATGTGACGAGCGCCGTCCTTTTTCGCCTGCTCCAGACAAGCTTCAAGTTCGGCCATACTGTTATTGGCATAGCGATAACGTTTAGCCTTACAAAGGCGAACCCCATCAATAATTGACGCGTGATTCAGTGCATCAGAAATAATGGCGTCTTCTTCCGTCAGCAGGGTTTCGAATAATCCGCCGTTGGCATCAAAGCAGGAGGAATACAAAATGGCGTCGTCCATTCCCAGATAATCTGCCAGGCGATGTTCGAGTTCTTTATGAGTGTCTTGCGTTCCGCAAATGAAACGTACTGATGCCATGCCAAAACCGTGGCTGTCGAGCCCTGCTTTGGCGGCCTGAATTAATTCCGGATGGTTTGCCAACCCGAGATAGTTATTCGCGCAAAAATTGATGACCGGCTTGCCGCCTGCGACGGACACTTCGGACTGCTGAGGTGTGGTCAGAATGCGTTCTTCTTTAAACAGCCCTTCTGCACGTGCCTGGTCAAGCTGATCTTCTAACTGGCGATAAAACGAAACAGACATACAGTATTCTCCTGAAATGACTCATTCACGGAATACCTTACTAACCTGCCTGCGAAAGAACGATGGAACAGCTCACAATATCTTAGTTTTGCAGCATAGTTCACGCCTTACCACCTGAAACACAAGAATGCGTGTTATCGGACACCTTCCCAATGTGAGCTTCATAATGAAGTGTTATGATATTACCCACTGTATAAGCTGCGCATGGTGCGCGGCTCTTCAAAGATTAAAGGTGAATCCCATGATAATCGTCACTGGCGGCGCTGGTTTTATCGGCAGCAATATTATTAAATCGCTCAATGATATGGGATACCGCGATATTTTGGTGGTTGATAACCTGAAAGACGGCACCAAATTCGTCAATCTGGTGGATCTGGATATTGCGGATTACTGCGACAAAGAAGATTTCATTGCCAGCATCGTTGCCGGCGACGATCTGGGTGATATCGACGCCATCTTCCATGAAGGTGCCTGCTCTTCCACCACCGAGTGGGACGGCAAATACATGATGGATAACAACTATCAGTATTCCAAAGATATACTGCATTATTGCCTGGATCGCAGCATTCCTTTCCTTTACGCCTCTTCTGCCGCCACTTACGGCAGCCAGAGCACCAGCTTTGTCGAAGACCGTAAATATGAACAACCGCTGAACGTCTACGGCTACTCCAAGTTCCTGTTTGACCAGTATGTTCGCGAGATCCTGCCTCATGCGGATTCACAAATTTGTGGTTTCCGTTACTTCAACGTCTACGGACCGCGTGAAGGTCATAAAGGCAGCATGGCCAGCGTAGCGTTCCATCTGAACAATCAGATCAAAGCCGGTGAGAATCCGAAATTATTCTCCGGCAGCGAAGGGTTCAAACGCGATTTCATCTACGTGGGTGACGTAGCCGCCGTGAACCTGTGGTTCTGGCAGAACGGTGTTTCCGGTATCTTCAACTGCGGGACTGGCCGTTCAGAATCGTTCCAGGCCGTTGCGGATGCCGTGGTTGCGTACCACAAATCTGGCGATATCGAATACATTCCTTTCCCGGAAAAACTGAAAGGCCGTTATCAGTCCTTTACGCAGGCCGATATGACCGCATTGCGTAACGCCGGTTACGACAAACCGTTCAAAACGGTTGCAGAAGGTGTAACGGAATACATGAGCTGGCTTAACCGCACAGTATAAGTCCGCTGATTGAGGAATGGATTAACGGTATGAAAATACTGGTAATTGGGCCGTCATGGGTCGGTGACATGATGATGTCACAAAGTCTCTACCGCACGCTGAAAGCGGCGCATCCGGAAGCGCAAATCGACGTGATGGCACCTGCATGGTGCCGTCCCTTACTCGACCGGATGCCGGAAGTGCGTCAGGCTCTGCCGATGCCGTTAGGCCACGGTGCTCTGGAACTTGGTGAACGCCGACGTCTGGGCATTTCACTTCGTGGCGAACAATATCATCGCGCCTTCGTGCTGCCTAACTCCTTCAAATCAGCGCTGGTTCCGTTCTTTGCCCGCATTCCTCAGCGTACCGGCTGGCGTGGCGAAATGCGTTATGGCCTTCTCAATGACCTGCGTGTTCTCGATAAAGCCGCCTTTCCTCTGATGGTTCAGCGCTATGCCGCGCTGGGATATAACGCACAACAAATCAGAACCGCTGCCGATTTACCGCAGCCGATTCTCTGGCCGAAATTACAGGTGTCTGAAGCGGAAGTGGTGGCGGTCAAAACCTCATTTGCTGTCGACGACAGCAGGCCGCTTATCGGTTTTTGTCCGGGCGCTGAATTCGGTCCAGCAAAGCGCTGGCCGCACTATCATTACGCCGCACTGGCCGAAAAACTGATTGGGGAAGGCAAGCAGGTCGTGCTCTTCGGTTCTGCGAAAGACCATCCGGCAGGCGAACAAATCCGCCTTGCCTTGACCGAAAGCGCGCAGCCTTTCTGCCTCAATCTGGCAGGAAAAACGTCGCTGGATCAGGCCGTAGTAATGATTGCCGCCTGTCAGGCCGTGGTCAGCAATGACTCAGGACTGATGCACGTCGCCGCCGCGCTGGATAAACCGCTGGTTGCCCTGTACGGTCCGAGCAGCCCGGATTTCACTCCGCCGCTCAGCCATCAGGCCAAAGTGATCCGCCTCATTACCGGCTACCATAAAGTCCGTAAAGGCGATGCCGAAGAAGGCTATCACCAGAGTCTGATCGATATTCAGCCAGAGCAGGTTTATCAGGGATTAAGTCAGTTACTGAATTCAGGAAAGGGGAAGTAATGCGGGTTCTCATCGTCAAAACATCGTCAATGGGTGACGTTCTGCATACTCTCCCGGCACTGACGGATGCCATGCAGGCCATCCCCGGGATCAGGTTTGACTGGGTCGTGGAGGAAGGTTTCACGCAAATTCCCGGCTGGCATCCGGCGGTAGATCGCGTTATCCCGGTAGCCATCCGGCGGTGGCGTAAAAATTGGTTTGGTTCTGAAACCCGCCAGCAACGTTGTGATTTCAAACGCGAAGTGCAATCGCGGACCTATGATGCCGTCATCGACGCACAGGGCCTGATCAAAAGCGCGGCGCTGATTACCCGTGTCGCAAAAGGCGAAAAGCACGGTCAGGATTGCAAAAGTGCCCGCGAGCCTTTTGCCAGTTGGTTTTACAATCAGCGTCATGAAATCGATAAAAAACAACATGCTGTAGAACGCACCCGCGAGCTTTTTGCAAAAAGTCTGGGCTATGAAAAAGCTGTGATTCAGGGCGACTACGCCATCGCTGCTCGCTTCCTTTCACATCTTCCCGAAGATGCGGGCCAGTATCTGGTTTTCCTCCACGCCACTACCCGCGCGGATAAACACTGGCCGGAGGAACACTGGCGCGAACTGATCGGCCTGTTCAGCACGCAGAATATCCGTATCAAACTGCCGTGGGGAGCCGAGCACGAATATCAGCGCGCACTGCGACTTGCAGAAGGTTTCCCCTTCGTTGAAGTATTACCGAAATTTAGTCTGCAAAATGTGGCCGAAGTGCTGGCGGGAGCAAAAGCCGTCGTTTCAGTCGATACCGGTCTGAGTCATTTGACGGCTGCGCTGGATCGCCCCAATATCACGCTTTACGGCCCGACAGATCCGGGGCTGATCGGAGGATATGGGAAAAATCAGTTCGTCCTGAAAGCAGAAGGTAATTCTTTGGAAAATCTGAAGGCAGGACAAGTGTTTGATCGTCTAAATGCCATTCTTTCTGACGAAAAGGAAATGAACTGACCATGAGCTACGTGATTATTTTCATCCTGCTGTGGCCGTTCAAGATACTGATGAAACCTTTCCATCAGCGGAAAGGGCGAAATTTGGTCATACAAACCGCTAAAATTGGCGATTTCGTTAATATCACGCCGCTACTTAAGCATCTAAAAAAATCTGATGTCCTGATCAGCAAAACTGTTTTACCTCTGGCTGAGCGGGATTCAACAATCGGGAATATCTATCTCATTGAAGAGCATAAAAAATCCTTCTTCAGTAAGATCCGTCTCGCCTTTACTCTGCTTAACCGCTATGACGACGTGTATTTGCTGCAACCCAACAGCGTTAATGCTTTCTATGCGGCATTTTGTAATGCCAGTAAAAAAGCGTTTCTGGTTGCCTATACTCGAAAGTGGTATCACGGAATTTTCTACCAGACAGCGGATGTTATTCGCTTACATCAGAAAACAGACTTCACGCTGGAGAGTTATCTGAAGCTGGCAGATCCGGCTTTAACAGCAGAGAGTTATCATAAACATGCGACCTATCCATTGTGGATACCCGATAAGATCGTATCTGAACTGACCGAAAGTAAACCGATAAAAATAGGAATCAGCATTTCTGCGGGAAACAAAGCAAAAACAATTCCTACGGAGATCTGGGTTAACATACTTAATTGCTTGTCAGATTTACCCTGTACTTTTTATGTTTTCGGTCCTGAAAACGAACATGAATATCTTACTCAACTGCTGGCGAAAACAGGACCCGGTAAAAACATAACCAGTTTGATCGGTAAGCTAAAATTACATGAAGTTCCGTATGCGATTTCATTGATGGATGTATATGTAGCTTCCGATTCAGGCAATGTCTATATCGCTGATGCAGTGAATGTTCCGGTAGTGTGCCTTGCGGGTCCATGTGACCTGGCAGAGCAACATCCGACATATGCCCCATTGATTCTGACACCTGAAGACAAACGTTTAGCACCAGAATCTTACATATTTTCAGCACCTTATAAATTCCAGCACAGTGCCGAGGATCTTTTTTATCTAAGCCCGAAACAGTTAAGTCAAATACGTTCATTTTTAATCAGCAGAACACACCAGGAACAGAACCATGCATAACCATGAATACCTAAGTTATCTCGAGCATAAAGAAGAGCTCGTAAACAATTTAGAGTTTTCAGCATTACCTGTTGTTCATATTGCGTTTGGTGTAAACAATGCGTATGCCCGAGGTATGGGGATCACTATTTTTTCAGTTCTGGAAAACAACCCTGATTTAGCTTTTCATATTCATATCTTTGGCAGCGCTCTGGACCAAAAATCTAAAACATTGCTGCTGGAACTGGCCCCCAATCATCCTGTAGCAATGACGTGCTATGTGTTTAAAGAGTCAGCTTTTGCAGATTTGCCACTGATGGGACGCTATCCGCAGGCGATTTATTACCGTCTGTTCACACCGTATATTCTTTCTGATGTCACATCAAAACTACTTTACCTTGACGCAGATACGCTTTGTCTGGGCAGCTATAAAGCATTAAATGAATTAGATATAAGTAAATTCACACTTGCAGCAGTTAATGACACAAGGCGTGCAAGAAATAAACTTTGCCCTAAACTTTGCCTTGAAAGTGGAAATTATTTCAACTCTGGTTTTTTATATATCAACGTTCCTCTTTGGACTGAAAAAAAGACTACAGAGCGAATTATTCAAATACTTTCTGCCCATGGTGAAGGGCTTAATTTCCCTGATCAGGATGCGCTCAACATCACACTTGAGCATGAAGTCATGTTACTGCCTAAAAAATATAATTTCATATGTGACATCATTTTAAATAAAGTTGGAAAGAAAATAGCGATTCCTCAGGACACAGTATTAATCCACTACACCGGTAAATGTAAGCCCTGGCATCTTTGGGGGACGGGGGAACTCGCCGCTATTTATGATCAATACTATGGAAGGTCACCCTGGAAATCGACCCCACATGACATGCCAGTTTCTTACAAAGAAATGAAACGCTATGCGCAGGCACTTTGGTATAAAGGCCAATATGGAAGCAGCCTATACTGGACGTTTAAATATATGAATTATAAACTTTTCAGGGCTAAGGCTTTATGATTCATGATCGGCGATTAAACCTAAAAAACCTTACAGGGAATGTAAACGGACAGAGTTATTTCTTGCCCCATAATCTGACTGTTACTTTCTCAAGTTCTCTGAGAAGAGAGCCATCATTATCAGTGGAAATTGTGTGATATGACCCTTTCAACGACCTCCGAAAACATCAAGCTCAGCGCGATCATCCCGATGTTCAATGCAGGGGCGATGTTTCGAAACTTTATGGAGTCTCTCGTTGCTCAGACGTTGAAAAGTTTCGAAATTATCATTGTTAATGACGGTTCAACGGATGGGTCTGATCGCGTGGCGACAGAATATGCAGAAAAATTTCCTCATATTAGAGTAATCCATCAGGAAAACGGAGGGGTTTCGCGCGCGCGAAATGCGGGTCTCAATATTGCTCAAGGCCAATATGTCACTTTCCCTGATGCAGATGACATAATCGATCCGAATATGTACAAAACGCTGATAGAAATGTGTGAACAGGATAATTTGGATGTCGCACAATGTAATGGTGAACGTTATTTCGTCGGCTCGGAAAAAGTAAAACCGATTATTCCTACTGACCGCCTAACCTCTACAGGGGTGCTGGATGGGCCATACTGGCTAAAAACGGCCCTGGCAACCAACCGTTATTTGCATGTGGTCTGGCTTGGCGTTTACCGCCTGGAACTCATTAAGAAACATGGACTTTATTTTGAACCCGGTTTGCATCACCAGGATATTCCCTGGACCACCGAGGTAATGTTCAATGCGCGCCGCGTGAGATATACCCAAACAATACTTTATCGTTATTACATCCACGGTGAGTCTATCAGTAACCAAAAGCGGACAGGGATGAAAAACGTTGAATACCAAAGACATTATCTGAGAATTGCCAAAATGCTCGATGAGCTAAACCGGCAATATAAAGATAAAGTGAAAATCTATGCAGAGTTCCATCGCCAGGTTACCCGTGAGGCACTGACGGTTTGCCATTCGGTTCGTCGTGAGCCCGATCCTGCTGCACAAAAAGCCATCATTGATGATATTTACAACTCTGCCACGCGCAAAATTATGCTCCGTAATGCACGTGGCCCTAAACAATGGTGGCAATTATTGTTGTGGCTGAAACGCCTTCATGACTTGAAAAATAAACTCGCATGAGATGTTTCAGAAAGTGATGATTCCATTACGCTCTGAACGCTATTATAAAGACTTCATAAACGAAGTTATTTATCTTCTATATCAGCCAGATAAATAACTTCACAGCACTGGATTCTTCACCTAGAATCAATTTACTCTATTCTACGATCAGAAAATAGAATGCCTAACTCCGAAGCCAAATATGCAGCGTTGACCCCCAGAAGAATTCTGCTGATTAAACTCCGTCATCACGGAGATATGGTGCTGACGACGCCGGTGATAAACAGAATTCACCAGCATTACCCTGATGCTGAAATTGATGTACTTTTGTACAAAGAAACACGTCCTATTCTGAGCGAACATCCTGCTTTAACACATATCCATGTTATTGACAGATCATGGAAAAAGAAAGGTATTCGCTACCAGATGCAGCAAGAGCTTCTGTTAATCAAAAGCATCCGCGCACGACAATATGATCTGGTGATAAATCTGGCAGATCAATGGCGCAGCGCCCTGCTTTCGATGCTCTCCGGTGCAAAAGTCCGGCTGGGATTCGACTTCAAAAAACGTCGCTCAGTGGTATGGCGGGTGGGTCATACGCATTTGGTCACCACGGAAAATCACAGCGAGCTGCACACGGTTGAGCAAAATATGTCGATTTTATCTCCGCTGGGTATTTCGACTGAAGATGCCAGAACATCAATGCATTATTCAGAAAGTGATAAAGCATTCTGTCAGCAATTACTGATTAAAAATCAGGTTACGGGCGGTTACATCGTGATTCAGCCAACATCCCGCTGGGCTTTCAAATGCTGGGATGATGATAAATTTGCCAGCGTAATTGATGCGCTTGGAGATACCGGCCTGACGGTTGTGATGACAGCCAGCCCCGACAAGAAGGAGCTGGAGATGGTTCAGAAAATCCAGGATCTTAGCCATAATCCTCAGGTTGTCTCTTTTGCCGGTCAGCTATCACTGACGCAACTGGCTGCAATGATTGATGGTGCTAAACTCTTCATTGGCGTCGACTCTGCCCCGATGCATATGGCGGCGGCGCTCAATACGCCATGCGTTGCCTTGTTCGGGCCAACAAAAATGCAGCACTGGCGACCGTGGGGAAATAACAACACGACGCTGTGGGCGGGTGATTACGCACCTCTTCCTGCACCTGACTCTATTGATACGAAAACTCAACAACGTTATTTGCATGCTATCCCGGTGAGCGATGTCATCAATGCCGCCAGGGGTTATCTGCATGAATAAAACTCCGGATACAAAAGCAATCTCTCTGGCTATTGTCAGGCAAAAATATCGGCCTGACGGAGGCGCTGAGCGCTTTATCTCTCGGGCGCTTGAAGCGCTTGATGATCAGAATATTGACCTGAATATCATCACCCGCCAGTGGGAAGGTAAGCCAAATCCAAAATGGAAACTCCACCTCTGTAATCCGGCAAAATATGGACGGGTTTCAAGGGAGAAGGGTTTTGCGGCTGCGGCTCAACGGTGCTGGAAACAGGAGCATTTCGATATTGTTCAAAGCCATGAGCGCATTCCCGGCTGCGATATTTTCCGTGCCGGCGATGGAGCACACCGTGTCTGGCTTGAACAACGGTCTCGCGTTATTTCGCCTTTACAGCGTCTGATTACTCGAATCAGCCCTTATCACCGCTATGTGCTGCGGGCTGAAGAAGAGATGTTCCATTCCCCGGAATTGAAGAAAATCATCTGCAATTCAGAAATGGTTAAGCGCGATATCATACGTTGCTATGGTGTTCACGAAGACCGTTTTGAAGTGATATACAACGCAATTGATGCACAAAAATTTGTTCCTGCAACACCAGAGCAGCGCGTGCTGTCACGCGAAAATCTTTCTATCCCCCAGCATGCTGTGGCGCTGATCTACGTGGGTTCGGGTTTTGAACGCAAAGGTTTGAAACCAGCAATCGAAGCCGTTGCAGCAAGCGACCGTTATCTCATCGTGGTCGGCCAGGATAAAGATCAGAAAAAGTATGAGTATCTGGCACAGCAATCAGGGTGCGCTGACCGGGTTCGTTTTGCAGGTGTTCAAAACCACGTACTTCCTTATTATCACGCAGCAGATGGTATGATTTTACCCACGCTGTATGACCCGTTCCCGAATGTCATTCTAGAAGCCATGGCCTGCGGACTGCCTGTTATCACCAGCCAGACTTGCGGTGGGGCTGAATTTATCACCGAAGGGCGTGAAGGCTTTGTTTGCGATGCGCTTGATGCTGCAAAACTTAGTGAGTTTGTGAAGCGAATTCCATCACGTCTTGAGGATGAAAAGATGGGGAACGCTGCCAGAGCACGAATTTTACCTTATTCACCTAAAAACCTTTCACAACAGTTAGTCGCGCTTTATTACTCATTACTGGCCTGACGACACGGGTGCTGACATGATGAGTCGATCTTACTTATCTGGTAACATGTGCCCAACTATCCGCTGGGACTATTTTCGCTATATGAAATTGACTTTCCCTAACGTAACGCCGCAAAAAAAATGACTATTTTTTATAATATAATCATATACCTCATCCAGCCTCTTATCTGGATCCGTTTGCTGGTTCGTGGCCGGAAGTCACCGGCATACCGTAAACGCTGGGCTGAACGTTACGGCTTCTGCAAAGGGAAGGTGGTTTCTGGTGGCATCATGCTGCATTCCGTCTCAGTGGGAGAAACACTAGCGGCAATTCCCTTAGTCCGCGCGCTGCGCCATCGTTACCCTTCATTGCCGATCACTGTGACGACGATGACGCCAACAGGCTCTGAGCGTGTTCAATCCGCTTTTGGTGCCGGTGTTCATCACGTTTATCTTCCTTATGATCTGCCAGGATCGCTGAGCCGTTTTCTTGATGAAGTGAACCCCAAGCTGGTTATCATTATGGAAACCGAGCTGTGGCCAAATCTCATCAGCGCTCTGCATCGCCGTAAAATTCCTTTAGTCATTGCCAATGCACGCCTCTCTGAGCGTTCGGCCAAAGGCTACAAAAAGCTGGGCAAGTTTATCCGCACGGTTTTACAACGCATCACGCTGATTGCCGCGCAAAATCAGGAAGACGGCGATCGCTTCCTTTCTCTGGGGCTGAAACGCAACCAGCTTGCCGTCACCGGCAGCCTGAAATTTGATATCTCGGTAACACCTGAATTAGCGGCTAAAGCCATTGCGCTTCGCAGTCAGTGGGCATCGCGCCGGCAGGTATGGATTGCGACCAGTACGCATGAAGGGGAAGAAACCCTGCTGCTGGAAGCGCATAAAGAATTGCTCAAAGCTCACCCGACGCTGCTGCTGATCCTTGTGCCGCGCCATCCGGAACGTTTCCCGGTCGCGTGCGAACTGACGCGCAAAGCAGGTCTGACCTTCACGCAGCGCAGTACGGGGGAAGTGCCTTCGTCGGGAACGCAGGTCGTGATCGGCGATACGATGGGTGAGTTAATGCTGCTGTACGGAATTGCCGATCTGGCGTTTGTTGGTGGCAGTCTGGTCGATCGCGGAGGTCATAATCCTCTGGAAGCCGCAGCACACGCCATTCCTGTCCTGATGGGTCCCCACACGTTCAACTTCAAAGATATTTGCGCCAAGCTCGCGCAGGACGATGGGTTGATCACCGTGACGGATACGCCGTCGCTGGTTAAAGAGATCTCCACGCTGCTGACAGATGAAGACTATCGTCTGTACTACGGGCGTCACGCGGTAGAAGTCTTGCACCAAAATCAGGGCGCGCTGCAACGTCTGCTGCATTTACTGGAGCCCTATCTGCCTGTGCGGGGTCATTAATGGCCGACAAAAAACGCTTATCCGTCGTGCTGATTGCGCGTAATGAAGCTGATTTACTGCCCGAGTGTCTGGAGTCTGTAGTCTGGGCAGATGAAATTATCCTGCTCGATTCAGGCAGTGAAGACGCCACGCTGGACGTTGCCCGTGAGTTCGGTGCGAAAGTTTTCACTAACACGCAATGGCCGGGTTTTGGCAAACAGCGCCAGTTAGCGCAAAGTTATGCGTCCGGCGATTATATTTTGGTGATCGACGCAGATGAGCGGGTTTCCCCGGAATTGCGTCGGTCGGTTGAAAATGTTCTGAATAATCCTCAGGAAAATACGGTTTACAGTCTCGGCCGCAGTAACTTATTCCTTGGAAAATTTATGCGCCACAGCGGCTGGTATCCCGACCGCGTCAATCGCTTATATCCTTCATCCTTTCGCTATAACGACGATTTAGTTCACGAATCACTGAACACCGGAAATTCTGCCATTGTCCCTTTGCAAGGCGATTTATTGCATCTGACTTGCCGGGATTTCTTTGCCTTCCAGCGTAAACAGCTCAGTTATGCTGAGGCTTGGGCTCGTCAGCGCCATCAGCAAGGTCGTCGTTGTAGCTTTTTCTCTGTCATTTCACACACATTGGGCGCATTCATAAAAACCTGGATCCTGCGGGCGGGCTTTCTGGATGGCAAACAGGGTTTGATCCTGGCTGGCGTCAATGCACAATATACTTTCAATAAATATGCCGCCCTGTGGGCGCTCAGCCATCAACTGCAAAAGTGAGCCTGTATGAGCACTAAGGCGATTTATCCCGGCACCTTCGACCCGCTGACCAACGGACATCTGGATATCGTGAGACGTGCAGCGCTCATGTTCGATCACGTCATTCTGGCAATTGCCGCCAGCCCAAGTAAGAAGCCCATGTTTACGCTCGATGAACGTGTAGCGCTGGCAACAATAGTGACCTCTCATCTGAAGAATGTAGAAGTGATTGGCTTCAGCGATCTGATGGCGAATTTTGCCAAAGCGCAGGGTGCCAATGTCCTGGTGCGTGGCTTGCGTGCCGTATCTGACTTTGAATATGAATTACAGCTGGCAAACATGAACCGGCATTTGCTGCCGACGCTGGAAAGTGTCTTTATGATGCCATCAAGAGAGTGGTCGTTTATTTCATCATCTCTGGTGAAGGAAGTGGCCCGCCACGGTGGCGATATCACGCCGTTCCTGCCTCAAAAAGTCACTCAGGCACTGATGGAGAAGATCAGCGCCTGAGTGCGTTTCACCGCTGGCAGTTAGGGCAGAAAAACGTGGTGCGCTGAGCGTGTTTCTTACTCTCGATGGGCGCACCGCATGCCCGGCAAGGTTCACCAGCGCGGCCATAAACCTGCAGTTCCTGCGCGAAATACCCTGGTTTACCATCCGACTGAAGGAAATCTTTCAGAGTCGTACCG
The DNA here is from genome assembly GCF_046449555.1 of Rahnella selenatireducens. Taxonomy (NCBI): domain Bacteria; kingdom Pseudomonadati; phylum Pseudomonadota; class Gammaproteobacteria; order Enterobacterales; family Yersiniaceae; genus Rahnella; species Rahnella selenatireducens. Next base: position 38,471 of record NZ_JBKEZJ010000015.1, read on the forward strand.
CCCTGTTCAATGGAACGCAGCAATACTGCTTTAATGGTTCTGACGAGTAACTCAGCCTCATCGCGTTTCAGCGAATGCGCCTGCCTGTCCGGCGAAATGCCTGCAACAAACAGCGATTCGCTAGCGTAAATATTACCCACCCCGACCACCAGTTTGTTATCCATCAGCCACGGTTTGATGGGCGATTTTTTTGTACGCGATTTCTCCAGCAGATAATCACCGGTGAAATCCGAACTTAAAGGCTCAGGCCCGAGATGCGCCAAGACGTTGCTGGCCGCCAGATCTGAAGACCATAACCAGGCACCAAAACGCCGTGGATCCGTATAGCGCAACACAAAACCGGTATCCATCACCAGATCGACATGGTCATGTTTACCCGGTTCAGTTTCTTCCGGCAAAATCCGCAAACTGCCAGACATGCCCAGATGGATGATGATCCAGCCGGTTTCAAGCTCAACCAGCAGATACTTTGCACGACGCTGAACGCTCAGCACCGGCTGGTCACTGAGCGAGAGAATCTCCGCAGAAACGGGCCAGCGCAGACGCGGATTACGCACGATGGCATGCATAATCGTATGGCCTTTCAGATAGGGTTCTATCCCTCTGCGGCTGGTTTCAACCTCAGGTAATTCCGGCATAATTTCTCCCTTAGCAGAATGATTCTCAAAGTGTGTCGCAGACATCAGCATCAGGCAAACAAAAGTCGTGCTGAGCGAAAATGACCAAATTCAGGCAATAAAAAACCCGGCCGGAGCCGGGTTTTATTAATCCACTAAAATTATTTAATTTTAGCTTCTTTATAGATCACGTGTTGACGGACAACTGGATCGAATTTCTTCAGTTCCAATTTTTCCGGCTTAGTACGCTTGTTCTTCGTAGTGGTATAGAAGTGACCAGTACCAGCAGAAGAAACCAGCTTGATCTTCTCGCGAACACCTTTAGCCATGATTCAGTTCCTTAATACTTCTCACCGCGGGTACGCAGATCGGCCAAGACCGTCTCAATACCCTTCTTATCAATAACACGCATACCTTTAGCAGATACACGCAGAGTTACAAAGCGCTTCTCAGCCTCAACCCAAAAACGGTGTGAGTGCAGGTTTGGCAGAAAACGGCGTTTGGTCGCGTTCATTGCGTGGGAACGGTTGTTACCGCTCACCGGGCGCTTGCCAGTAACTTGGCAGACTCGGGACATGTCTATATCTCCAAAAATCAAATCAGCTCGAGCTTCGTATAGGGTATGGCCGCCTCGTCAGGCTTTTAGAGCCCATCTCAGCAAACTCCACTGAGAACCGACTCACTGTCGTCGGGTAAAAACCATTTCATCAGGTTAGAAACCTGCTGAGATAGGCTCTTAACGCCAAACCCAAGATTCTCAAAGGTGGCGTAGTATACGCTCTGTAGCGTAAGTGCTCAAGTCCCGAACAGCTAAAGATCCCTAAGGATCTTCAAAAAACGATGCTAAATCCAACCGCGCTCAGCAAAAGAGACTGTTTCTCCGTGACCTACAACCAAATGGTCGAGGACACGAATTTCCAGCAATTGGCACGCTCGAATAATCTGTTCAGTCACTTTCCGGTCCATCAGGCTGGGCTCAGCCCGACCGGATGGGTGATTATGCGCCAGAATTAGGGCTGCCGCATTAACCTTCATCGCACCGCGAACAATTTCGCGGGGATACACTTCTACGTGCCCAATAGTACCAGCAAACATCTCCTCATGGCGAATAACGCGATGCTGGTTATCGAGAAAAAGTACCAGAAATACCTCTCTTTCCCGAAAAACCAGCAAATTCTGCAAATATTCCCGGATGATCTCCGGGCTGAGCATCGCATTTTCAGCATTTAAATGACGCAAATACGAACGGCGCGACAATTCAGAAACCGCAACCAGCTGTGCAAATTTCGCGACGCCCATTCCTTTAATGCCTGCCAATGAATCAAAATCCGCCATCAGCAGTTTATGCAGAGAACCGAATTCTTCCAGAAGATTCTTCGCCAGCTCCATAACATGCATCCCCTGGCAACCGGTACGCAAATAAATCGCCAGCAGCTCCTGATCCGTCAGCCCTTTGGCGCCTTGCTGTAATAATTTTTCCCGCGGTGGTAACTCGCCCGGCCAGTTTTCCTGTGCTTTTGTCATCCTGACTCCTTTTATGTACCGATTGTCGCACAGAGCCCGCCTGCAGGTATTTCCGGTTTAAAAGCCTGCGAGGCGTTACGCAGAATTTTTATTCATCCGCTTAAGAGTATCGCCAATAGCTGTCATCATTCCGCGTTATGCTAAAATGTCGCTTCTTTCGGCTTACAACCAATCGGACAATGATGATGACGGGACTTTCCGGCAAACATATTGTGCTCGGTATCAGCGGTGGTATCGCTGCCTATAAAGCACCAGAACTGGTACGTCGCTTACGTGAAAGAGGCGCAGAAGTGCGCGTGGTCATGACACAAGCGGCGAAATCCTTTGTGACCCCACTGAGCCTGCAGGCAGTTTCTGGCTATCCGGTGTCTGATGACCTGCTTGATCCGGCTGCTGAAGCGGCAATGGGACATATCGAGTTGGGCAAGTGGGCTGACTTAGTTCTGATTGCTCCCGCAACGGCTGATTTGCTTGCACGAATGAATGCGGGTATGGCGAATGACTTGCTGACGACCGTCTGTCTGGCAACTGCCGCGCAGGTCGCCGTGTTGCCGGCGATGAATCAGCAGATGTATCGCGCTGCCGTCACTCAGGAAAATCTGGAGAAACTGGCCGCACGCGGCACATTAATCTGGGGACCTGACAGTGGAAGCCAGGCCTGTGGCGATATCGGTCCGGGCCGGATGCTTGATCCGCTGGTGATTGTCGACCTGGCCAATACCCACTTCTCTACCCGTAAAGATCTGGCGCATTTGAACATTATGGTCACCGCAGGCCCGACGCGCGAAGCGCTCGACCCGGTACGTTTTATCAGCAACCACAGTTCAGGAAAGATGGGATTCGCCATCGCCAAAGCGGCTGCTGACCGTGGCGCACAGGTCACCCTGATTGCGGGTCCTGTATCACAACCGACACCGCCGAATGTCCGCCGCATTGACGTCGAAAGCGCGCTGGATATGCAGAAAGCCGTTCAGCTTTCCGCCGCTTCACAGCAGATTTTCATCTCCTGTGCCGCCGTTGCGGATTACCGTGCAGAATTGGTTGCTGAAGAAAAAATCAAAAAACAAGGTGATGAAATCACTGTAAAAATGGTTAAAAACCCCGATATTGTGGCAGGCGTTGCGGCAATGTCGGAAAACAGGCCTTATGTCGTGGGGTTTGCCGCAGAAACCCAGAATGTGGAAGAATATGCGCGGCAAAAAAGGATCCGCAAGAATCTGGATCTGATTTGCGCCAACGACGTTTCACTTGCCGGGCACGGTTTCAATACTGATACCAATGCCTTGCATCTTTTTTGGCAGGACGGGGATAAAATCTTACCGCTCAGCGATAAGTCCCTGCTTGGTCAACGTTTATTAGAAGAGATTGTCAGCCGTTATGATGAAAAAAATCGACATTAAAATTCTCGACCCGCGCATCGGTTCGACTTTCCCTTTACCTGCCTACGCGACACCGGGCTCCGCAGGTTTGGATTTACGCGCCTGTCTGGACACGTCTGTAGAACTGAAACCGGGCGAAACGACGTTACTTCCAACCGGTCTGGCTATCCATATCGGCGATGCAAATCTGGCGGCGGTTATCCTGCCACGTTCAGGTTTGGGCCATAAACACGGCGTCGTTCTGGGCAACCTGGTTGGTCTTATTGATTCCGATTATCAGGGCCAGCTGATGGTTTCCGTCTGGAACCGTGGTCAGACTACATTTGTGATCGAGCCGGGCGAACGTATTGCTCAAATGGTGTTTGTGCCAGTGGTTCAGGCAGAATTCAATCTGGTGGAAGATTTTGACGCCAGTGAACGCGGTGAAGGTGGTTTTGGCCACTCGGGCCGTCAATAAGAACCTGTTCAGCACCGCAGATTTTGACGCGATATTGAACAGATCCTTATCACTATCAGACCGTAACAACACCAAGGGAACGAAATAAGCCGCAGGATCACAGTGATTCATGCGGCAGTTGTGCGGTTTCTCCATGATTTTAGCCGTTTTTTAGCAAGGGTCTATTCAGACATGGCAGAGAAAGAAACGACAAAAAGGAACCGGCGCGAAGAGATTTTGCAGGCGTTAGCGCAAATGCTTCAGTCCAGCGATGGCAGCCAGCGGATCACTACCGCGAAACTCGCCGCCAGCGTTGGCGTTTCGGAAGCAGCTCTTTACCGTCATTTTCCCAGTAAGACGCGGATGTTTGACAGCTTAATCGAGTTTATCGAAGACAGCCTGATCACCCGTATCAATCTTATCCTGCAGGATGAAAAAGATACGTTAAACCGAATCCGTCTGATTTTGCTGCTGGTTTTAGGTTTTGCAGAACGCAATCCTGGGCTGACCCGCATCATGACAGGTCATGCGCTGATGTTCGAACAAGACCGATTACAAGGCCGCATCAACCAGCTTTTTGAGCGGATTGAAGCGCAGTTGCGACAGGTATTGCGCGAAAAGAAAATGCGCGAGGGCAGCGGATTCGCCAGTGATGAAACCCTTCTCGCCAGCCAGTTGCTGGCATTTTGCGAAGGCATGTTGTCGCGGTTTGTGCGCTCCGAGTTCAAATATCGTCCGACTCAGGACTTTGAAACCCGCTGGCCACTGATTTCTGCTCAGCTGCAATAACGTCAATCTTTAGCACGGTTACAGATGCAAAAAAGGGCCTAAAGGCCCTTTTTCATTTCACAGGAATGATTACACGCCGTATGTTTGCTGATACGCGCGCACAGCCGCCAGATGGTCAGCCATTTCCGCTTTTTCTTCCAGATATTCAATCAAATCCGCCAGCGTAATAATTGAAATCACCTTGCAGTGATAATCACGCTCGACTTCCTGAATCGCCGAAATATCCGCGCGGCCACGTTCCTGACGGTCCAGAGAAATCAGCACGCCCGCCAGCGTCGCGTTGTGAGCATTGATGATTTCCATGGATTCACGGATAGCTGTACCGGCAGTAATCACATCATCAACCAGCATGACGCGACCCTGAAGCGGACTACCCACCAGTAAACCGCCTTCACCATGATCTTTGGCTTCTTTTCGGTTGAAACAATACGGTACATCGCGGTCATGATGCTCAGCCAGCGCGACGGCGGTGGTTGTCGCGATCGGAATCCCTTTATAGGCCGGGCCGAAAACTAAATCGAAATCAATTTTTGAATCCATCAATGCTTCAGCGTAAAAACGTCCCAGTAACGCTAGATCACGGCCAGTATTAAACAAACCGGCATTGAAGAAGTAAGGACTGATGCGCCCGGACTTCAGGGTAAACTCGCCGAATTTCAAAACCTGTTTGTTCAGTGCGAACTCAATAAACTGGCGCTGATAGGCTTTCATTGATGGTCTCCTCGTTAACGTCTTATATCTGCAATTGTCAGCCCGCAGGCCATAAAAAAGGCGACTTCTCAGTCGCCTTAAAAAATTATTCCGCCAGCGCCGCTTTCTGCGCCTGGAAGATAGTGTCGATCCCCTCTCGTGCGAGGGAAAGTAAAGTGAGTAGTTCTTCGTGGCTGAACGGCTCGCCTTCGGCGGTACCCTGTACTTCAATCATGCGGCCATCTTCCATCATTACCACGTTCATGTCCGTTTCAGCAGCGGAGTCTTCAACATACTCGAGGTCGCACAGCGCTTCACCTTTCACAATACCGACGGAAACGGCAGCAACCATCCCTTTCATGGGATTAGCTTTCAGTTTACCCGCTGCCACCAGCGCGTTCAGTGCATCCGCCAGCGCGACACAGGCACCGGAGATAGACGCAGTACGCGTGCCGCCGTCAGCCTGCAAAACATCGCAGTCCAGCGTGATGGTGAATTCACCCAGTTTTTTGAGATCCACTGCCGCACGTAATGAGCGGGCAATCAGACGCTGAATTTCAAGAGTACGACCGCCTTGTTTGCCTTTCGCGGCTTCACGCGCATTACGGCTGTGCGTGGAGCGCGGCAGCATGCCGTATTCAGCCGTGATCCATCCCTGGCCCTGACCTTTCAGGAAACGCGGAACGCCTTCTTCGACCGTCGCGGTACACAGCACTTTGGTATCACCAAACTCCACCAGCACGGAACCTTCAGCGTGTTTAGTGTAATGGCGGGTCAGTGTTACGGGGCGTACTTGTTGTGCATTTCTGCCTGCTGGACGCATGGATAGTTCTCCGGGTCGCGAATCGTGTTTGGCTGCGCATTATACGGACTTCGCGAGGTAATGCCTATCATGACCCGCTTACCGGGGCTATAATCGCTGCATCTTTACATTAACAGGTACGCATACATGATCCGTAGTATGACCGCTTATGCCCGACGCGAAATTAAGGGTGACTGGGGCAGCGCCGCGTGGGAACTTCGCTCGGTAAACCAACGTTATCTCGAAACTTACATCCGTCTGCCAGAGCAATTTCGCAGCCTGGAGCCGGTTATTCGCGAGCGCATTCGTGCCCGTCTGACACGGGGTAAAGTCGAATGTAATCTGCGTTTTGATCTCGATCCTGGCGCACAAAGCACTTTGCAGCTGAATGAAAAACTGGCGAAACAGCTGGTTGAAGCGGCGCAATGGGTAAAAATGCAAAGCGACGAAGGCGAAATTAATCCACTGGAAGTTCTGCGCTGGCCGGGCGTGATGCTGGCCGAAGAACAGGATCTGGATGCAATCAGCACCGAACTGCTGCTGGCGCTGGATACAGCGCTGGACGACTTTATCAGCGCGCGCGAAAGCGAAGGTGCTGCGCTGAAAACGCTGATTGAACAACGTCTTGACGGCGTCAGCGGTGAAGTCGTGAAAGTTCGTGCCCAGATGCCTAATATCCTGCAATGGCAGCGTGAACGTCTGGTGAGTAAACTGGAAGATGCGCAGGTTCAGCTGGAAAATACCCGCCTGGAACAGGAACTGGTATTGATGGCGCAGCGTATTGATGTGGCAGAAGAGCTCGACAGACTTGAAGCGCACGTTAAAGAAACGCATAAAATCATGAAGAAAGAAGAGGCTGTGGGTCGCCGTCTTGATTTCATGATGCAGGAATTTAACCGTGAATCGAATACGCTGGCATCGAAATCGATCAATGCCGATGTCACGACTTCAGCCATCGAGCTAAAAGTGCTTATCGAACAAATGCGCGAGCAGATTCAGAACATCGAGTAAATCACCTGTTCTGACGCAATAAAAAACGCCTCCCGTCGGTCTGACCGGAGGCGTTTTTTTATGCTTCATCTCTGAAATTCAGAAGAAAATTAATCTTCCCAACGTTTCAGCAGTACACAAGCATTTACACCGCCAAAACCAAAGCCGTTGGACAGCGCGTAAGTAATGCCGTGCTTCTGCGCCGTATTGCCGACGATGTTCAGGCCTTCTGCCGCAACATCTTTGTTTTCAAGGTTCAGCGTTGGCGGAACGATTTGGTCGCGCACAGCCAGGATGGTAAAGATAGTTTCCAGACCGCCCGCAGCGCCCAGCAAGTGGCCGGTTGCAGATTTGGTGGATGTTACCGCTAGTTTACCGTCTGTACCAAACAGGGTTTTAATCGCATTGATTTCACCCAAATCACCCACCGGCGTAGAAGTCGCATGCGCATTCAAATGCTGTACATCCGAAGGCTGAATGCCCGCCTGGCGCAAAGCAATCTTCATCGCACGGCCAGCGCCGTTGCCATCTTCTGCCCCGGAAGTCATGTGGTAAGCATCACCGCTGGTACCGTAACCGACGATCTCCGCCAGAATTTTTGCACCACGCGCTTTCGCATGTTCCAGTTCTTCGATAACCAGCATGCCTGCGCCTTCGCCCATCACAAAGCCGTCGCGAGCGCTGTCGAATGGACGTGACGCTTTTTCAGGATGATCTTCGTGACCCGCAGACATCGCTTTTGCCGCCGCAAAACCACCCAGACTGACGGTATCGATAGCCGCTTCAGCGCCGCCGCAAAGTGCAACGTCTGCTTCATCATTGCGAATCAAACGAACCGCATCACCGATTGCCTGAACACCTGCCGCACAGGCGGTAACCGGCGCGCCGATTGGGCCTTTGAACTGGTGTTTAATAGAAACCTGACCGGAAGCCAGATTCACCAGGAAGGAAGGAATGGTGAACGGGGATAAACGCTTAGCACCACGACTGTCGTTGGTACGCACCGCATGCGCAATCGCCGGAAAACCACCGATACCAGAACCGATGACGGTTGCAGTACGTTCCTGCTGTTCAGCGGTTTCCGCTTTCCAGCCTGAATTCGCAATCGCCATATCGGCAGCAGCCATAGCGAAAAGAATGAAACGGTCCATTTTTTTCTGGTCTTTTGGCACAACAAAAAGGTCAGGATCGAAACCTGATTCAGGATCCTGTTCTTTAGTTTGTACCTGACCGCCAATCTTCACGGACAGCGTTTCAACAATTTCTTCCGGCAAAACGCGGATACCAGACTGACCGGCCAGCAGGCGCTTCCAGATAGTTTCGATATCACAGCCCAGAGGACTCACAGCCCCCATGCCGGTAATAACCACTCGACGATGAGTCATAAAACTTTCCTCTCTGTCTGTTAAAGACACAAGTTTCTGCTGGAACTTCCACCAGCGGGCAGAAACGATTTTAATTAAAGGCTGACAGTATGTGACGAATTACGATTTTGTAAACCCGTTACTCTAAATTTTTGTCTCAACTATTTTGCCAGACTACGCAGAACCAGACCGGTGATGGCCTGCACGCGTTCTTCTAATTGCTCCGGCGTTTTTTGTTCCAGCAACAGCGGATGAGAAAACGGAGTCGTCACGCTGGTGATGGCCATACACACCTCATCCAGAGGCGTTTTACGTTCAAATTCGCCAGACTCACGCCCGTCATTGACTATTTTTTCAAAAATGGAATACATCATAGCCCGGTGATTAAGCGTAGATTTCCACTGCTGCGCCGAAGCTGTCGCAGCCAGGTCATGTAACTTTCTATCCTGAAAGAAGAGATCCAGACTACGTGTTAACAACGTCTTAAAAATTGAACGCAGGCGCAGAGTTGCACTTTGGTCGCTCTGAGCAATCAGCAGCAAAGCCTGATCAATCTGACCGACACGCTGGGAACAGATTGCTTCACCAATTGCCTGTTTTGACTCAAAAAATTTATAAATATAAGCACTTGAAACACCAATTGATTTCGCCAGATCCGCCACAGACGTTTTGGCGTAACCATACAGGCGAAAATGATCAAATGCCGCATCGATAATTTGTTCGCGCCGTTCGTGCTCAGCTGGTCCACGCTGAGTTAACGCAACCGGAATTTCGGGCTTCATACACTCCTCCGGACAGATGAAACAATTGAGCTTTTCGTCTTTTAGTGACGATTTTGAATAATCGTAACTTAAAAGTAGACATTTTTCATCTTTATGGAAGAGACACCTCAGGAAAAAAACGAAAGAAGGATGAACAAGCTGGCATGCAATTACTGTTTTTCTAATCTAAAATAAATCAGAATTCCCCCAGAGTCTTTTGCTTAGCCTGACTCGTGGCTACATTACATTAGTTTTAGTAATCCTAAAGAGAATGCAAAAGAAAAACTCAATCGAGAGTTAATGAAAAGCTCATTACTCTACGTGACTCCTGCTTTCTCACTTACTGATTTGTCCGGCGAACATTCATGTTACTCACAGTGCTTTATATAATTGGGATCACCGCAGAAGCCATGACCGGTGCTCTGGCGGCCGGGCGCCGTAAAATGGACTCTTTCGGCGTCATTATTATCGCGGCAGCGACCGCGATTGGCGGCGGCTCTGTTCGTGATATGTTGTTGGGACACTATCCTTTAGGCTGGGTTAAGCATCCTGAATACATTGTGATTGTGGCCGTTGCCGCGATAATGACGACCTGGCTGGCACCGCTAATGCAGCATCTTCGCCGGTTGTTCCTCGTGCTTGATGCCTTAGGTCTGGTGGTGTTTTCGATCATCGGGACACAGGTCGCGCTTGATATGGGCCACGGCGCAATCATTGCGTCCGTCTGTGCCGTGATTACCGGCGTTTTCGGCGGTGTACTGCGGGATATGATGTGTAATCAGATCCCGCTGGTCTTTCAGAAAGAAATCTACGCTGGTATCTCTTTCGCCTCCGCCTGGGTTTATATCGGCCTGCAATATCTCGCTTTGCCGCACAATATGGTGGTCATCGTCACCCTGCTTGTCGGCTTTACTGCCCGTCTTATCGCGCTGCGCTTTCGCCTCGGGCTGCCTGTTTTCAATTACCCACACTCAGACCATTAACTTACCGGGCACCTTTACGGATTACTGAAAAGCAGGCAGTTTTGCCTGCTTCAGCCGCTCCGCCAGCGCCACCACCTGCGGATGATGAATGAAATCGTAGACCTGGCGGGCGCGTTTTTGACCTATTCCAGCCATTGTTTCCCACTCATCCGAACTAAGTTCCTCCAGCTGACGCCAGTTTTGCCTTTGTTCTGCAAATTTAAGGGCAAAGGAAGGAAATCCCAATGCTGACAGCCAGCGTTTGAAGCCTTTATCCCGCGTCAGCCGAATTTGTGCCACCAGCTTCTGAGCCTGCTTAACGCTAATCCCCGGCACCGTCGCCATTTCTTTCTCATTAAGATTTAGCCACGAAACCAGTGAATCAGGCGGTATCCCGTCGAGTAATTTTTGCCACGTCGCACCGCCGAAACCGACCATATCGACCCCTTCTGAGCTGCTGAGCCACACAAGGCGCGAAAGAAACTGCGGCGCGCAGCCGGGCTCCGGAGTTAAGCAAGAAAGCACATCATATTGTTGTGGCTCAGGAAGGTTTATTTCGGGGCGTTCGCTCACGCGCCACGTGACATCATCAAGGCGCGGGATCCCCTGACCGGCCAGACTGATAGCCACCTGATCACCGGGCAACACATCCCATGCTTTAAAGCGGGCTACCGAGCCTACACTGACTTTACTCACCGATTTATCGCCCAGTTTCAATGTCTTCAGGTTCAGAATCACGGTGACTTTTCCACTTCGCCCCGTGGTTGTCGTAATACCTGAAACTTCCGTGAGTTGTCTTGCAGGCGGATATTTCCACGCAACGGCCCATGTGGCGGGTTTATTTATCCAGTATTTTCCAGCAGGCTCTTGTTGCTGACGGATTACCACACCGTCCGTCGCAAAAGGCTGTGGCTGAAGGAACCATGTATCCCGCCATTTCGATACATCTTCCACCGAGTTAACTGCGAGTGTGAATTGAGAAACTTCAGGGAACCCTAAAGCACTAAGTTTTTGGAGATGTTCCCGCATGTCGGCAGGCCCGTCAGGCCATGACCAGATGAAGATACCAAACTGACTGAGCTGATCGGACAAAGAATTTCGCATCATGGCACCCGCCACTTTCGATCTTGCATTCATGCCACCTTCAACACTTTGTTGATGACCGGTCATCTTCAGATACAGCTCGCCCTGCAATACCAGCTCCGGGCCTTTATCGGGAATACTGAGTGGAATAGACGGAATGGATGCCGCTTTACCCGTCCAGTTCTGGCCTTTCTCTCCATCTCCGCGGCTTAGCAGCGCCGCAAGTTTGCCATAGCGGTAAATCAGCGAAACGGCCACACCGTCAACTTTAGGCTGCACCCAGAGATTTTTACGCCCGCGCATCCAGTCTGAAACGGCCTGTTTATCGCGTAATTTATTGAGCCCGGTATGGGCGACAGGATGAGTCATGACGGCGTCATCGCGAGCTGGCACCACGAGTTCAGGCAATGGCAATCCGGCGCACTGAAGCCACTGGCTCTGTTTCTGTCGCAGGTTATCGTAAACAGCATCTTCAATCGGGCTGCTACCAGATTGATGGTAAGCCTTATCCCACTGAGCCAGTTGCTCAGTGAGCTTATGTGTTTCCCTTGCCAGCTGCACAGATGACCACGCAGGGCAATCTTGCGGCAATATCTCACTGGCCGCGGCGGAGAAAATAAAACAAAACACGCTGATAAAAAGAGTGAAACGGCGCATAAGCACCTCCTTGTGGGTGCCAGTAAACGCTGTCGATATTTTATCTGCCAGTGCCAATGTTTGTGCTTGCGAGACGCCTTCCCGATTATTTGATTCGTTGCTGCAATTCAAAGAAATTTTGGAATGCGGCGCGTAATTCCACAAAGAAGGGCTATTTTCTCAGGCTTAGTTACGATGAAATACGTCGGAACGCTGCACCGAATGCGGCGAGCGTGTATACTGTGCGAGAGATCACTCTTCGCATACTTCCTATCAACCCATTCAGTTGAAACGTCATCATGGTTCAAGGCACGCTATATATTATCTCCGCCCCGAGTGGAGCAGGTAAATCAAGTCTGATTCAGGCTTTACTGAAAACACAACCGCTCTACGACACACAGGTTTCTATTTCCCATACAACCCGTACAGAACGTCCGGGCGAGAAACATGGCGAGCACTACTTTTTTGTCTCTAAAGAAGAGTTTCGCGGGATGATTGAGCGTGATGCCTTTTTAGAACACGCGGAAGTTTTCGGTAATTATTACGGGACTTCACGTGAAACCATTGAGCAGGTTTTGGCGTCTGGCGTTGACGTTTTTCTGGACATCGACTGGCAAGGTGCCCAGCAGATCAGGAAAAGAATGCCACAGGCACGCAGTATTTTCGTATTGCCGCCATCAAAAGATGAGCTTGACCGTCGCCTGCGTGGCCGGGGTCAGGACAGCGAAGAGGTTATCGCAAAACGTATGGCGCAGGCTGTGGCAGAAATGACGCACTTTGCCGAATACGACTATTTAATTGTGAATGATGATTTTGATCTGGCTTTATCGGATTTAAAAACGATTATTCGCGCCGAACGTCTGCGTCTGAGCCGTCAACGGCTCCGTCATGACGGATTAATCACCAAACTATTGGCAGACTGAAGTCACTTTCAGTATTATGCCCAGTCTTTCGTCACCCTGTGGAGTAGCACATATATGGCACGCGTAACTGTTCAAGACGCTGTTGAGAAAATTGGTAACCGTTTTGACCTGGTGTTGGTGGCTGCTCGTCGCGCACGCCAGCTGCAATCTGGTGGTAAAGATCCACTGGTCGCTGAAGAAAACGATAAATTCACTGTTATTGCCCTGCGCGAAATTGAAGAAGGCCTGATCACGAATCAGATCCTCGACGTTCGTGACCGTCAGGAACAGCAAGAGCAGGAAGCCGCAGAGATTCAGGCAGTGACTGCCATCGCTGAAGGTCGTCGTTAATTAACGAAACGGATCTCACTTGTATATCTTTGAAAGCCTGAATCAACTGATTCAAAAATACCTGCCGGAGGAGCAAATTAAGCGCCTCGTGCAGGCTTACCTCGTGGCGCGGGACGCGCATGAGGGGCAAACACGCTCCAGCGGTGAGCCTTATATTACTCACCCGGTAGCCGTGGCATGTATTTTGGCTGAAATGAGGCTCGATCATGAGACTCTTATGGCGGCGTTATTACACGACGTTATCGAAGACACGCCTGCAACCTACCAGGATATGGAACAACTGTTCGGCAAAAGCGTTGCTGAGCTGGTTGAAGGCGTTTCAAAGTTAGACAAGCTGAAATTCCGCGATAAGAAAGAAGCACAGGCGGAAAACTTCCGCAAAATGGTCATGGCGATGGTGCAAGACATCCGCGTCATTTTGATCAAACTCGCTGACCGTACCCACAATATGCGCACGCTGGGCTCTCTTCGCCCGGACAAACGTCGCCGCATTGCCCGCGAAACGCTGGAAATTTACAGCCCGCTGGCACACCGTTTGGGTATTCACCATCTGAAAACCGAGCTCGAAGAGCTGGGTTTCGAAGCACTCTATCCAAACCGTTATCGCGTCATCAAAGAAGTGGTGAAAGCCGCGCGTGGTAACCGTAAAGAGATGATCCAAAAAATCCTCTCTGAGATAGAAGGCCGTTTAACCGAAGCCGGTATTCAGTGCCGTGTGAGCGGTCGCGAAAAACACCTGTATTCGATCTATTGCAAAATGCACCTGAAAGAACAGCGTTTCCATTCCATTATGGATATCTACGCGTTCCGGGTGATCGTTAAAGAACTCGATACCTGTTATCGCGTGCTGGGTCAGGCACACAGCCTGTACAAACCGCGTCCGGGTCGGGTTAAAGATTACATCGCCATCCCTAAAGCCAACGGCTATCAATCCCTGCATACCTCTTTAATCGGCCCGCACGGTGTTCCGGTTGAGGTACAAATCCGTACCGAAGATATGGATCAGATGGCAGAGATGGGGGTTGCGGCACACTGGGCTTATAAAGAGAACAGTGAAACCAGCACGACGGCGCAGATTCGTGCCCAGCGCTGGTTGCAAAGCCTGCTCGAACTGCAACAGAGCGCAGGCAACTCATTTGAATTTATCGAGAGCGTGAAATCGGATCTGTTCCCGGACGAGATTTACGTCTTCACGCCGGAAGGCCGTATTGTCGAATTGCCTGCGGGTGCGACACCGGTCGACTTTGCATACGCCGTGCATACCGATATCGGACATGCCTGCGTCGGCGCCCGTGTAGATCGCCAGCCTTATCCGCTCTCGCAGCCGCTGACCAGCGGCCAGACAATCGAAATCATTACCGCGCCGGGCGCCCGTCCGAATGCGGCATGGCTCAACTTTGTCGTCAGCTCACGCGCTCGCGCCAAAATTCGTCAGATGCTAAAGAACCTGAAACGTGATGATTCCGTTTCGCTCGGGCGTCGTCTGCTGAACCATGCGCTGGGTGCCGGTAAGAAACTGTCAGACATTCCGCCAGAAAATATCAAAAACGAACTCGACCGCATGAAGCTCGCGGCGATGGACGATTTGCTGGCTGAAATTGGTCTCGGTAATGCTATGAGCGTTGTCGTGGCTAAGAATCTGATGGGTGATCAGTCTTCGATGGCAACATCCGGGACACGTAATCTGCCAATCAAAGGCGCAGACGGCGTGCTGATTACCTTCGCGAAATGCTGCCGCCCTATTCCGGGTGACCCGATAATTGCTCACGTGAGCCCGGGTAAAGGACTGGTGATTCATCATGAATCCTGTCGCAATATCCGTGGTTATCAGAAAGAACCTGAGAAATTCATGACCGTTGACTGGGACGATCACCAGGAAACCGATCAGGAATTTATCGCGGAAATCAAAGTCGACATGTTTAACCATCAGGGCGCTCTGGCAAATCTGACCGCTGCGATTAACGCCGCGCAGTCAAACATCCAGAGCCTGAGCACTGAAGAAAAAGACGGCCGCGTATACAGTGCCTTTATCCGCCTGACGACCCGCGACCGCGTTCATCTGGCGAACATTATGCGTAAAATTCGTATCATGCCGGACGTCATTAAAGTTACCCGCAACCGAAACTGATTGTTATGACCCCAGAACGTTATGCGCGCATCCGCGAAATGCTTGCGGCCCGACAGCCAGACCTGACGGTCTGCATGGAACAGGTGCATAAACCGCATAACGTTTCTGCTGTCATCCGGACTGCCGACGCCGTCGGTGTTCACCAAATCCACGCCGTCTGGCCAACGACCCGAATGAAGACGCTGGTGTCTTCCGCTGCGGGCAGTAACAGCTGGGTTCAGGTCAAAACGCACAAAACTATTCAGGATGCCGTCGCCAAAATGAAGGCGCAAGGCATGCAAATTCTTGCGACTAACCTGTCTGAAAAAGCCGTCGATTTCCGCGCGATTGATTACACCCGCCCGACTTGTATTTTGCTGGGGCAGGAAAAAACCGGTATTACTCCCGAAGCGCTGGCTCTTGCAGACAGCGATATCATTATTCCGATGATCGGGATGGTACAGTCGCTTAATGTGTCAGTGGCCTCCGCTTTAATCCTGTACGAAGCACAGCGCCAGCGTGAGAATGCCGGAATGTATACTCGCGAGAACAGCGTTTTAAGTGAGAAAGAACAGCAACGCCTGCTCTTTGAAGGTGGCTATCCGGTCTTATCTCATGTGGCGCAACGTAAGAAATTACCGCGCCCGTTCATTGATGAGAAGGGTCAAATTATTGCTGATGAGGAATGGTGGTCAGCGATGCAAATGACGGTGAAAAAAAGATGAAAGGCCGCCTGCTCGACGCCATCCCGCTCACGTCGCTCTCCGGCGTGGGAGCCAGTCAGGCAGACAAACTCGCTAAACTCGGTCTTGAAACTATTCAGGATCTGCTGCTTCACCTTCCCCTGCGTTACGAAGACCGCACCCGTCTGTACACCATCAATGATTTATTGCCGGGCATCTTTGCGACCGTAGAAGGCGAAGTGCTGCGAAGTGACATCAGTTTCGGCCGTCGCAGAATGCTGACCTGCCAGATAAGCGATGGCACTGGTTTGCTGACATTGCGTTTTTTCAACTTCAACGCAGCAATGAAAAATAGTCTGGCTGCTGGACGCCGTGTGACGGCTTATGGCGAAATCAAACGCGGCACGCACGGCGCAGAAATCATTCATCCGGAATACCGTATTCAGGGCGAAAACAGCGAAGTTGTTTTGCAGGAATCGCTGACGCCGGTTTATCCGACAACGGAAGGCATCCGTCAGGCCACGCTGCGTAAACTGACTGATCAGGCGCTGGAATTACTCGATACCGTGCCTATTGCAGAACTGTTGCCGGAAGAACTAAGCCGTTCGCTAATTCCGCTTCCGCAGGCCCTGCATTTACTGCACCGGCCGCCACCAGATATTCAGCTGACCGACCTGGAGAAAGGGCATCATCCGGCACAACGACGACTGATTATGGAGGAGTTGTTGGCGCACAATCTCAGCATGCTGGCCGTTCGCGCTGGCACGCAAAGCTATAAAGCCATGCCACTGCATCATGAGGATCGGCTGAAAAATCAGTTTCTGGCCTCTTTGCCGTTCAGCCCGACCGGCGCACAACAGCGCGTGGTGGCTGAAATCGAACAGGATTTAGCTAAAAGCTATCCAATGATGCGTCTGGTCCAGGGCGACGTAGGCTCAGGTAAAACGCTGGTAGCAGCACTTGCTGCGCTTTGTGCGATTGCGCAGGGTCAGCAGGTCGGGCTGATGGCGCCCACCGAATTACTCGCCGAGCAGCACGCTAATAATTTCCGTCAGTGGTTCGAACCGCTGGGAATTCAGGTCGGATGGCTGGCTGGAAAACAAAAAGGCAAAGCCAGACAGGCGCAGCAGGATGCGATTGCCAGCGGTCAGGTTTCGATGGTCGTGGGAACTCACGCGATATTTCAGGAACAGGTTCTGTTCTCTTCATTATCGCTGGTGATCATTGATGAACAACACCGCTTTGGCGTTCATCAGCGGCTGGCATTATGGGAGAAAGGTCTGCAACAGGGCTTCCATCCGCATCAGCTTATCATGACCGCAACGCCAATCCCGCGAACGCTTGCGATGACCGCTTACGCCGATCTGGATACATCAGTAATCGATGAACTTCCGCCTGGCAGAACGCCGGTAACGACCGTTGCGATCCCTGATACTCGGCGCAGCGATATCATCAGCCGCGTGAAAAGCGCCTGCGAGCAGGAAAACCGCCAGGCTTACTGGGTTTGTACGCTGATTGAAGAATCCGAAATGCTGGAAGCTCAGGCGGCGGAAGCTACATGGGAAGGGCTGAAAGAAGCGCTGCCTGCGCTGAATATCGGGCTGGTTCATGGCCGGATGAAAGCGCATGAAAAACAATCAGTTATGCAAGCATTCAAGCAGGGCGAAGTGCAGCTTCTGGTGGCGACAACTGTCATCGAAGTGGGCGTCGACGTGCCTAACGCAAGCCTGATGATCATCGAAAACCCGGAACGCCTTGGGCTGGCACAGTTACATCAGCTGCGTGGCCGCGTCGGACGTGGTGCTGTCGCTTCTCACTGCGTGTTGTTGTACAAAACACCGCTGAGCAAGACAGCGCAGAAGCGCTTGCAGGTTTTACGCGACAGCAACGATGGTTTTGTCATTGCTCAGCAGGATTTAGAAATCCGCGGGCCAGGTGAATTACTGGGCACACGCCAGACAGGTAGCGCTGAATTTAAAGTGGCTGACTTGCTGCGCGATCAGGCCATGATCCCCGACGTACAGCGTATTGCTCGGTATCTTCAGCATCAATTCCCCGATCATGCCAAAGCGCTGATTGAGCGCTGGCTGCCGGAAAGAGTGCGTTATACCAACGCATAATTCTTATACTTTTCGACTTTCGTTTTTCTCTCTGAAACGCCAAAACATTATTGAAAATGATGTTTTGGCTTCAATGTATCAACCCGACTTTTGCTCATTTCTGCCTCAAAACCATTAAGCCCTCAGGTTATTTGATGACCTTCACAGACTGGGGCAAAGTCGGTAACCGGTTTCACACCCCGCCACTACACTGATGATAATTAAGGCAAGCCTGTCAGTTCCCCTCACCATAAGGCCAATATCATCATGAGTATCAGCCAATCTCTTTTTGATTTTATAGAACAGAAAATCAGCCCGTTTGCGGCCCGGTTATCTTCTCAGCGCCATGTCATGGCGGTGCGTGACGGGTTTATTTCAGCAATGCCGTTTATGATTGTGGGGTCCTTCTTGCTGGTTTTTGTACATCCACCTTTCTCTCCTGAATCCTCTTGGGGATTTGCCCGAAGCTGGTTGGAACTGTCGGCAAAATATGAAGTACAGATTCTGACACCGTTCAATATGACGATGGGGATTATGTCGATCTACATCGCTGCGGCCATTGCCTATAATCTGGCGCGAAGCTACAAGCTTGACCCGTTTATGACCGCGATGCTGTCGTTGATGTCTTTTCTGCTGGTTGCTGCGCCTCAGATTGATGAAAAAATGTCTACAGCCGCACTGGGCGGCGTAGGGATTTTCACCGCAATTCTGGTGGCGATTTATGTAACAGAGCTGACCCGGCTGCTGAAGAAATATAATATTGGAATACGGCTTCCCGAGCAGGTTCCTTCCAACATTAAGCATTCATTCGATCTGCTGATCCCGATTATTGCCGTTGTGATTACACTGTTCCCGCTGAGTTTACTGGTGCAGTCGGGCTTCAACATGCTGTTGCCCCAGGCAATCATGGCGCTGTTCGAGCCGTTGATTTCGGCTGCTGACTCCCTGCCAGCCGTACTTCTGGCGGTGCTGATTTGCCATCTGCTGTGGTTCGCCGGTATTCATGGCTCGGCAATCGTTTCGGGAATGTTGCAGGCTTTCTGGCTGACTAATCTGGGGCTGAACCAGACCGATCTCGCCGCCGGTTTGCCGATGACGCATATCATGACCGAAGCATTCTGGAACTTCCTGATCGTGATCGGCGGCTCCGGCGCTACCATCGGGCTGGTCTTGCTGTTTTGCCGCAGTAAATCGGCGCATCTGCGCACCATGGGAAAACTCAGCCTGGTACCGAGTTGTTTTAACATCAATGAGCCGGTGATCTTTGGTACGCCGATCGTCATGAACCCGGTCTTTTTCATTCCGTTCCTTCTCGCACCGATGGTTAACGCCGTGATCGCCTACTGCGCTGTCTCCACTAATCTTCTTCCGCACATGATTTCACTGGTTCCCTGGACATCTCCGGCACCGATTGGTGCTGCATGGGCGATGGGCTGGGATTTCAAAGTCTCGATTATGGTGATCGTGCTGATGCTGCTTTCGATGGTGATTTACTATCCGTTCTTCAAGGTTTACGAAAAGCAGTTGCTGACGCAGGAAAAGGCAGCGGAAGCTGAAGCCGTATTTACGGAAAAAGCAGAGGCCACTCAGTAAGCGATAAGTGAAAAACAGAAAGCCTGAAACAGGCGACGAGACCTTTATCCCGGCGTCTGTTTATTTTCAGTTACCCGACGCATTTACCCGATTTTGCGTTAGAAACTGAACAAGACTTCCTCAGAAAAAACCTCAGCCGGACATACAGTTCATAAAAGATCCTTTAACCAAGATTTCACAGTTAAAATTGTCGTTAGCAAACGTTTGCTTTTATGGCGTATTTCAATAAAAATGCCCGCTTTGCCGCTTATTGGAATGCCATAACATGAGTTCGCAAACCACAGAACAAGACTCGCAGCAACCCGACCTTTCCCGCCAGCCAAAAAGTGAACTGATTTACCGGCTTGAAGACCGTCCGCCAATTCCTCAGACTCTCTTTGCCGCCTGTCAGCATTTACTGGCGATGTTTGTCGCGGTAATCACCCCCGCATTACTGATTTGTCAGGCGCTGGGTTTACCTGCGCAGGACACTCAGCACATCATCAGCATGTCGTTGTTTGCTTCTGGTCTGGCTTCCATTCTGCAAATTAAAACCTGGGGTCCCGTCGGTTCCGGCCTGCTTTCAATTCAGGGCACCAGCTTTAACTTTGTCTCGCCGCTGATTATGGGCGGTCTGGCGCTGAAAAACGGGGGCGCTGACGTTCCGACAATGATGGCCGCTCTGTTCGGCACATTGATGCTGGCTTCCTGCACCGAAATCGTTTTGTCGCGCTTCCTGCACCTTGCACGCCGCGTCATAACCCCCCTTGTTTCCGGCATCGTCGTCATGATTATCGGCCTTTCGCTGATTCAGGTCGGGCTGACGTCAATTGGTGGCGGCTATGCGGCGATGAGTAATCATACGTTCGGCGCGCCTAAAAACCTGATTCTGGCCGCCGTCGTTCTGGTGGTTATCATTCTGCTTAACCGCCAGCGGAACCCGTATATGCGCGTCGCTTCGCTGGTTATCGCCATGGCGGTAGGGTATCTGGCGGCCTGGATGATGGGCATGTTGCCTGACGTGGCGCCAGCAGCGCAGAGCAGCTGGATTACGTTACCGACGCCGTTGTATTACGGCCTTGGCTTCGACTGGAATCTGCTCATCCCGCTGATGCTTATCTTTATGGTGACGTCGCTGGAAACCATCGGTGATATCACTGCGACATCTGACGTTTCCGAGCAGCCGGTCAGTGGCCCTCTGTACATGAAGCGCATCAAAGGCGGCGTGCTGGCTAACGGCCTGAACTCAATGCTGTCTGCCGTATTCAATACCTTCCCTAACTCCTGCTTCGGGCAGAACAACGGCGTGATTCAGCTGACCGGCGTGGCCAGCCGTTATGTCGGTTTCGTGGTTGCGCTGATGCTGATCGTGCTGGGACTTTTCCCTGCGGTCGCCGGATTTGTGCAGCACATTCCTGAGCCTGTTTTAGGCGGCGCAACCATCGTGATGTTCGGTACGATTGCCGCTTCCGGCGTACGTATTGTTTCCCGCGAGCGCCTGAACCGCCGCGCGATTATGATCATGGCGCTTTCACTGGCCGTCGGCATGGGCGTTTCCCAGCAGCCGCTGATCCTGCAATTCGCACCAGACTGGATTAAAACGCTGCTGTCTTCCGGCATCGCGGCGGGCGGGATCACTGCGATAGTTCTGAATCTGGTTTTCCCTCACGAAAAGTAATCACGGGATGTAATCCACGTGCAACAGCGGCAGCGGGTCTGGAACCCCTGCCGCTTTTTATTGTCTCCCTTCTGCTAACCTGTTGAGAAAAGTCGCTGTTTGCGGCATAAACAAAGAATCTTTTTTCCTTTTTCCCGTTACAGGGCTCCAGACGATGAGATTTATCGGTAAAATTTTGCTGACGTTCGCCTTACTTCTGGTGCTGGCGATCGTACTGGTGTACGTCCTATTACAAACCCGCTGGGCTGCCGGCTGGGTCAGCCGCTGGATAAGCGACAACAGCGAGTACCGGCTCTCGGTAGAAAAACTGGATCACAACTGGTCAACGCCTGGCCGCATCACGCTGACGAATGTCATCTTCGGGCAAAAAAATCAGCCTGAAATTCTGAACGCCGGAGAAGTGGATCTCGATTTGAGCTGGCGTCAGATTACAGCCCCTTACTTTTTCGATCACGTTGTTCTGGCCAATGGCCGCCTGAACGTAAGCCCTTCCGCCATCAAGCTGCCCTTACAGGCCAATACGCTGCAACTGAGCAAGATGGCACTGACCGGAAATACCGCGGGCCTCGATATTCAGGGGCAGCAAATTAATGCCGGTATTTCGCCGTGGCAACCGAAACCGAATCAGCTTCTGGGTGATAAAGCCGATTTCCAACTGAGCGCGTCGAACCTGACCGTGAACGGGCTTCCGGCTGAGAACGTGCTGATTCAGGGCAATATTAACAACAAGAATCTGACACTGAGTAATTTCGGTGGCGATCTGGCGCGCGGTCAGCTGACCGGTAAAGCGACGCAGACCGCTGACGGCAGTTGGAATATCGAGAATTTACGTTTGAGCAATGTCCGTCTGCAAACGTCAAAATCGCTTTCTGCATTCTTTGATGATTTCCAGACACTGCCGAAAGTGACGATTCAGCGTCTGGATCTTATCGACGCCCGGCTGCAAGGCACTGACTGGGCTTTCAGCGATGTCGACCTTTCCGTGCAGGACCTGACGCTTGAGAAAGGCGACTGGCAAAGCGATGACGGCGAAATCACGCTGAACGCAACGGACATGATTGACGGTAATCTGCATATTCAGGATCCAATCATCAGCCTCGACCTTTCCCCACAGGGAATTACCATCAAACAGGCCACCGCACGCTGGGAGCGTAGCTTGCTGAGAACGACCGGTAACTGGCTGCGCGCAAACAAGCGTTTGCAACTGGATGAGCTTTCCGTTGCCGGGCTGGAATACACGCTGCCACAAAACTGGAAACAACTCTGGCTTCAGGCGCTGCCTGCCCCGCTGGCCGAAATTTCTGTCAGCCGGTTCATCGCTAACCGTAACCTGATTATCGATATCAACGCGCAGTTCCCGTTCCAGATCACAGCGCTTGACGGTTTGGGCAGTAATTTGTTGCTGGCGCGCGACCATCAGTGGGGAGTCTGGGGCGGGAAGCTGAATCTCAACGCCAGCGAAGCGACGTTCAACCGTAATGATGTTCGCCGCCCCTCCATAACGCTGGATGCGAACGACAGTCAGGTGAATATTTCCGAGCTAAGCGCCTTCACCAAAGAAGGATTACTGGAAGCGACGGCAACGGTAGATCAGCAACCACAGCGCCATTTCTCCGCGAAAATGACCGGACGTTCTGTGCCGGTAAATGAGCTGGAAAACTGGGGATGGCCGCACCTGGCGCTGGACGGTAATGCCAATTTGCAGCTCAATTTGCAAGGCCAAATGCCTGCCAATGTCGATTACAAACCGACGCTCAGAGGCACTTTGCAGGTTACCGGCAGCAACGGACAGACTTTGAATCAACAAATGGTTAACGGGTTGGTTTCAGGCGCTTCGCCGGAATAATCAATTCCGCATCTGAACGTAAAAAGGCACCGTTTGCACGGTGCCTTTTTGTTTTTACGGAAAGCGAATCAGTTGATTTCTGGTTCCAGCGGCGCGCCGGGAGCGGCGGGAAGAACCAGATAAGTACCTTCAAATACTGCGCCGTCAGTCTCGTCGCCGTATAAATTCACTTCAAGCTGCACGCGCGCTTTGCGCCCGCGAGCCAGCCGGTCAAGGTCGCCCCGGACAGAGCCCAAATCGGCGATGGCACGCGGTCTGCCGGTCACCGGTGTGCTGTAACGGATATGCGCATCGGCCAGCACGATAGTGCCGCCCAGATGGCGCTCACGCAGCAATAACCAGATAAGCCCCCAGCCGGTCAGTGTGGCCAGCGAGAACAAGCTGCCCGCAAACAAGGTGTGATGAGGATTCTGATTGCCCGTTTCTGGCATCGTGGTTACGAATCTCTGCCCGGTGTACTGGCTGATACGCACACCCATTTTTTCACTCAATGGAATGTGATCGTACCAGGCTTGCTGCAACTGACCGCACCAGTCGGGGCGATGCAAAATATCGTCCAGCGTTTCGATGGGCTTGATCATCAGGAAATGGCGAACCGGCGTCGTTTGCGGCGTGGTGATTTCACCCTGGTTAACAAAACCCAGCTTGGCAAAGAATTCCACGGCATCTTCACGCGCGCTACATACCACACGCTTCACGCCTTCCTGCCGGGCGACAGACTCCAGCGTCATCGCCACCAGCGTCCCTAATCCTTTGTCCTGTACATTCGGATCAACGGCCAGAAAACGGATTGAAGCCTCGTTATCGGCATTAATATATAAACGGCCAACCGCAACCGGGTCGCCGCTTTCATCCACAACCATCTGGTGATGCGCAATCGAATCGTAGGCATCACGTTCTGAACCTTCCGGCTGATGCAACGGCTTACGCAGCATTTCCCAGCGGAATCGGTAATAGGCGGCCAGCTCTTTTTCGGTCGTTGGTACTCTCAGGTGATACATAGAAGCTTTCTCTCCGGCGTTATGCCTTATCGATCAGACTTGTAGCCAGAAGGTCACCGGCCCATCATTCACCAGTGCCACTTTCATATCGGCGGCGAAACGCCCCGTTTCGGTAACGATGCCAGTTTCACGACATTGCCCGCAAAAATACTGATACAACCGGTCGGCTTCCTGCGGTTCTGCGCCCTGCGAGAAACCCGGACGCATGCCTTTTTGGGTATCTGCCGCCAGCGTAAATTGCGAAACCACCAGCAAACTGCCGCCAGCCTGCCGGACGTTCAGGTTCATTTTGTCATTCTCGTCACCGAATATCCGGTACCCGATCACCCGTTCACAAAGACGTTTGGCCTTGTGTTCGTCATCGCCCCGCTCAACCCCCAGCAAAACCAGCAACCCTGGCCCGATTTCACCACAGACGTTCCCGTCGATCGTCACGCTGGCATTCAATACCCGCTGAATTAACGCAATCATAAAAATCCTTCAGACTGATTTTTCTGCTGCTACTTGCTGAGCAGACTGCAATTTTCTCAGGGAACGAAACTCGCCAAGCGTAACCGTGATTTCCGCGCCAAGAAGCACGATACACCAGCTGACATAGACCCAAAGAAATAAAATCGGAATCACCGCCAGTACACCGTAAATCAACTGGTAAGACGGGAAAAGCTGAATATACAGGGCGAAGATTTTTTTACTCAATTCAAATAATGCACCAGATACCAGTGCGCCGACCAGTGCATCTTTTGACGGAACACGGACTGTTGGCACAACCTGATACAGCAGCCAGAATGAAACCCAGGAGATCAGCAACGGCAGAACCCTCAGGGAATGATCGATGACGGAATGCACGCCGCTGATGTTCAGCCAGTTCAGCGAGAGAAGGTATGAACTGACCGCCACGCTGGCCACCAGGAGGATCGGTCCGAGCGTCAGCACCATCCAGTAAACAGCAAAAGAGAAGACGATCGGGCGTTTCGTTTTGCTGTCCCAGATTTTGTTCAGCACGCTGTCCACGGACGCGATCAGCAACAGCGCAGTGACGATTAACCCGCAGGTACCCACCGCCGTCATTTTGCTGGAGTTTGCGACAAACTGTTCGAGGTAGCGCTGGATGACGTTGCCGGTCGCCGGCATGAAATTGGAAAAAATGAATGTTTTGAGCTGCGCGCTGATATCCGAAAACACCGGAAACAGCGCAAACAATGAAAAGACCACCGCAATCAGCGGCACCAGCGACAACAAAGAGACATAGGCTAAATGGCCCGCAAGTAGCGTCAGGCCATCTTTATCTGAACGCTTTAAGAGCAGGTGGGTGAATTTCCACAATGATTTCGGGTAGTGGCTCAGTGCCCTTTTCTGCATCCTTTAATCCTTCAGGAAAAGTATTTTGGTACGGTTTGATTGTCTTCCACCCACACGGCTTCGATTCCGGCCGCACGGGCAGCTTCAATGTTTTCTGCAACATCATCAAAGAATACCGCCTCGCTCGCGCTGAAACCTTCTTTTTCAAGCACATGGTGAAAAATTTCCGGCTCGGGTTTACGCATGCCCAAATTTTGCGAGAGGTACATAGCGTCGGTATTGGCTTCTATTTCAGGATAGTGATGCGGCCAGAAATCCAGATGCAGGCGGTTAGTATTCGACAATACAACAACGCGATGGCCTTCTTCGCGAAGCTTTTTGAATACCGTGATCACCTCAGGCCTCAACCCGACGAAGATGGCTTGCCAGCCCGCGCTGAACTGCTCGAAACTGAGCGCAATGCCCATTTCATGGCATAAGTCGGCGGCAAACTGTTCATCGCTGATTTCGCCACGCTCGTGCTTCTGGAACACTTCGCCCATCGAAAATCGCTCCGTCAGCGTGGCCAGCGGCGTACCGCTCAGATGGCTCCACACGCCAAGAACACGTTTGAAATCAATATCAATAATGACGTTTCCCATATCAAAAATGTACAGCATTGCACGCTCCTGATTTCAAAGATGACTTTTAACTTTAGCGGTAAAACGTACAGGTGAACAGTGACAGATGCGTGGGGTTTAGCGCAGGTTTGGAAAAAAAACACAAAAAAAACAGGGTACCCAAAGGCACCCTGTTTCTGTGTAACGGCTTGCGTAAAAGAAGATTAACCTTCTTTTGGACCACGCATTGCACGTTTACGGTCGTTCTCGGTCAGGTGACGTTTACGGATACGTACAGACTGAGGAGTTACTTCGACCAGTTCGTCATCATCGATGAATTCCAGAGCTTGCTCCAGAGACATTTTGATAGCAGGAACCAGAGTCGTTGCTTCGTCAGTACCAGACGCACGCATGTTGGTCAGTTTCTTACCGGTCAGGCAGTTCACAGTCAGGTCGTTAGAACGTGAGTGAATACCAATGATCTGGCCTTCATACACTTCTGCGCCGTGGCCCAGGAACAATTTACCGCGGTCTTGCAGGCTGAACAGTGCGAACGCAACTGCTTTACCCTGACCGTTGGAAATCAGAACGCCGTTCTGACGCTGACCGATTTCGCCCTGACGGACGTCATCGTAGTGGCTGAACGTGGAGTACAGCAGACCGGTACCTGAAGTCATGGTCATGAATTCAGTACGGAAGCCGATCAGGCCACGTGCTGGGATCAGGTAATCAAGACGGATACGACCTTTGCCGTCTGGAATCATGTCTTTGACATCGCCTTTACGCTCACCCATGGCCTGCATTACAGAACCCTGGTGTTGCTCTTCGATATCCAGTGTCACGTTCTCGAATGGCTCTTGCATGCGGCCATCGATTTTACGGTTGATTACTTTAGGACGGGAAACCGCCAGCTCGAAACCTTCACGACGCATGTTTTCGATCAGAACCGACAGGTGAAGTTCACCACGGCCTGAAACACGGAATGCATCAGCATCTTCAGTTTCTTCAACACGCAATGCTACGTTGTGCACCAGTTCTTTGTTCAGGCGGTCAAGGATCTGACGTGAAGTCACATATTTACCTTCTTTACCACAGAACGGAGAGGTGTTAACGCAGAAGTACATGGTAACGGTTGGTTCATCAACGCTCAGCGCTGGCAGAGCTTCAACATTTGCCGGGTCACAGATAGTGTCGGAAATGTTCAGCTCACCCAAACCGGTGATCGCGATGATGTCGCCAGCTTCAGCAACGGTCGCTTCGATACGCTCAAGGCCCATGTGGGTCAGAACTTTACCGACTTTACCGTTACGGGTTTTACCTTCGCTGTCGATCACAGTGATCTGCTGGTTAGGCTTAACAGTACCGCGTTTGATACGACCAATGCCGATGACGCCAACATAGTTGTTGTAGTCCAGCTGAGAGATTTGCATCTGGAAAGGTGCTTCCATCTCAACTTGTGGCGGAGATACGTGGTCAACAATCGCCTGGTACAGCGGGGTCATGTCTTCGGCCATATCGTTATGGTCGTTACCCGCGATACCCATCAGTGCAGATGCATAGATGATTGGGAAATCGAGTTGTTCGTCAGTTGCGTCCAGGTTTACGAACAGGTCGAAGACCTGATCAACAACCCAGTCAGGACGCGCGCCAGGGCGATCAACTTTGTTGATTACCACGATCGGCTTCAGACCATTAGCGAATGCTTTTTTGGTCACGAAACGGGTTTGCGGCATTGGGCCATCCATTGCATCCACAACCAGCAGCACCGAGTCGACCATTGACATCACACGCTCTACCTCACCGCCAAAGTCGGCGTGTCCTGGGGTATCCACGATGTTGATGCGGTAGTCTTTCCAATTAATGGCGGTGTTTTTTGCGAGGATGGTAATCCCACGCTCTTTCTCCAAATCGTTGGAGTCCATTACGCGTTCGGTGGCTTCTACACGTTCTCCGAAAGTACCGGATTGTTGCAGCAGCTTGTCGACCAGGGTGGTTTTACCATGGTCAACGTGGGCAATAATGGCGATGTTACGCAAATTTTCGATCACAGCTTTGCCTCAGGCATTAGAAATAGCGCGCTATTGTACACGTATTAAGCGAGGTTCTAAACAAGATCACAAGGATCTTGTTGAAACAACTTGTGGATGGCTACTTTGTGATCCCTTTCACGGTGCAAAAGAACCCCTGAACCATTATGACGCACCTTTTTGGTGCCTTGCATCTCACGATTAGCACCATTGTAGTGCATAAATTCCGTTATGGTGCATACTTATTGAGTGCAAAAGCCCTGTAAAATGGCGTTGTTTGCATTTTCTCAAAGTTGGCACACTTTTCGCTAATAGTTTTTAGAGTAAAAATTTTTTAGGGTAAAAAGTTTTTACTGGGTGAAAGAGTCTGACCAGACAAATAATAGTGCTGTTTAGGCCACACGCCAGTTCATGTAAAGCTGTTATTTCCAACTAAAGACCAAAAATGGTTATTCGTTCCACGACGATAATGAGAAATTCGGGAGAACTAGTATGTCCGCTGAACACGTTTTGACGATGCTGAATGAGCATGAAGTGAAATTCGTAGATTTGCGTTTCACTGACACCAAGGGCAAAGAACAGCACGTCACCATTCCAGCGCACCAGGTTAGCGCTGACTTCTTCGAAGAAGGCAAAATGTTTGATGGTTCATCAATCGGTGGCTGGAAAGGCATTAACGAATCTGACATGGTTCTGATGCCAGACGCGAGCACTGCTGTTCTTGACCCATTCTACGAAGAAACCACGCTGATCATTCGCTGCGATATCCTTGAGCCAACAACGCTGCAAGGTTATGACCGCGACCCACGCTCTACCGCAAAACGTGCAGAAGACTTCCTGCGTTCTTCCGGTATCGCGGACACCGTCCTGTTCGGGCCAGAACCAGAATTCTTCCTGTTTGATGATGTGCGTTTCGGCAGCAGCATCTCCGGTTCCCACGTTGCTATCGATGATATCGAAGGCGCATGGAACTCAAGCACCAAATACGAAGGCGGCAACAAAGGCCACCGTCCTGCAGTTAAAGGCGGTTACTTCCCGGTTCCTCCGGTCGACTCCTCTCAGGATCTGCGTTCTACCATGTGTCTGACCATGGAAGAAATGGGTCTGGTTGTTGAAGCTCACCACCACGAAGTAGCCACTGCTGGCCAGAACGAAGTGGCTACACGCTTCAATACGCTGACCAAAAAAGCTGACGAAATCCAAATCTACAAATACGTGGTTCACAACGTGGCTCACGCATTTGGCAAAACTGCGACCTTCATGCCAAAACCAATGTTTGGCGATAACGGTTCCGGTATGCACTGCCACATGTCTCTGTCTAAGAACGGTAACAACCTGTTCTCTGGCGACAAATACGGCGGCCTGTCAGAAATGGCACTGTTCTACATCGGCGGTATCATCAAGCACGCTAAAGCCATCAATGCCTACGCTAACCCGACTACCAACTCCTACAAGCGTTTGGTCCCGGGCTACGAAGCACCCGTGATGCTGGCGTATTCTGCACGTAACCGTTCTGCCTCTATCCGTATTCCACACGTATCCAGCCCTAAAGCCATGCGTATCGAAGCACGCTTCCCTGATCCAGCAGCTAACCCATACCTGGCGTTTGCTGCACTGATGATGGCTGGCCTGGACGGTATCATCAATAAGATCCACCCTGGCGACGCGATGGATAAAAACCTGTATGACCTGCCACCGGAAGAAGAAGCAGAAATTCCAAAAGTTGCAGGTTCACTGGAAGAAGCCCTGAACGCACTGAACGAAGACCGCGAGTTCCTGACCCGTGGCGGCGTGTTCACTGACGACGCTATCGATGCTTACATCGGTCTGCGTAAAGAAGAAATGGACCGTGTGCGTATGACTCCGCACCCGGTTGAGTTCGAACTGTACTACAGCGTTTAATTTCTCATTAAACCCTGAAATCAGCGCCCGCTATTGGCTGGCGCTGAGTGTAATACCCGACTGATGGCCTGGTTGTCACAAAGCCTTCAGCGTCAAAATTAAGTAAGACGATTTTATTTGTTGCCGTGGAAACTTTCAGCCCATCTCCGGATGGGCTTTTTTCTCGACACTCTTTCCTGCTTAACCCCCTCTGGCCCGTGATTTCGCCGGGTACCGAGATAAAATGCACCAATCAGGTGCGGGAGACTGCGGTATGGCAACTGGCAAGCTGCCCGATGCTGGGCAGATCCTGAATTCCTTAATCAACAGCGTTCTGTTGTTGGACGACGATTTGGCTGTGCATTATGCCAATCCGGCCGCTCAGCAGTTACTGGCTCAAAGTTCCCGCAAACTCTTTGGCACCCCTTTGCCGGAACTGGTGGGATATTTTTCGCTTAACATTGACTTAATGCGTGAAAGTCTGACAGCCGGACAGGGCTTTACAGACAGCGAAGTGACCCTGGTTGTCGATGGGCGCGCACATGTTCTTTCACTGACCGCGCAGATGCTGCCGGAAGGTTTCATTCTGGTCGAACTGGCGCCGATGGATAACCAGCGACGTCTGAGTCAGGAACAATTGCAGCATGCTCAACAGGTTGCTGCACGTGATTTGATCCGTGGCCTGGCCCATGAAATTAAAAATCCGCTTGGTGGGCTGCGTGGTGCCGCCCAGTTGTTATCCAGAGCACTGCCCGATCCGGCTCTGCTGGAATACACCAAAGTCATTATCGAGCAGGCCGATCGTCTGCGTAATCTGGTTGATCGCCTGCTGGGGCCACAACGCCCAAGCCAGCACATCACACAAAGCATTCATCAGGTTGCCGAGCGTGTTTGCCAGCTGGTGTCGATGGAAAAACCGGATAACGTTCAGCTGGTCAGAGACTATGACCCGAGCCTGCCAGAACTGGCGCACGATCCTGATCAGATAGAACAGATTTTGCTGAACATCACCCGCAACGCTTTGCAGGCGCTCGGGGATGAAGGCGGCACAATTACTTTGCGCACACGCACGGCTTTCCAAATTACGTTACACGGCGTGCGTTATCGTCTGGTGGCCCGTATCGATATTGAAGATGACGGCCCCGGCGTACCGGCGCATTTGCAGGACACCCTTTTTTACCCCATGGTCAGTGGCCGCGAAGGGGGCACCGGTTTGGGCCTCTCTATTGCGCGCAGTTTGATTGATCAGCATTCGGGTAAAGTTGAATTTAACAGTTGGCCAGGACACACCGAATTCTCGGTTTTCCTGCCTATTCGCCAGTGAGGTTCTTATGCAACGAGGGATAGTCTGGATCGTCGATGACGATAGCTCCATCCGCTGGGTACTTGAACGCGCGCTCACTGGAGCCGGTTTAACCTGCACAACGTTTGACAGCGGCAATGAAGTGCTTGATGCCATTGCGACTCAAACCCCTGACGTTTTATTATCAGATATCCGCATGCCCGGCATGGACGGTTTAGCGTTGTTAAAACAGATTAAACAGCGCCATCCGATGCTTCCGGTCATCATAATGACAGCGCATTCCGATCTGGATGCCGCGGTCAGCGCCTATCAGCAAGGTGCATTTGATTATCTGCCAAAACCGTTCGACATCGACGAAGCCGTTGCGCTTGTCGAGCGTGCGATCAGTCATTATCAGGAACAACAACAACCGGCGCGCAGCCAGCCTGCCAGTGGCCCGACAGCTGATATTATTGGTGAAGCGCCAGCTATGCAGGACGTATTCCGCATTATTGGCCGGTTATCACGCTCTTCAATCAGTGTGCTGATTAACGGGGAATCCGGTACCGGTAAAGAGCTGGTCGCCCATGCTTTGCACCGTCACAGCCCGCGCGCCAAAGCGCCGTTTATTGCGCTCAATATGGCGGCGATCCCGAAAGACCTGATTGAGTCCGAATTATTCGGCCACGAGAAAGGTGCATTTACCGGGGCGAATACCATCCGTCAGGGTCGTTTTGAGCAGGCCGATAACGGCACACTGTTCCTGGACGAAATCGGTGATATGCCGCTGGATGTTCAAACCCGCTTGCTGCGCGTGCTGGCTGACGGGCAGTTCTATCGTGTTGGCGGCTACGCGCCGGTAAAAGTGGATGTCAGGATTATCGCGGCCACCCACCAGAATCTGGAATTGCGGGTTCAGGAAGGCAAATTCCGTGAGGACTTATTCCATCGTCTGAACGTGATTCGCGTCCACCTGCCTCCGCTGCGTGAACGCCGCGAAGACATTCCGCGTCTGGCGCGTTATTTCCTGCAGGTTGCAGCGAAAGAGCTGGGTGTGGAAGCCAAAAATCTTCATCCTGAAACTGAAACGGCGCTCACACGTCTGCCATGGCAAGGGAACGTGCGCCAGCTGGAAAACACCTGTCGCTGGCTAACCGTCATGGCCGCCGGTCAGGAAGTGTTGATTCAGGATTTACCGAGTGAATTGTTTGAAACGACAGCGCCAGAGACGGGTGGGCAAAGCCTGCCGGACAGCTGGGCAACGCTGCTGGCACAATGGGCCGATCGCGCCCTGCGTTCCGGTCATCAAAACCTGTTGTCAGAAGCACAGCCGGAGATGGAGCGTACGCTGCTGACTACGGCGCTGCGCCATACTCAGGGGCATAAACAGGAAGCGGCACGTTTACTGGGCTGGGGGCGAAATACCCTGACCCGTAAACTGAAAGAACTCGGTATGGAATAACGTCATTGCCAGAAAGCAAAACAGCCGCAAATGCGGCTGTTTTTGTTTGTGCAGCGAGCGTCAGATAACGCGGGAAAATTGCTGCTGGCGAACCTGGCGGCGCAGGTAAATATCAAAACACATGCAGATGTTGCGGATCAGCAGACGGCCGCGCGGCGTGACCTGAATGTGATTTTCGCTGACGTCCACCAGACCGTCTTTAACCAGCGGCTCCAGCAAGGCCAGATCATCGGCAAAGTAATCCGTAAACTGAATCCCGTAGCGTTTCTCAATATCGGCAAAATCCAGTTCGAAGTGACAGATCAGCGCTTTGATTACGTCGCGGCGCAGGCAGTCGTCATCGGTCATTTCCAGACCCCGCCACAGCGCATTTCCTTCCGCTTCTACGCGGGCGTAATAGGTTTTCAGGTCTTTTTCATTCTGCGCATAGGTGTCGCCCAGCATGCTGATCGCCGAAACACCCATGCCTAACAAATCGCTGTCACCCTGTGTGGTGTAGCCCTGAAAATTACGATGCAACTTCCCTTCACGCTGCGCCACAGCCAATTCATCATCCGGGCGGGCAAAGTGATCCATACCGATAAAGCGGTATCCGGAATCCGTCAGTGAAGCGATGGTTTCCTGCAGGATTTTCAGTTTTTCTTCGGCACCGGGTAAATCGGCATCTTTGATTTTGCGCTGCGCAGCGAATAATTTCGGCATATGCGCGTAGTTGAAGACGCTCAGACGATCGGGGTTCAGCTGCGCTACGCGTTTCAGCGTATACGCAAAGCTTTCCGCGGTTTGTTTCGGCAGACCGTAAATGAGATCGATATTGGTGGAGTTGAAACCCAGCGCACGCGCCCGTTCAATCAGCGCAAAAATGAAGTCTTCGTCCTGCTCGCGGTTCACCAGACGTTGCACTTCTTTATTGAAATCCTGCACGCCCATGCTCAGACGATTAAAACCTTCGCTGCGCAGATGATCGAGAACATCCAGCTCTATTTCACGCGGATCCACTTCCAGCGACATCTCGGCGTCGGGCAGGATATCGAAGTATGCCCGCAGAAGGCCCATCAGCCGACTTATCTGCGCTTTATTCAGGTAAGTCGGAGTGCCACCGCCCCAGTGCAGCTGGCTGACCTGACGGCCTTTAAAGAGCGGCGCACGGTGGCTGATCTCTTTCTCAAGGACGTTAAGGTATTCTTCGGCTTTATGCTGCTGGCGGGTCACCAGTTTATTGCAGCCACAGAAATAGCAGAGCTTATGGCAGAAAGGAATGTGCACATACAGCGAAAGGGAACGCTCAGGATAACGCACCGCCGCCTTTTTAAAGGCCGCATCATCGTAGCTTTCGCTGAATTCAAGTGCTGTTGGGTAGGATGTATAACGTGGACCTGAATAATTGTACTTCTGGATCAACGCTAAATCCCAGACGGTTGTCTGTTCTGACATGGGGTGACTTACTCCTTCCGGCGTCGGATGCTGCCGGTTCGCCTTACAGGCAGGCTCTGGGCCTGCCGTGCAAAGGTCGCTCTGCGCAAACGTGCTTTGGTTTTCGATAACCGCCGTAGTTTACCGAATAACCAAAGTATATAACATGCAAAGAGTAAGGATATTGCCGGGATGACCCAGCGCATGACTTAGAAACCGTCTTTTGGATTTCCGCGCTTAAGCAATTGCATCATGTCTTCGTTCTTCTCTTCTTCTTCGTCATCTTCATCATCGCCGAGTTCAATGCCGAGAATTTCCATCAGAACATCAATGCGATCCAGCGTCTGATCAACATAAGCCTGATCTTCTGCGCTGAGTGCTTTGCCATCGTCGATAAGATCCAGAAGTGAATCCAGACGCTCATCATTTTCCAGCAACGTCAGCTCTTCTTGCGGTGACATTTTTGGTTTTGCATCTTGCTTCGGCTGAGCCGCTTTTTTAGCTTTTGCCGCATTATTCGTCACTGTCTCAACGATTAATGGCACCGCTTTCTTACTGCCGATACGCGGATCAGTATTCTTCGCACCAGAACCGCTCTGATTCTGAGCCGCATCCGGGTTAGCGCGTGAGCCTGCTTTGTGACCACGACGCTTGTTATCACGCTTGCGTTGACGCGCTTCGATATCAAGCTCGACGCGATTTTTCTTCTTCGTTTTACTTGTCGCGGTATTGGCGCGCGGGGCTTTCGCTGGCTGTTTCATGGCATCTGCTCTTAGGTGTGTACATTTAGTATAGATTTGCGGCGGAATCTAGCAGAAAGCGAACAAAGAAAAAAGGCAGCAAGGTAACCTTGCTGCCTTTTTCTTTCCTTAATCAGAAGGATATTCATGAAACACTTTCCTTGTATAGCGTCAACATCCCTGTTTTTCCTTTGCCTTTCAGAGCCTCCGGCCCCGTTTGTCCTTAAATCGCAATGCATTTCCCGTGATCCGTGAATGCAGAATTCGTCCGTGTTTCCTTGCTTGCCTTCATCGCGTAAGAATTACTTTACCCGACTGGCGCAAAGGCTCAAGATACCCGCCAGCCGCCTGTGAGGTTTCGGAAATACTCAAATCTTATCTTATTGATTACGATAACATTTAAAAAGCATGGCGATAAAACAAGCGAAATAACCCGCATCATGAATAGCAAATGTCTTACATCATGAAGGCAATTTTCCCCGCCTTCATCTCTGTGGTCCCTTCGCCTCATCATTCGGATTTCAAAAACACGAACACATCTCGGCTCTGTTGCAGTTATAATCGCCAGCCAGATACCCATGCCTCACGGAGACGCACGTTTTGACCAGCCAAACTTACAACTATCATATGACCCATTTCGTCATGAGCGCCCCGGATATCCGGCACCTGCCAGCTGACGAAGGCATTGAAGTCGCATTTGCTGGTCGTTCAAACGCCGGCAAATCCAGTGCGCTGAACACACTGACGCAGCAAAAAAGCCTCGCACGTACCAGTAAAACGCCGGGACGTACTCAACTGATCAACCTGTTCGAAGTCAAACCGGGCATCCGTCTGGTCGACTTGCCGGGTTACGGTTACGCTGAAGTGCCTGAAGAAATGAAACGCAAATGGCAGCGAGCGCTGGGTGAATATCTGCAAATGCGTAATTCGCTGAAAGGTCTGGTTGTACTGATGGATATCCGTCATCCGCTTAAGGACCTGGATCAGCAAATGATTCAGTGGGCTGTCGATGTCGGCACGCCTGTCATGTTATTGCTGACTAAAGCCGACAAACTGGCTTCTGGTGCCCGTCAGGCGCAGATCAAGATGGTTCGCGAAGCGGTAAAAGAATTTATGGGTGATATTCAGGTAGAAGCGTTCTCTTCACCGAAGAAAATGGGCGTGGATAAACTGAGCGATAAGCTGAACACCTGGTTCAGTGAAATCCCACCAGAAGTGCTGGAAGAAGAATTGTCCGGCGAATAAAGTCACCAGCCATTTTGAATGGCACGTGTAAGTAAAGAACATCATGAGGGTGACCAGCAGGTCGCCCTTTTTTATGGATTGGGCTTGAGGAAAACCTTACGCAACGCCATGAAAAACACAATAAAAAACGCCCCAGACATAAATGCCTGGGGCGGCTAAAATATTCAGCCAAATCCGATTACGTGAAGTAAAAGGTCTGAAAGATAGAACATCTTACCTCTGTACCCTACGAGAGAAACTTTACCCTATTTCCTGACGAGGAAAAAGAACTTTTTGTAGTTTACTTACACAAAAATCGTGGATTATGCGATCACCTTCAAGGTCTGAGCACATAATCCTGTAGCTTAATTACAAAAAAAGCTTAATTCCTATTCACTTAGTCAAATTATCGCTTAGTGAGCCTGATCCCAGTTTTCACCCGTGCCAACATCCACTTTTAGCGGAACTGCCAGCGTCATACTCGCTTCCATCAGATTGCGTATTTTGTCGCTTGCAGCCGCGATATCATCCTTATGCACCTCAAACACCAGCTCATCGTGTACCTGCATGATAATGCGGGCACGCGGAGCATCCGGTTGTTTCAGCCAGTCAGCAACGCTGATCATGGCACGTTTGATAATGTCCGCAGCCGTTCCCTGCATCGGGGCGTTGATTGCCGCACGCTCGGCACCTTTGCGGCGCATCGCGTTGCTGGATTTGATATCCGGCAGATACAGACGACGACCATCAAGCGTTTCAACATACCCCTGCTCAGACGCCTGCATGCGGGTGCGTTCCATATATTCGAGTACACCCGGATAGCGCTCGAAATACAAATCCATATAACGCTGAGATTCTTTTCGGGGGATGTTCAACTGACGGGATAAACCGAAAGCACTCATGCCATAAATCAGACCGAAGTTAATTGCCTTAGCGCTGCGGCGCTGTTCGCCGGAGACGCTTTCCAGTGGCGTACCGAAGACTTCTGCCGCGGTTGCACGGTGGATATCTTTACCTTCCGCAAACGCCTTCAGTAAACCTTCATCTTTGGATAAGTGCGCCATGATGCGCAGTTCAATTTGCGAGTAGTCGGCAGCCAGAATGATGTAATCTTTTGGCGCAATAAAAGCCTGACGAATACGACGGCCTTCATCATTTCTCACCGGAATGTTTTGCAGGTTGGGATCACTGGATGACAGACGACCGGTAGCCGTTACCGCCTGATGATACGAAGTGTGAACCCGTCCAGACAACGGATTGATCATTAAAGGCAGTTTGTCGGTATACGTTGATTTCAACTTAGCCAGACCACGGTATTCCAGAATGACTTTAGGCAATGGATAATCCAGGGCCAGTTCCGCCAGAACTTCCTCGTTCGTCGATGGAGCACCGCCAGGCGTTTTCTTCAGAATCGGCAATTTCTGTTTTTCGTACAAAATAGCCTGAAGCTGTTTAGTCGAAGAAAGATTGAAAGGTTCTTCCGCCAGCTCGTGCGCTTTGTTTTCCAGCTCATTTAGACGGATTGCCAGCTCTTTAGAATGTGCGGCCAAAATATTCTGATCAATCAAAACACCAGTGCGCTCGATATGCGACAAAACAGGCACCAGAGGCATTTCAATTTCTGTGAAGACTTTCTTCAGTGATTCACTTTCTTGAATACGCGGCCAGAGTGCCTGATGCAATTGGAGCGTAACATCAGCATCTTCCGCTGCATACGGCGCGGCCTGCTCCAGTGCGATCTGGTTGAAAGTCAGCTGATTC
Organism: Rahnella selenatireducens; assembly: GCF_046449555.1. Lineage (NCBI taxonomy): Bacteria > Pseudomonadati > Pseudomonadota > Gammaproteobacteria > Enterobacterales > Yersiniaceae > Rahnella > Rahnella selenatireducens. Next base: position 76,431 of record NZ_JBKEZJ010000015.1, read on the forward strand.
TTACCTTTCCCGGCGATCTCTTCGAAACCTACAGTTTTATGACCGAGGTAGCGATCTGCAAGGCTGTCCATATCATGACGGCCAGATACGCTGTCGAGAACATAGGATTCAAGCATCGTGTCGTAGGCTATGCCTTTCATTCCGATGTCATAGCGCAATAAGATGCCGCGATCGAATTTCAGGTTCTGTCCGACTTTCAACTGCTTCTCGTCTTCGAGCAAAGGCTTGAGTTGTTTAAGAACGTCATCGCGATCGAGTTGTACCGGCGCATCAAGATAATCATGCGCAACGGGCAGATAAGCGGCTTTGCCTGCTTCTGTCGCGAAAGACAGACCTATCAGGTTGGCCGTCAGCGTATCCAGGCCATCGGTTTCTGTATCGAAAGCGAAAACATCGGAGGCTTTAAGATAAGCAATCCATTCGTCCAAAGTCGCCTGATCCAGGATCGTGACATAACCTTCCTGAGAAAGCTGGTTTCGCTCCAGAGGCTCTGCGGAGGTTACCTTAGACGCTTCTGTATTCTTTTTCGATGCGGCAGCGGCTTTTACTGCAGGTTTTTTGCCACTCAGCCAGGTACCCGATTCAACATCGGCCAGCCAGCGCTTAAATTCATAACGGCCAAAGAGCTTATGAAGCTCATCAGCATCAGGCTCTGAAACGGTCAGTTCTGCACAGGTTAAGTCGAGCTTAACGTCTGTTTTAATGGTCGCCAGCTGATATGACAGATAAGCGACGTCTTTATTTTCCGCAAGCTTAGCAGCCATGGTTTTCGAGCCACGGAAACTTAATGTCGATACCTTATCAAGATCAGCATACAACGCATCAAGGCCGCCAATTCCCTGCAGCAAAGCTTGTGCCGTTTTCTCACCAACGCCCGGCACACCCGGAATGTTATCCGAAGAATCGCCCATCAGAGCCAGGAAATCGATAATCAGTTCGGGCGGTACACCATATTTTTCAACGACTTCTTCAGGCCCAAGAATCGCATTATTCATGGTGTTAATCAGCGTAACGCCCGGAGTCACCAGCTGCGCCATATCTTTATCGCCGGTACTGATGAGAACAGCGTGACCCGCCTTTTCCGCTTCCAGTGCCAGAGTACCAATAACATCGTCAGCTTCCACACCCGAAACAACCAGCAGCGGTAAGCCCATAGCTTTGACCATCTGATGCAAAGGCTCAATTTGTGAACGCAGATCATCAGGCATCGGAGGACGATGGGATTTATACTGTTCAAAAAGTTCGTCACGGAAGGTTTTGCCTTTCGCGTCGAAAACCACGGCGACATGGCTTGGTGTGTATTGCAGCAATAAACTGCGCAACATATTAAGCACACCGTACATCGCACCTGTCGGTTCCCCCACCGAGTTAGTCAGCGGCGGGAACGCATGATAAGCGCGATAAAGGTAGGACGAACCGTCCACCAAGATTAAGGGGTTTTCTGCTATCTGGGCCATAACTCTTCTTTATTCGTGATCAGACATGTTCTAAGAATGCCATAGCCAGCCGGAAAGACGAACCTCGGGAGGAAAAATCATTGCGAACTTGCGAGGGATCTCGAAGGATCATCCTGTGGATAAGTTTGTGAATAGTTTCTACAGGAAATTATTCTCTGAACACTGCAGGAAAATATTGCAGAATTTTAACTACTGGTTTCATTAGGTTAGTGAAAGAGTGCGGAAGAACGTAGTGTAATAGAAACTTAATAGCTTTTGTGGATAGTAATATTTATTTTAAAGCATTCCAGGGAGAAGACATTTATATTTTTCGCCCGCAATGAATTCTGTTTTTTAATTTTATGAAAATATAATGCCAGCCCGAAGGCTGGCGTTGGGATCAAAACATCTTATTTTTTAGTCGATAAGAAGTTAATCACATCAGAGTATTGTTTGACGTAACTGTCCATTGAGCTGGTATCAAGCCCGTCATTTTTAACCATATATTTGCCGTTCACAAATACAGAAGGTACGCCTTGCAGACCCAGATCCGCAGCGGCTTTTTCCTGCTGAACAACCAATGATTTCACCACAAAGCTGTTAAGTGCAGCATCGTAGTCTTCGCCTTTCACACCTGCCTGAATAAATACCTTACGGATATCATCAGCATTCTGAACAGACTGTTGTTTCTGAACAGCATCAAACATCAGCGGGCTGACTTTATCCTCAACACCCAGTGCAATAGCAACAGCCCATGCCTGAGTTAATTGTTTACCCAAAGGCCCCAGGAATTCCACGTGGTATTTAGTGTATTTCACATCTTTTGGCAGGTTCTTACGGATGCTGTCTGATACATGCCAGACTTGTTCAAACTGGTAGCAGTGCGGGCAATAAAATGAGAAGAACTCGAGTACCTGTGGTTCATTAGCAACGGTTTTGTCTAAAGTAACGTATTGTGCACCATCAGAAAACTGTGCTGCAGATACACTGAAGGCCATAACCATACCAACCAGTGCCAGGAATATCTTTTTCATATAAAGCCTATCTCCATTTAATTAAACTTCGAACATTAATCGTGACTCAATACATTGGCATCAGCTGTAAAGGAGGTGCCTGTAATTTCTTAATTTGCTCGGTAAAAGCGGTTATCTGACCACGCCAAAAATCTTCGTCCTGCATCCAGGGGAAGCTTTTGGGAAATGCCGGATCTCCCCAGCGCTTCGCGACCCAGGCCAGATAGTAAACCATGCGCATAGCCCGCAGCGGCTCAATTAACGCCAGCTCGCTGGAGTCAAAATCGGCAAATTCTTCATAAGCCTCCAGAAAGGTATCTAACTGAATGCGTTGTTCGCTTTGCTCGCCATGTAACAACATCCACATGTCCTGAACAGCCGGGCCGGTGCGGGCATCATCCATATCGACAAACAACGGGCCATCACGCCAGAGAATATTCCCCGGATGGCAATCACCGTGTAACCGTATTGGCTGCCAGTCCGTATGCCAGAATTCTCGAGTCGTAAGGATCAGGCTATCACTAGCAGATAAGAAAGATTCACGCAGGCTGGCAGGGATAAGGTTACATTGCGCGAGAACTTCACGCGGCTGTGTTAGATACTCATCTAATCCTATCGTCGGGCGAACTTTGAACGGGCTCTGACTGCCGACCTGATGAATGCGACCAAGGAAACGGCCCACCCATTCCAGCTGGTCAAGATTATCGATTTCATACTGACGACCGCCCACGCTGGGAAACACAGTAAACAGGTAACCCTGATGGCGATGGAGAGTATCTTTATTGATAGAAAGAGGTGCGACAGCCGGTATTTCAGCATCAGCCATATCAAGCGAAAAACGATGTTCTTCGTAAATTTGCTCTTCGCTCCAGCGTTCCGGGCGGTAGAATTTCACGACGTAACGTTTTCGGTCTTCACCAAGAAATTGGTAAACCCGATTCTCATAGCTATTCAATGCAGTGAGGCCGGACTCAGCAATAAGACCGACACTCTCTAAAGCATCAAGGATAAGATCCGGCGACAATGCCTGAAAATTAAATGCTGAATTGTTCATGACTTCATTCGGATTTGGCCGCACAGAAAAATGACAATGGGAAATAGTATCATCTATTTTTAGCGGCACGCATGAAGTTCACATAAGTTTACATCAATCTTTAATCACACCACGGGCACGTAAAAGAGCGGTTTTAAAGTCGTCTTCATAGTCTTTCTTGAGCCCCGGGATTTCCGCTGTGCTATCAGTACCACGCATTTTAAGGTGATAAATCAAGGTGTCATCGCTTAGTTCACCCAACGGCCCCTGATAACCACATTCAGTTGCCAGTTTCTGAATAAACTCCATCAGGTTCAGATCACTGTCTTCTTTCCATGCCGGATGTAGTAATTCAATCAACTCGTTTACGCGATGTTCTTTCATGGTATTTCTCTCTATTGGCTTACAGACCCTAAAAATAACAGGGTTATTTCTTTTGGGGAAGAGCCAGCTTGCAGAGTAAAAGTTAAACCTGCCCGCTCTTATCGTTAGACGTTACAATTATCAGAATACAGATTTCCCGACAGGAAAAATTATGAACCGCAGTGACATTACCGGCGTTATTTTGGCAGGTGGCCGGTCAACGAGAATGGGTGAAGATAAAGGGTTGGTGGAAGTCAACGGACGACCTTTATTTGAACATATTGCCGAGAAGTTACGACCACAGGTCAGCGAAATTCTGATCAGCTGTAACCGGAACAACGAACGATATGGAAGAAACTTTCATACAGTCCCAGATCTGACACCCGACTTTTCAGGCCCACTGGCAGGCATGCTTGCTGGATTGTCCGCGAGTAAAACCGAGTGGGTTTTATTTGTCCCCTGCGATGTTCCCGCTTTCCCAGACAATCTTGCTGAAACATTGAAGGCTAAAACTGACGGGCAACCGGCCGTTTATGCACGCGATCCTGAAAGATCACATCCGACACTTTGCCTGCTGAATCGAAAAATTATGCCTGCGCTTGAATCTTATCTGGGAAATGGTGATAGAAAGCTGATGATTTTCTTCGAAAAAATCGGTACCCAAACAGCTCTTTTCCAGGATCCGGCAGATTTTTCAAACCTCAACACGCCTGAGGATGTTGAACTTTGGAAGGCTAACCAGAGAGATCGCAAACGATGAAAAGCACACAGATCCCTTTACTTGGAATCGCCGCATACAGCGGAACAGGTAAGACGACGTTGCTTAAACAGCTCATCCCTTATCTACGTTCGCGTGGTATCCGGACAGGCCTGATAAAGCATACGCATCATGATGTTGATGTAGATACTCCAGGAAAGGATAGTTTTGAACTGCGCAAAGCTGGCGCTGAGCAGACGATGGTCGCCAGCAATAACAGATGGGCACTTATGACGGAGACTCCTCAGCAAAATCAGCCTGATCTTCACTATCTGGCCAGCCGCTTTGACGGGAATAATCTGGATATGATTTTAGTGGAGGGATTCAAGCATGAAGAAATTGAAAAGATTGCCCTTCATAGAGAAAAAACTGGAAGACCCCTGAATAAATTAATCGACGATCAGGTGATTGCTGTTGCTTCTGATCTAACTCCAGTCCCCACTTTTGACGGCATAACAGTTTTAGATCTGAATAACACCGATAAAATTGGCGATTTTATTGTCGAATGGTTGGAAAAGAAGAGAGGATAGGCACGAAAGTGACCTTTTTGCTCCTTCAATGTTT
>NZ_JBKEZJ010000016.1:0-78447 GCF_046449555.1 Rahnella selenatireducens
TTCGGACTTTGATTCAATGCTCATAGCCGGATAGCGACAACTGTCCGTTTTCTCAAACTATCTCTAAGGCGTCCTCTTCTCGTTCAATGTGAATCGTGCAGTGCGCAGGTCCGCTCTGTGCCAATAGCGGACATTGTTGGCATAGTGTTATGTTGTTAACCGGGAGCGGTTCATAAGGTGTGCGGTTCGCGCAATGAGGGAGCTGTCTGACACTGATTAATGATGGAGAAGATGAATGACAAGTGATTTGATCGCGGTTTCTGCTATTGGCGCAGCTATCCTGTTTGGCGCAATGAGCCCGGGAGTTAGCTTTCTTCTCGTCGCACGAATGGCCATGTCCAGTTCGAGACGGGCGGCTTTATCTGTTGCTGCAGGTATGGGGTTTGGTGCGTCTGTTTTTGCTGCCATAGCGTTAGCCGGTCTTCACACCCTGCTGACTTTGGTCCCATCACTTTACACAGGACTTAAGGTTGCAGGCAGTTGCTATCTTTTATGGCTGGCGTTGAAAATGTTTCGTCGTCCTTCAAATCGTTTTAATGATTCTGCCGGTACAGAGGAAGTAAGCATCTCAAAAGCTTTTATGACTGGCGTTTTTACGCAAATCAGCAATCCCCATACCGCACTGGTGTTTGCCAGTATTTTTTCCGCAACGCTTAGCAAAAATATTCAGCCTGTTATGTACATCATCCTGCCCACAATGGCATTCGTTATTGATGTGCTCTGGTATGCCGTCGTTGCATGCTTATTATCAACTGACGGGCCACGTCAGGCTTACATTAAATACCGTAAGTTTTTAGATAAACTAAGCGGAGGCTTTATGGCCTTTTTGGGAATACGACTGCTGTTGAAGTGAGTCTGACAAGTAGGATGTCGTCTAGTGATCCGAAGTGTTCATGTCCGCTCCTCGCTCAAAGCTGAAACTCACCAGAGCCAACGCCTCTTTGGCTCTTGCCAGTTCCCCTGCCAAAGGTCAAAACGCTTGAGTAGTGCAAGTTTTTGTAGAACAACATCTTCACCCATGGATGAGAGAGTTCGCTCTGGAATTGAAATGCCGAAAAGGCCATCAGAGATAGCGAATATTTCACATTCTAAAGTCAGTGAACCCAACGATTTATCTATATGCTTACGTTCTGCTTTTACAATTAACTGAAGCCCCATCAGCATTTAAACTCCACAATGGCTAGCTGCTCAAATGCTTGTTTAATCTGGTCCAAGACCAGCTTAGAGATTGATTGTCCTCTGATATCATAAACGAGCCGACAAGTTTGTATGTGCGATGGAACCTGCGATAGTCCGTAAGATATTCTGGCAATATTATACGCAATACTGAGTCTTATTGACTCCGTAGATGACAGGCTATGGCTGGCTACAAGTAGAAACTCTCCTTGCTCTTCATTAATAAACTCCGGGGTAAACATCACATCTCCCTCTTATCGCCTTCGCCGATTTCTATCAATTGAATGCCTCTCCATCAGAATTTATCATAACAGTTATCCTTCTCAAAAAACGATGTCCGTTCTTCGCTCATAAGGGACAACCATACTCAAATCTCCAACATTGCAGAAGATTTGAGTATGAACATGTCACCGTGGCACAAAGGCCGTATCATAGGCCAAAAAAGACCACTTCAGATATCTCATATCTGGGGGATCCGAATCCGGCTTGAACTGGAAGGTAAAACGCGTGATTTAGCTCTGTTCAATATGGCCTTAGACAGTAAGCTACGAGGCTGTGATCTGGTGAACCTCAAAGTATCTGATGTTGCATATGGTAGCTCGGTTTCAAGCAGATCAACGGTGCTGCAATAGAAAACCGGTAGCCCTGTGCAATTTGAGATAACCAAAGGGACAAGAGAAGCTGTTGCTGCATTGATAAAGCTTGGCAATTTGCACAGTAAAGACTTCTTGTTTCGGTCTCGGATCGGAACTAACCGGCACATATCAACCCGGCAATACAGCCGAATTTTTCATGGGTGGGTAGAAAAGCTTGGTCTCAAAGCTTCGCATTACAGCACACATTCGATGAGAAGAACAAAACCTTACCTGATATACAAGAAAACCAAGAATCTCCGGGTCATCCAACTTCTGTTGGGCCATAAGAAACTGGAAAGCACAGTCCGTTATCTGGGCATTGAAGTCGATGATGCGTTAGAGATCTCTGAATCGATTGAAGTCTAAGGTTGTCAGGGCTGCAACAGCAGCCCTGTGCCAGGAGCAGACATTGCTCCCGCACAACATTACGTGTTGATCACTGGGGATCAGGTCGTTTTCTATGAGGTCTATGCTTTTCTGAATACCAGTTAAACGCAAACGTGATGATTGGTAATGGATTTACTGACGTAGCGGTGAACCATCAATGCTGGCGGGTCATTCGCAGGAGGAGCGTTTACTGTTCCAAACCAGACAGGATTAGCCGGGCAAACGGAGCCACAAATGTAGGCAGGTATGCCCGCAAACGTACCCGCTATTGGTCTGTGGACATGGCCTGAAGAAATGGCGAGTAGTCTGGACGGGGCGCGTCTAATCAAATCTTCCATCTCAGGCAGACCTCTGCACATCGTTTCATCTAGCGTTGGTATGCCAGATGCAAATACGTGATGGTGCATAAACAGCAATGACGGAGGGCTGCATGCGGCGCTAAGTTGATTATCCAACCATTCCAGATGGTCTGTCACACTGCCGTAATCCTTATAATCAATCGTCGAATCCAGACCAATCAGGCGAATGCCACCAATGTTATGAATGAAGTGCAGGGCCTCTCCTTGGGCATCGTGCGCCCATTTGTTCTCATCCCAAACAGAACGCACCAGACAGCGGTCGTCTGAGTTACCCGGCAGGACCAACGAAGGGAAATTTTGCTGATTCAGACGGTCAGCTATCTTTATATAACCTTCCTGCCAATGCCCATCTGTTAGATCACCTGTAATTACCAGTACGTCCGGCTGCAGATACGTAAGCCAATTTAGTACCTGATCAAACCGAAACAGATGGTCATTTTCGGGTGAGGCGTGAATGTCTGAAACCTGCACTATCAGCATAAAAACCTCATACGATTATTGTGTGTGGAACAAAATCGTGATTCATAACCATGAATCCGGTTTAAAATTTCATGTTTTTCACCACTATGGCAACAATGGACAGATTAATTAGGATCAGTAATTCAAAAAGTTGCGGCGAATCAGACTGGCTGCAAAGGCGTTCAGTAATTCACAATGAATCGCTAAGTTCAATTCTGACTACTCAGAGCCAATGTTAGCAGGGATGTCTAACGTCCGCTCCTCGCTCACAGCGAACCTAACGAACTTTGCACAGGTCCGATTTGTGCCAGAAGCGGATATAGCTCATAACACGGGACCTTAGAATAATTTACCTGACGAGTCGCAGCCCTCTTGAGACAATTCTTTTGAATTCCTCACATTCGGAATGCTCAGTCTTCGTACAACATGCTACATGTTTCAGTCCCCGGCTTAACAACTGGAGTTTGCGGATAGTGCCGTCGATGTCCTTTGCTCGTTGAAGAAGCTGTACGCGGTTCAATGCGAGTTTGTTCTCTGGACTAAACATCGTCGCTATTTCATTAAGAGAAAACCCTGCTGCCTGCCCAAGCGCGATCAATTGTAGTTTATTGATAACGTTTTCATTGTACTGCCTTCTGAGGCCATTACGGCCAACAGGTTTGATTAGACCTTTCTTTTCGTAATATCGCAATGCAGACGGGGTAACTCCGGTACGGTCTGCGATTTCCCTGATATCCAGTTCTTTCATTGTTGACTTAAACCTCACTTTAAGTTGCACAATGATTATTATGTCATTAATAAGAAGGAGTACGCTTTGGATATCATCATTTTTTTCAAAACCGTCATAGCGGGCATTGGAGCAACACTGGTCATGGATTGGTGGTCGTTATGTCAAAAGCTTATTTTAAAAATTCCACCATTAGATTATGCGCTGGTAGGTCGCTGGATTTTATTGCTTCCACAAGGAAAATTCAGGCATCACACCATTCTTTCAGCATCACGGATACCAGGGGAGAATCTTACTGGCTGGGTATTCCATTATCTAATCGGAATACTTTTTGCGGTTATACCACTTTTGCTTTACGGAAGAGGCTGGCTCATTGACCCCTCGCTCTTCATGGGCATGTTAACAGGTTTGTTAACTTTGATTGCTCCGTTCTTAATTTTGCAACCCGCGTTTGGCTTTGGTATCGCTGCCTCACGTACACCTCGCCCATGGGTGGCGCGTCTTTTAAGCCTGATTACGCACCTTTCGTATGGTATCGGGTTATATGGCATTACAGCTGTTATGGCGTCATTGTCATAGCAACATTGAGCTGTTCAAGAGTCACAACACCTACACTTATCGTCTGGAACTAGCCTTGTCGTTGTTTTGGTAAGCTGGGGTGACTAAGAATTATTAATCTGCGGAGAATTTTAATGTCCGCTCTTCGCTCTTGGCGCCGATGAGATACCGCAGACATTGTGTTAACGGCTCAGGCATGTATTAAAATTCCTACTCATCGTTTTTGTTCATAGTAAACAGCTAACTTCAGATAAGGCTGAACGATACGATCTATCGGAACACTAATTAGTTATAAACAGGGAAGGAATCAACAGGCCCGGATCTCTGATTTATCCTGACACCGATATTGGGAAGGGATAAAATATCAGAAAATCTCTAAAAGCGAATAGCACGTTTGTAGCGAATAATTACATTACCACTTAGTCACAATAATAATATGCCCATAGAGAGCCTGTTTAATAACGGCTCTCAGTTTTATAAATAGGAATATTTAAATGCATTTGAACGTCAGGCGAGCAACGCCATTAACAAGTAAGTGTGTATCAATTTCAGTTTTAACTTCTTTCATAGATTTGTTTTGTACCCTACATAAATCAGAAGCCTTTTTAGTTGCAGTCCCAATAGCACCTTGTATGCGGCCTGCAGCAGGCGCTGCCTCTACTTCAGTTAGATAGTCACCATTTTCTAGCTTTTTGACATCGGATTGATATATCAAGCCCAAGCCTTGAAACTGTGTTTTATCATTTTGCACAGCGCAACCGCTTAACAAAGAACCAATTAAAATAGTGGTGGTAATTATTGATGTTTTCATGTGAAGAATAATCCTTATATATTTGGCTAGTCTCTATTTTACAAACTGGAATGAAACATTAATTAAACCAGTCGCCATTTATAGATGCGTATAAGGTTATCGCATTGAATATTCTGAGAAATAAACGGCACTAACCGGCTAACAAGATCCTGAAGAACTGATGATGTTAAAAAAAACGTGAAAAAAATGAAAACATAGGTAGAATAATTACCATGCAATTAACAACTTTCAGTATTCATTTAATCACTCATGTTGTCGGGTCGGCGTAGACAAACATGCAACCAATCGTTTTGACATGCTCCCCAGGATTCAAGACTCATCGATGAGAGTATGCATTCCTGATTTCCGTTCCTCACCCATTTCTGACGGGATTCACTCAGCTGTCTGCTGTCTGCTGTCTGCTGTCTGCTGTCTGCTTTGTGCGAAAAATGGACCATATTAAATTCGCGGTGCGTTCATCAATAGAAGCAGGTCAGATTGAGAGAAATATTGACTAAGAGTGCTTTTGATCAAATGATATTCATCAACGGCGAAATTCTCTTTTAAAAACGTGACGATTATTCCTTTATTTATACTTATTTAACTGCAAAAACACTTATATTATTTCATATAAAAAGAAATGCATGTCTAAATCATAATCAGCCAGAATCCTCTCCTGAAAATTACCATCGCTGACTGAATTAACCGCCGAACGCCAGAACTGCAATGCCGATGTATTTTTCAGCATTACCCTTGTTTGCCACAGTCCAGGCCTATCAGATACTGCAAGACGAAATGCCTCTTTAGCAACGCCCATTCCTCTGAACTTACGAATAATAAAAAATTGATCAATATCATAACGCTGTAAATCATAGGGATAGAGTCTAACCAGACAGAAGCCAGCGAGTTCCTCACCGCAATAAACTAAATACGGCCAATGGTCATTACGGCTATAGTGGGGATCAAGTGATGACGACTTAAAACTATAACTTCCATCGTTATTACATGGGCCTCGACTGAACTCAGAGAGGTCGTAAACGTAATATCGAAATAGATTTTCAACGATCTGTCTATGATAGACTGCAGAATGTAAACTTACTCTATTGCTCATATAATGACCCCTTTAAAAACTATCTGCAGCATAATCCAACGACTAAGATTTTGCGAATTTTCAATATGTCAGTGTAGCTTGCTCTTCGTTGACTCAGAAATCTGTTCGGTAGTGTAAAAATAAATCGTATTGAGATGCGAGGTCTGCTCTTCGCTCTTTCCGGAAGACTCATTTCAGCATGTTTGGTTCGTGCAGGAAGCGGACATTGAGTAAATTGGGATACTTTGAATGATGAAAGACGTTTGCGCTCAGTATTTAATGTTGAGAGCTGTCTCCTACAGTTAATTCAGCAATCACATTCACTCAATTAGTGTATTGCCTTTCGCTGACGCATAGCCCCTGGCGGATATCCATTGATGCGCTTAAAAGCTCTGCTAAACGCAGCCTGTGAGGCATAGCCGAGGCGTAGAGCAACGGTGTCAATTGAGATCTTATCATGAATTATCCAGTGACCTGCGATACGCATTCGCACCTCCCTTGCATAGCGCAGGGGTGGTATGCCGATGATTGATTTAAAGCGTTCTGCAAAAACAGAACGTGACACATGTGACTGGGCAGCAAGTTCAGCAACAGACCACTCCCGACATGTATCGCGATGAATGGCCAGGATAGCACGGGCAAGTCGTGGATCACGTAACGCAGCGATCAGGCCAGCGGCGTTTTCGCTGCCGTTTTCTATCCATCCACGCACAATCATAGCGGCCGCCACTTCTGCGAGGCGTGCCAGAATGCCCGCGAAGCCTGCTCGCCCGGAACAAATTTCAAATTTCATCGCGCCCAGAATGGGGACCAACCCTGGATAAATCTGTTCATTTGCCTCAACCACTATGGCTTGTGGCATCAGTTTACCAAGACCTTGCATTCCACCGAGATCGAACTCCATACAGCCATAAAACAGAACCGTGCTGGGTGTCGGATTCGAACTCGGGCACGTATTGATTCCGCTGACGGCTTCGCCTAAAGGAGCAGAGCCTAACGTGTCGATATGTTGAAATGAACTGCTGACATCCGATACGAGCTCATGATCCTCACCCTGCGGCATGAATACCATGCTTCCGGCTTTCAGTTCGTGCAACATACCATCGCGTGTGCGAAGCAGAGCAGTTCCCACAGCGATGTAATGAAAATAGGCATGCCCCGGCCTGTTGCTAAAACCGATGCCGAATTCAGAGCCAGTCTGTAAACGGCGATACTGCACGCCACGTAGGCGCATTTCCAGCAGCAATTCACTGATGAGCTCGGATGACAGGGCAAAATGTTTATTCAGATGCATATTCGGAGTTTCTGGTAAAAAATCAGGATAGGGCATCATAGATCGTCCAGCGACTCGACTCTAGACTTGGAGTTGTAATTTTTTGTCCAAGAAGAGTGTGTTATGAGAAATGAAGCAACTGAAGTTGTATCCGCTAGTTTGAATAGTTCGGAACCCAAAGAATCCGCATGGATGGCCATTATTTCACTGACTATGGGCGTGTTTGGCTTACTGACTGCGGAATATCTTCCTGCCAGCCTGTTGACACCCATGGCGGCCGATCTCCGTGTGACAGAAGCTCTTGCTGGTCAGGCTGTAACGGTAACGGCTGTGGTGGCCTTGTTTGCTGGTCTGATGGTTCCCCGCCTGACGCGTAATTATGATCGCCGAAATGTTTTGCTTGGTTTTACCATGCTGATGATTGCCTCCAATCTACTTGTCGCGCTTTCATCCAGTCTGGCCGTACTGTTAGTCATGCGCATTTTGCTGGGCATCGCACTGGGAGGTTTCTGGAGTATGGCTGCTGCCGTAGCTATGCGTCTGGTCCCTGCTAAAAGCGTTCCGCGCGCGCTCTCCATTATCTTTAGCGGTATTGCTGTCGGTACCGTAGTTTCGATCCCACTGGGGAGCTATTTAGGTGGGCTTTATGGCTGGCGTAGTGCTTTTATCGCTGCAACCGGGGTAGGCGTGCTGACTCTACTCTTTCAGCTATTTACCCTTCCAGGAATGGCTCCGCGTAGAATGATGGTAACAGCATCTGTCATGGAGTTACTCCGCCGCCCAGGTATTGCGATGGGAATGACGGGGTGTGTAATTGCCCATACTGGTCAGTATGCACTGTTTACCTATATTCGTCCGGCTCTTGAAAATATTGTCAAACTTGATGTGGATCGTTTGTCTCTGATACTACTTGGATTTGGCATCGCTAATTTTATCGGTACGCTGCTGGCTGGGTGGCTGATGGAGAGAAGCCTGCGTCTTACCCTGATACTCATGCCAGCGCTTGTCGGTTTAGCGGCATTAAGCATGATTTTGCTGCCACTAGAGGAAATAGGATTGATGATGCTCGTCGCCCTGTGGGGGATGGCATTTGGTGGCGTACCCGTTGCGTGGTCAAACTGGGTAGCGCGTTCCGTACCCGATCAGGCTGAAACCGCTGGCGGTATGGTAGTCGCAGCAGTTCAATCTTCAATTGCTGCGGGTGCTGCGTGGGGGGGATTAATCTTTGGTATCAGCGGCGTTACAGGTGTTTTCATCACCGCTGGTTGCATAATGTTTTTTGCCACGCTTATTATCGGACTAAAGGTGAGGGTCGCGCTGACCTGACCACTTCCCCTGTAACAAAGTTTCAAATGAAGGCCAGCGGAATCAGGTTGCTGGCCTGAACAAAAAGTAACGAGACTTCCTATGCCTTTCCGTTTAATTCGCTAGTCAGTTCCTAGCTGATCTTACTCGCTTGTCCCCTTTTGTACCAATAGTGGACAGACAATTACCATGTTAAGTGTCCTCCCCCCGATGATTAAGACACCCCAATGTTACCTTCTTGGTGTACGTTTTCGTTCTGTTAGCCTTCATGGCACAAGTAAGAGATCCCAAGTTTACCGCGATAACCCCGAGGCTAGGATCCGGGGCGAGTACGCCGGTGCTGAGTGGTTGCGTCAGTTGAAAATCAGGTTGACATTAATGCTATTTTCCCATGCAAGAGCAGCGACACAATAGCCGGGCTGCAGGCTCAGCTGAGTTCATCCATGTGAATTTTGAACTCTATTGTCCAGTCGGCCGGGGCTTTTTAACAGGCAGATTCATCTCAAGGTTAAAAGTGTAGAGTCAACTACGAGTTTTTACGGTGTGTAATCTTCAGATAGGGGCCATGATATACTGGTGCGTAGGAAGCGCGTGAAGATCATATACGTAGCTGATGAGCTGATTTTCAGCTTTGCCGCGATTTCTCGGGAAGTGATAGCGTCACTAAAACGCATGCTCATCGAGATATAGGGCGTGTTTCTGTGCGCGATATTGACCACGTCCGCGAAAGTATTCATGGTAGCGAATGTGACCCCGAGATGAACGACGGTCTGAATGATACGCTTACGGACTTTCTATCTAGCCGCTTCTTATACTTTTTGCCTTTGGATCGCTCTGCAATGCGAGAGCCACAAGTGATGACATTATTCAAACCCGTAATAGCCTGAGTATTTAGGTCATATTAATGCCGTTTTTTGTCTAACTCCCTGGAGGTAATTGGAGTCAGCCCGGTCCCTCGCTCCCCGCCGCCAATAATGGTACCAGGATGTCACTAATGGGAGTTGGGATACCCTTTGAGTGGCCATAACGCTGAATGACACCGTTACGTATATCCCATTCAAGCGGCCGGTTAGCCTTCCGGTCGGCAAGTATAGAGGTGCCTAGATCTGCGGGCGCACGCTGAAAACCGTTAACAATCTCCTGCAGGACACTATCTTGAAGCACAGCCCCTTGTGCACGTGCAACGATTAGGCATTCGTGTAAATAAGCTAGGGCCAATTGTGTAATATCTTCTCGTGAGAATATCCCTGCATGGCGATTTGTAAGCACCATCAGGCCCGCAACCGCATTCTGCAGTAGCTTACGCCATGCAAGCGACACAAAATCAGATGACAACTCAACCGTGCAACGCGTGCCGCTGAGCGCGTCAGTGACAAGTTGTGCAAGTGGCACATCCGGTAGGGTTAGTCGGGGTTTTGCGCGAAGTCGGACAGAAGTATCGGATTCACGCTGTGCTGGAAACCACACAACAGATGGGAGCACTGTTGCCCCGTTAACGAAGGGCTCCAGAAGAGTTTTCTGCTCCACGCCGTTTTGCAGGGCACATATTACAGTGTTTTCATCACACAACGCGGCCAGCCAACCAGCGCTATCAGCCACCTGGGTAGTTTTTACCGCAACAAAGACCAGGTCCATCGGATGCCTGACAATTGAAGGATTGTTCAACACCGGGCCTGGCACGATTATTTTCCCCTCATCGTGATGCAAAACTAATTGTGGATGCGCGGTACGTCCGCAAAGCATTGGTGTACGGTCAACTTCATGAAGCAATGCAGCAACTGTAGTACCAATCGCGCCGGGTCCAATAAGAGCAATGGTTGGAAGGCCAGACATATCGATTTCTCCTGATGTTAACCCATCATAAACGTTCCGATTACGATCACCGTACACGCCAGCATTTTTCTCAACGTTAACTTTTCCCCCAAAAACAGATACCCCAGAACAACAGCAAAAAGTACGCTTGTTTCGCGTAGAGCTGACACGCCTCCCATAGGTGCGGCCATCATGGCATAAATGATGAGGCCGTAAGCCAATAACAATACAAGCCCACCAACTGCCGCACCAAATAAACCAGGACGCCAGCGCAGTAAACTTTTTTTGTCGCGCAGGATGATAAAGAACACAGGCATCAGCGCACCCCACAACATGCTCATCCACACGGTATAAGAGAAAGAATTGCCTGAGACGCGCGCACCTAACCCATCCACAACGCTATAGGCGGCGATAAACGCCCCGGTAGCGAGGGGAAATTTGAGGTCTCGCACCGGCACTTTAGGACTTCTTATAGCAAGTAACATAATCCCACTCGAGATCAGCCCGATACCGACAAACGTAGTTGAGACAATTTTTTCCCCTGCAAAAATTGCTGCTCCAAAGGTCACCATCAGGGGCGAAGAACCCCGTGCAATTGGGTAGGTTTTCCCGAGATCTCCGCTTTGGTAACTGCGAACTAAACACAGGTTGTAGCCGACATGCAGCAAAGCCGATAACACCGCATATTTAACGCTCTCGCCGGTGGGCAGCGGAAGGAATGGAGCGATAATGACGCAGCTACACGCGATCGCTACACACATTATGGTCATCGACCACAACCGGTCAGAACCGCCGCGGAGTAAGGCATTCCAACTCGCGTGCAGGAGGGCGGCGAACAACGTCAGTAAAATAATATGAGTGGGCATGTCTTGATGCTAAACAGCATCTGCCCCGATTTGAAGTGAATTGTTGTCATTGAAGAATGAGTAAACGCTCATACATTAACTGTAGCTAAGCTGAGCTTGCTGTGACTGAGCGAGAAGCCAGTTGCGGAATTTAAGTATATGCGGCTGAGTTTCTGTGCCTTCCGGACAGACCAAGTAGTAAGCAACAGGTGAGGGGAATATTACGTCAAATAATCGGACCAAGCTTCCTTCACGGATTTCTTTTTCAACGTGCCCGCTTCTCGCCAATGCAATGCCCTGGCCTAGTAAGGCTGCTTCAATAGTCATATTGGTGTCAGCGAAGCGCACATTCTCGTGGAGTACATCCGTATTGATGCCCACTTTCTTGAACCATGTGTCCCATTTTGGTACCAGGTCAGCACCGTCACGAGTAAGGAGCGGGTAACGTAACAATTCGCCAGGGGCATTCGGAATACCAAAACGCTGTAAAAGGGAAGGGCTTGCCACCGGAAAGAGCTGTTCACGGAACATAAACTCTGAATGTAGCGCAGGATAATTACCGTTCCCAAAACGGATTGCCAAATCGGCATCTCCGTTCGCGAATCTAATAGCGTTATCGGTGTTTTCGATTGTAACCAGAATTTCCGGATGTAGGAGAGCCAGGTCAGGCAAGCGGGGTAACAGCCACTTAAGCGCAAAAGAATAGGTGGTGCTGACGCGCAAACGTACACGCCCATTTTGTTCACGCAGGTCGACAAGTGTGGTTTCGAGTTTACTGAAGAATTCGCGTACCAAAGGGGCAAGGGCTGCGCCAGCAGGCGTAAGGCGCAAAGTTTTACCTCGCTGAAAGAGTTGCAGCCCCCAGATTTCCTCGAGATTTTTGAGCTGATGGCTGACAGCACTTTGCGTAATGAATAACTCCTCTGCGGCTGACGTAAACGTGATGTGCCGGGTAGCGACCTCGAAAGTGCGCAATGTGGCTGTAGGGGGGAGATCACGTTTCATGTAGTTCCTGTTACTGAGTGAATGCTCATAAAGGGTAAGCTTGGTTCTAGTCGATGGAGAAAAAGTACACAAATATTCTCTAATCGGGCCCAAGATTTTCTTTACAACTATCAGAATACCGTAGTGGTACGCCGCTTCTATATATTGGCAATAAGACTATCCAACTTAGGGCAGTTAAAGACCTTTAAGTCTGTCTATAGCCTGACACAGCGCATCATTCGGCCTACCGGTTATCGTTATCGCCGACTCTTGAACTCGTTCAAGTCTTAATGCTATCCGGTTACGGCTGATTTCTTCCCCATTCTGCGCAAGCATTACGCAGCACTCCCCGATTAGCCTACATGCTTCCTCAAAGACTGGATTTGGAATATCCATGAGAACCTCCCGATGATCTGGAAAAAGTCATCTTAATGTAACTGAAAAGTTGTCCTAGGATTTTTACTTTAGAAAAATTAATAATCTCTATCAGAATACCAACTATGCTTTGTTCAGCTGACAAAAGATCAGCAGGTCTGCCAAGACTACTAGCATTCTAATCCTTGAATATAGCCCGCCTAAACAACGGGCTCTTTTTTTATCTGTCACGTGGTGAATCGCTGAGTATTGGCTTATCTTTGAAGTGGACGGAGTGACTACCTTCCAAATTAAGCAATATTGATAGCTTTGATACTTAGCCCGTCGTTAACACGGGTTCTTTGTAAGAAAATTTACTGCATGCCGTTTTCGGGTAAATGGGTAAGTTCCTGATGCAGCTTCGAGAGAAGGGTATGACTCTCTCTAGGTTGCCCAGCACAAACTCAGCTAAAACTGTTTAGCCGGTTTACCCTTGTGGCTTAGAAATTGTCTTCCTCTATTTGAAACTTTAACCACCAACAGTTATTACAAAAATAGGGCACTGCTTTTCCGCATTTTGAATGCATGAACTATCATCCGGTTCATCAGTCGTGGCGTACACCATCATAAAAACTACGCGGCAAAAATCATTATTTCTCCTAATTCAGATCTAAGATCTATCAATACCCGCAAGTAGAGTAGAAAGGGCATCCAAGCAGTTGCCACAGAAGATTATAGGCGTAGCCAAATTACTCGCTCATCAGACGAAAAGCAGCAATGCATTCAAATGACGGTAATGTATGTAAAAGAGGTCGATGACCTTAGCTAGGATTTGCGAGACGCTTAATTAGTGAAATGGCAGAGAGCTTTTCGTAACTCAAAGATAAATCGTGGTAAACCCACAAGCTTTGTGTTGCGATGCCGGGTGCCTCCCGGTGAACCGTCGGCCAGCTAACCATGGTTCGCATTTCCGCACAACTGAAAGAAATTAGCTGTTTATGCCCTACCGCATAGGTGGGATTCATCACAACATCTTAACCATATCAGGGATTCGTAATACATAAAACTGACTGTTACGGTATTTGAGTTTTGCCATTAAATGCTGTTCTATACACTCTAAGTTATGCCCATACTTGGCGTGTTTTTTGATGGGGAGTAGGTTAGTTTTTGCCTTCAATCTGTCGGATTATAGCGTTCAACCTATTTATTTCTTGTTCTAAATCATTTATCACATCAAGGGCAACATCGAGGACAGAAATGACCTGCTTACCTTTGTAGCGATCCTCAGAGCATAACTGTCCTTGTGTCGCTTTTAGCAAGATTGACTGACCATCTTTGTTCATTGTATTGCTCCCCGAAATACACATTCAAATTCTATCCTGCTCTTAAATCTACCATAAAAAGGGGTGTGCAATGAATGCAGACAATTTTCTTGAATTTTTTATTTGTTATGTCTGCAGATGCGAGTTTCTTAAGCAACCAGAGTTTTTTGATTTTGAGGAAAACTTTCTCAGCTTAAACTGTGCATCATGTGGACGTGAGGTAACAAAAAAAGAGCTTTTAGCGCTATTTGATAACAGGGAATTTAAACCGCCAAGAAGACTTAATACTTGCATGTTCAAGTGATTAACTATTTGAGAGAACTTAAGTAGTTACTGCAAATGAGTTGAAAGCATAAAAGAGGCGGCTAGTTCGGAAGCCAATAGGAAGGGCAGGGCTCTGGCGTTCGCCTTACGCATTTGAATCTTATAGTACTGTTATTTTCGCTCTATTTAGATGATTAGGATTGACTTCGATGGGGATAGAGATGAGCCGTAGCAATATCATGTGCGAACGCGAAGTCTCATTTCCTATTCACGGTTTGGAGGGTGTATCAAAAAAGTTGAATTGAATGTTTCTTAATCAACTCACCTGTGCAAAGCACACACTTTTTGGCTGGGATTCATGGCTAGCTTAGACCATTTATAACTTTAGGTGAGTTTCTAAAGTATTAGTTAAGCATTTATAGCTTAACAACGACACACTATCCCCCTTGTAAATTTTTACCTCAACAAGATTTATCTGCTATTTTGAAAATCTATCACTTAAGTATTCGGTAAACTTTATGTTGTCTACGCTGATTTATCGCAGCCGTATTTGTGAAGGTCTCTCTCCCTCATCCCTTGAGGGCATGATTTCGCATGCAAGCAGTAAAAATGAGTTGTCTTCGGTGACTGGGATCCTGCTTTTTGATGGGACCCACTTTTTTCAGTTACTTGAGGGGCCGGAAAAGGCGGTATCCAGCATATTTGAAACCATTTGTGCAGACTCACGCCATCATAATGTCGTTGAATTAATGCATGATTACGCTCCAGCACGGCGCTTCGGCAAGGTAGGAATGGAGATTATTGATCTCCAGAGTTATTCGGAAGATGTTGTCCTCCAGGCAGTTCTGGATAAAGGAACCTCGAAGTATCGCCTCACCTATGATGACCGGGCATTGCAGTTTTTATGCACTTTCGTGCAAGCTAGGGAAAGGGATAATTATCTGGATATTCCTCAAGCCGGGGTTTGGTCTTTTCAAGCTGATGGTATCTGTAAAACACCTGAAGTTGTCAGTTTGCCTGATTTGAAGGACATTGGGTTTACTTTTCAGCCAATTATTGATCCGCTTAGCTTAGAGATTCTTTCCTATGAAAGTGCACTTTGCGGGCCCGCCGGCACGTCTGCTATCAGTTATTATTCCAAAGTAACGCATAGGAACATTTATGAGGCAGACCTCGAAGCACAGAAGCTCGCCATCAGTGTGGCAAAGAAATTGGGTATTGGTGATAAGACTCTGACACTAAAATTTCTTCCAATGACACTGATAACTGTGCCTGATGCGATTACAGCCTTGCTTGGAGAAATTGAAAAACAAGGATTGGTTGCCGAACAAATCGTCATTGCAATTACGGAAAATAGTGAAAAAACACGAGATGACAACTTGGCTGAAGTACTTAAACAGCTGAAGGCTTCTGGGATGCGTTTGGCCATTGATGATTTTGGTTCGGGGTCCGCAGGACTTTTACTGCTAACAAGGTTCCAACCTGAGAAAATCATGGTCGATCAGGGTATTATCCGTGACGTTCATAAGAGTGGTCCAAAGCAAGCCATCGTACAGGCTATAATCAAATTTTGTTCTTCGTTGGAAATTTCTGTGATCGCGACAGGAATAATAAAACCTGAGGAATGGATGTGGCTCGATGCAGCAGGTATCTCTAATTTTCAGGGAGAACTATTTGCTTCCCCGGCACTTAATGCGTTCCCAGCTGTTAATTGGCCAGAGGCTGACGAGATAGTGATTAAAGCCAGCTAACAAAACGCTTAGTCACAGGCTATAGTGCCGCTCATCTACTTATACCTAGACTTGGTGCTGATGTTAAAAATACGGTTCCCTGCATTGAGTTTGGGTTATGCAGGGAACTGTAATAATTTACTTCTAACATGTCACCGTTCCCAGTCATCTGGGGTTCTATAGACAATATACTCAAGTGCTTTAAGATACTTGTCCTGCATCAAGACATTCTTTTCACACTCAATATTATTTATCAGGCACAGGATTATATCTTTGTTAGATACCAGTCTCCCCTGACTGGATAAGCTTGCGTAAATGCCTAAGATAATCTCATTACCTGTTAACATCCCCGGATCGTCATTGAAGATGTAGTCGGCCAGTTTCAACGGCACGCTCACCATATCTCGCATTTCATTCCCTCCATGTCAGTCAGATTTTACTTCATAGATATAGAGCTGACTTTAACATGGAGGATCATAATTCCTGGCCTGGTATGCTCAGACAAGTTCTGATGCCGGGAAACAGTCGATCACAGCAATTAACAGTCAGCTGATAGAAAAAAGAGCAGTAATTTCTTTAAATAACATCATATTTCCGGATCATCGGGCGTAATGCCAACGACCATTTCCAATGTATTTCGCAGAATGTCCATCTGTACGACATCTGAAGTGCTTTCCAATTTAAGTATAAGATGCAGAATGATAGCTTTATTATTCACATGGCCCCTATCGTTCAGGATATCCCTGATTGCGGCGCCAAGCACTTCAGTCTCGGAGGAAAACAACTCACCTGATTTAACAAAGTGTTGATAAATTTTGTTTTGTGACAAGGCGTTGTGCGTATCATTTGCTCCTTGAGACATAACTATGTCTGTATGACCTCGTGCGGCCATTTCCTGAGAGTTAGTGCTTTTTACGGTCATCTGGGGGCCCTTCAGCATTGAAAAAATGTCGTACATTATCCGTACTTCTAATCTCGTAGGTAGTCTGTGGTTTACGTTGATTCAGACCACTGCGTATTTCATTAATTAACTGTTCACAAGAGTCTTTTCGCTTACCCTCACCAGCTCCTGTAGCCATCAACTCTAACTGAGCCAATAAGCGTTGCATGGAGATAGTTTTTTGGGACTTAAGTAGAGTAATTACGGCTTCGCCCATCAGCGTATCAGTCAACTTTTCATCTTCACTTCTGTACATTTTAACAACCTCTGATGTTGCCTCTCCCAAACGCTGACAGGCTGATTGCAGGCTCAGAGTGATTCCTGGATTGAATGCAATTAATAAATTTGATTTGTATTTATATAAGTAAAGCTAAAATTCAATGTGAACCATTTGCTACAACAGCTAGCAATCAGGAGTCACGTTCAAGTACAAGGCGAATCAGCTGCATATATTGCCTTTCTTCATCTGCGCTGCTTGCCGTCTCTACAAGGATTAGTAGTTTTGCACACAGATTTTTTCGGTTTAAGTTTTTCCCGGCAGTAAGAAGTTCAACTACAATCCGGCCCATCGCTTCTTCATCAGAAGGAAGATAAGCTTGTAGAAAGGTAGAACCTGAGAGTGTTATTGCCTGCTTTCTATGTGGCATGGTTATTTTTCTCTGTAAAATGTTGGATAAATTAATAACCTTCGTGACTACAAAGTTATACAAAGAACCCCATCTTGTACAGGTTTGGTGTTAAAAAATTCCGAAAAAATTAACTCCTACTCAGTGATGTGGTGTAATTTACTGATTTCTAAATAAAAAAATTGGTATTCTTGTGCGACTTTCCGTTCATACTGATTTTTAACAATGCCAACATGTTAAATAATTATGTCCGTCTTCAATGGTCAGCTGTAGCTATTCATTGAAGGAAGGGTTTTTAGAAGATCCGATCTATCGAAGTGTATGTTAAAGAAAAGAGGTTTGACCGTGCTCGAGATCCAATACTAAGGTATCTACGTTCACAACGGTTTGGTAAGGAACAACCCTCCCCATAGCAAAAGTCAACTTTCACTTGAAAGCAGGTGGGGTAATCTGAACATCGAAAGGTCGTGTTGTAAAAATATTCTGAAATAAGGATTAACTTTTTTGTACGGATCCATATCAGAGAACTTTTGATGCCTATACATAGTCTTCATTTGCTCATTTTTGGCGATTCCCCCCCTAAGAACTTTGCCGGGTAAAGTTGCTGAATTTTCAGATACGAAGTTGCACACGTTTGTCGGACAAGCAGATTAATCTTTTGAATGGCGGCCTGGTTCGTATGGGTCTTCGGAAATTCAATCAAGCTAGAATGGATTTGGTGTTTCAGAACAAAAGACTAAGCCTAACGTATATTTTCTTGTGTGAGAGTATTTTATCAAGTAATCACCTGGGTAAGGCGATGGTATGAGCGTAGAATTTTCTGCCTGTTTAATTAAACTTTTCGCCAGCTATTTTTTTAGGGACTGATTTTCGGAAGAGCTCTACCAGGTAATACAAACCCAAGTTCAACTTTTGCTTTTCTCGGTGTCGAATGTTTAGAAATGGAAAAGAAGTAGAGAAAAACTGTCAGCTCTCATCGGGTCAGTGTTACCTAGTTAACCCTAATTTATAATATCCCGGAGTGACTTCGGTTCCGGATATATCGATAAAACTAGCCGTATCGTTGTGCACCAATTAATTAGACTATTTAAGTAACTTTATCTTTTAATGCAGGCTGAAGTTTTTGAATTCTGATATCTCAAAAGAAATAAAAGTCAGGATTAATACATAATCAAAAATGCCCGCTTAAACGGGCATTTCGTGAGTCCATAAGATTGAGGTCACCTCATTTACTTTCCTTTATGTAATTCAACCTCTAATTGCTTTGTAAATGATTTGGTTACGGATTTTTGGTGACTGATAAAGAGGATGATACTTTCAGGCAACTCACCTCGGATAAGGTTAATAAGACGGAGCGCAGTTTCATCGTCCAGATGACTTGTGGATTCATCAAGGCAAATAAGTTTTGGCCGGTTTATCAATATACGTGCGAAAGAAAGGCGCTGTTGTTCTCCACCGGAGAGCACTCGCTGCCAGAGCTTTATTTGATTTATTTGAGAAGAAAAATGCCCTAAACCCACTTTATCAAGACTCATTTTTATCTGCTCGTCACTGATTTTCGCTAACCCCGGATAGCTTGCAATACGCTTCAGGGAATCGTATGACAAGTAGGGTTTTTGTGGCACAAAGAGATTTTTTCCGGCTGGTAAAATCCAGCGTCCGCTGCTGTAAGGCCAAAGTCCGGACAGGGTTCTGAGAAGAGTGGTTTTTCCACAACCACTGGCGCCTGTAATGGCGAGGGTGTCGCCTTCATGTAAACGCAGGTTTACCGGTTTAAAAAGTGGTGTTCCCGAAGCGTGTCGGGCGACCAGTTCCTGGCATATCAGTGGTCCTGGTTGCCGTGAACGTATCGCTTTAGCCGGGATTTCCTTTAAGTTTTGCTCGAAAACCCACAGTCTTTCTACCGTTGCTGACCACGTAACAATCTGACGGTACGAATCGATAAACCAGCCGAAAGCATCCAGCACATATCCGAAAGCAGCACGTGCCTGCATTACACCACCGAGAGAGATTTTTTTGGCAATATACAGCGGCAATACAGCAAAAATTGGAATCATCAGACTCAGGCGAAAGTAGGTGGTCGTGAAGGTATCCAGTCTGAACTCGCGTTTCATCAATCGCTGCCAGTTGTGAACGATGGCTAAAAAGTGATGATGCATTCGACGTAGTTCGGCACGCTCTCCCCGGTATAAAGCAATCTGCTCGGTGTTTTCACGTATGCGTAATAAGCCTGCACGGTAGTCTGCTTCTGCTTTTTGTTTATCCATATTGAGCTGATGCAAAGGCCGTCCGATCCAGTGCGCCAGAACACTGCTGATGGTGGCATACCCCAGAGCGACCCAGACTAAATAACCGTGGAGAGTAATGGTATGACCGAGAACGGTGATGCTGAGTGTGTCCGATAGTTGCCATAAAATGAAAATAAAGGAGAAAAGACCGGTGGTATTTTTTAACAATGACAAAAACAGTCCAAGGCTTTGTTCAATCAGCAGCCGGATATCCTCGGCGATACGCTGATCGGGATTATCGGGTTCACTGTTGAGACTTAAACGATAATGATTATTTTGCCTAAGCCACGCTGACTGAAATCGCAGTGTCATCTTTTGTCGCCAGCGGATAATCAGTAATTTTTTCAGCCAGTTGGTACTGATTATGAACACCACAAAAAGTGCCGTGTATCCTGCATAAGACAGTGCCAACCCAGCCACCGAGGCATGCTGGAAGTAGTCAGTCAGGGCATCATAAAATGCACGGCTCCAGTTGTTGTACTGCACGCTGATCCATACCACGCCTAACGTAAGAGAGACCAGCAACAAAAGCAAAAGCCACGAAAACCACTCGCGGGGATGGAGCCAATAGGGGGCTATCAGCCGGTAAAATTGTTTCAAGCTTTGCATAAATAAAATCGCATTAAGTGTCAGGTTAGTTGTACCGGAAGCGTCCGAGAAAAGCGCGTTAGCCACCCGCGTGGCTGGCTAACGCGCTTAAAAAAGATTCAACTTAGTAAACCCATTTCACGTTGAGCATGAAATTACGCGGGTCTCCGTAAAAATTGTTACCGCCACGGTGACGGTTGGAGACGCCGACGTAATACTCTTTGTCCGTCAGATTGTTACCATTCAGACTCAGGCGTATTTGCTTGTTGTATTGATAGCCGATATTGGCATTGAAAAGCGTATAACCGCCCTGCGAAACGTCGTAGTTAGTTGTGGTAGACGTCTGCGCCGTTAATCCTGCGCCTGCGGACCATTTCTCCCAACGTCCCGGGAACTGATAGCTGTTGTAGACGCGGATAAGATGTTGTGGGGTATGTTTGCTGAAGTTGGTGCCTTTCTGCGTGTCGGCTGCTTCGAGATATTTACTGTTATTGAGCGTATACCCTGAATAAACCTGCCACCCTTCGGCCAGTTGGCCGGATACTTCCATCTCAATCCCCTGACTTTGGACCTTGCCATCAGCGATATAGCAGTCGTCGCAGCCGACCCCGCTCATGGCATTATTTTCCTGAATGATACGGAAGAGGGCGATAGAGGCATTCAGCGCACCCTCGAAGAATTCTCCTTTGACACCGGTCTCGTAATTGCTGCCTGTGACCGGCGGCAGGAAGTTGCCGCTGGCGTCCTGCGTGCTCTGAGGCTTGTAGATTTCAGAGTAACTTAAATACCAGGTGTAATCTTTTGCGAAATCCCACAGCAGGCCGCCGTAAGGGATAGTTTTACCTTTCACCTTGTAATTGCTGTACCCGGTCATTGCGCCGGTAGTCAGGTTAGTGAAATAGGAGTCGTAGGTGAAGTCGCTGTAACGGCTGCCGAGGATCAGCTTCCAGTCATTTGCGAGGCTCAGACGTGTTGTCGCATACAGGCCGCGCTGATAGACGTTGTACTGATAACGGCGCGTATAATCCCAGTCCGGTTCACTCAGACTCTCCGGATCCCAGCTGTAAATATTCACCTTACTGGTGTTGCTTAGTGAACCGAATAAATTGCTGAAGTTCTCTTTCTGATAGTCGCCGCCGAGTACCAGTTCATGTTCGCGTTTCAAAAACTCAAACGGGCCGCTAAGGTTGACGTTTAGACCGTACTGGCTGCTGCGGTTGTGCCGTTGCAGGTAGTTGTTGAGTCTTGCATCGCCAGAATCATTCACGCCTTGCGTGCCGTTACCGTAAACACCGATGAACTTCCCCTGTGCACTGGCGGAGGTATAGTTCAGCGAGCTTTTAGCAACCCACTCATTGTCAAAATAATGTTCAAGCTCGGCGAAGCCATTGGTTTTCTCGAAGGTGATATTATTCCAGCTGGCACCCAGAAACGTCGAACGTGGAAGATTCAGACTGGAATAGTCCGTTGACATCGGGACACCATAAAGATTGGGAACCGTGTCAGTTTTTTGCCACGAAATGCCTGTCGTCAAAGTGGTCTGTGGCGTGAGGTCGTAGGCCATCGTCCCGAACAGCACCTGACGTTCACTGTTTACGTAATCAGTAAAACTGTCTTTTTTTTGCAGCACCCCAACCAGACGCCCCCGCAGCGAAGCATCGTCATTGAGCGGGCCGGATATATCCACTTCGCTGCGATAGTTATCCCAGCTTCCTGCGCTGGCGCTCAATGAGGTTCGAAAATCGTATGTAGGACGTTTGCGCACCATATTGACGGTGCCGCCCGGTTCACCGCTGCCCTGAGTCAGGCCGGATGCGCCGCGTAAAACTTCCAGATGGTCGTAAATCGCTAAATCAGGCGATTCGGTTGACGCTTCGGCGTATCCCATACCCGCGAGGCTGTTTTGAAACGAGGAACTGATACCATCTTCCTGAATGTTGTCCATCGTAAAGCCACGTGACTGGTAGCGGCTCTGGTACGAACTCTCGTTAATCACATTGACACCCGTCACCTGACGCATGGCATCGTCCAGGGAGGTCATATTCTGATCATTCATGCGCTGACGGGTTACAACACTGACCGACTGCGGCGTTTCACGCGGAGAAAGATTCAGACGGGTCGCGGCTGACATGCTGTGGGTAGTGTAAGAGCGTGTATCTTCAGTCATTGAGCCGTAATCAATTTTACCTACTACCACGAGTTCTTCGCCTTCAGGGATCTTATTTAGTACATAGCTGCCATTGGATTGTTGATCGGCCTGAAGGCCGTGGGATGTCAGGAGGCGGGATAACCCTTCTGTTATGGTGAAAGTGCCGTTGAGCGCTGTCCCAGATAACCCATTAGTTAAGGTGGCATCGCTCGCCAGATATATACCGGACTGTGCGGCAAACTGATTGAGCTGAGATGCAAGCGGTGCCGCCGGAATGGCATAAACATTTTGACGCGCTGTGATTTCAGCGGCATGAACAGATGTCACCATGGACGTGGCGAAAGAAAGTGCTGGCACGTAAAGCATCATGTGCATAAATGTGGCAAGTGGTTTGCTGCGCAAGGCGCGTGGCAGGTCATTTTGTGATGATGGTGACATAGATCCCCCTGAAAATTCCCAAAAGTAGAAGTGCTGCACAGGGTTAATCGGATGAGGAAACGAAATGGGGAACCGGAGAGGTGAATTTATTTTTGGTGATCATTTATACGCCGCGTGGTGCAACAGTCAGCCACCACGAAAAACGGCGGTGAATTTGTACAGGGAGTATGTGGGTCAGCATCTCCAGCGCCATATCAGTGTCATGTAACGGGAACGTACCGGTAACGGCCAGCGCCTCTACGGCGGGATCACATCCCAGATAACCGTTTCTATACGCAGAGAGGCGTGTGATGAATTCTCTTAGCGGAATATTTTCGGCCTGCAAAAGTCCACGTGGCCATACTGGTTCAGGCTTGCTCAGCGCCGTGACAGGTTCAAACGCATCCTGCCGGAAAGTCACCCCATGACCTGCTGTGATAATCAGCTTATCGGCGGTGGCGGCCGGTGAGACTTCCACTGCGCCCTGATAGACGTGCAGCACCGTGCCTTCGTTGAGCGTATGCACGCTAAATCGTGTGCCGAGTGCGCGCATTTTTCCTTGAGCCGTAGTCACCGTCAGCGAACGCTGGGGATCGGCTGCGGTTTCAATCATGACGCGGCCTTTAAGTAACTGTAACGCCCGCTGTTTCGTGGAATAGTTGACGTTCAGCGCACTGTCCGTATCGAGCCAGATGCGGGAACCGTCATTTAGCGTGAACTGCGTGATTGCGCCGTGCGGGCTGTGATAATCAGCACGCCATGCCAGTACCTGATTACGCAATGGGGTATGACGCCATGTGCTCCAGCCTATCAGCGAACCGACCGAAATCCATGCTGCCATTTTCAGCACCTGACGGCGCCCGGCATTATGTTGAGCATGAGTTAATGCTGTCAGGGCCGCTGTTTTCCGGGCATCGCTCTCGCACAGTGGCGTAAAACGCTGACTAATTTTTAGCACATACTGCCAAGCAAGCCGGTTCTCTGAATTTTCATTCAGCCAGTGCTGGAATGCATTGGGGCTGGCTTGCGATGCGGGGATATCTTGTAGCTCGGCGTACCATTTTGCAGCCTGTTGAAGCGCGATAAAACCGGGTTTATTCGTCATGTTGCTTTGCTCAGTTCACCTATGTCGCGTCGAAATGCTCAACTTCTAAGACCAGACAGTGCAGCATGGCTTGAGCCATATACTTCTTCACCATGCGCACTGATACGCAGAGTTCGACGGCAATCTCCGGGTAAGTCAGCCCGCGGATTTGCGACATCACGAATGCTGTACGGACTTTAACTGGCAGCGCACGCAGCATCGTATCCACCTGAAATAAGGTTTCGAGTACGACTGCGCAATGTTCTGCCGAGACTGCCACAGGCTTTGGCTGAGCGTTTAATGTCTCCAGCCATAGGCGTTCAATTTCTTTTCTACGCCATAAATCAATACACATTCCCTGAGCCATAGCGCCAAGATAGGCACGCGCGCCGGCCAGACTGTCAAAGTTTCGCGGTTTTAACAGCAGCCGTAGAAAAACATCTTGTGCGAGATCGGCGGCATCGCTGGCATTTCCAAGGCGTCGTCTGAGTATTTTTTGTAGCCAGTTGTGATGTTCTGAGAAGATCAGCACAATGTTTTCAGCCGAACCAAAACAAGGAGATGACATTTCGTTCTAACCACCAGCGATGCGTAAATTATGAAATATATAGACATATAAATTTACATGAGAATGATTTTCATTTCAATATGTATCAGGGGGGCATATGCCATTCGTGAAATATGAAGACGGACTTTTTACTAAAAATGAATCACGAAAAACCCTGTATACGCCAATGATATTCTCACTGGCGTTGTGTCTTTTGGTGATGGTTATTAATCTTTTCAGCTTTCCGAAAAAAGAAATCGGACATTCCTGGATGGAGAACTCCGGCTGGGTTGTGGATACCGTTCAGTGGTTGATACTTCATTTTATCTTATGGAGTTTTAACCGTTTGACTGTTAAAGCCAGCCTGCGAAGATGGATTAACCTGGGCCTTTATATCTGGATAATGTCAGCAGCATTTGATGTGATGGATGAGTTTATCCATCAACCTCTGTGGGTGGGATATTATATTGAGGATGTTTCCAGACTGGCAGGAATGCTCTGCGTTTCGATTGGCATCTACTTTATCGTGCAATACGTGAATGATAAATATGCCGATGTCAGTATAGATTCTTATCGTGATGAATTGACGCATCTGCCTAACCGACGTTATTTCAGAAATATTCTTCTGGAATTAGACAATAAAAATATTTATGTTTTTATCATCGATATCGACTTCTTTAAAAACATCAATGACAAATACGGGCATGACATCGGTGATGAAGTTCTTCGGGCATTCGGAGATCTACTGAGCAGCCTGTATGACGGCAATGTCACCGCCTCCAGAATCGGGGGCGAAGAGTTTGCGGTTATCTTGCAATTGCCCTCAACACAGGACGCCAGTGTCGTTGCGGAAAAAATATTATCCCGAACGCGGGACTTGGTTATCCATGGGGAGATACGGTTCACCGTCAGTATCGGAGCCGGTCACAAAAAAGAAGACGAGACTGTTGAGAACTTACTCAAGCGTGTTGACGTCGCCCTTTATGAAGCGAAATGTGGGGGGAAGAATAGAATCGAATGGTCCACAGCATAATTGCTCAGATTCTAGTCTCAGGACCAGATCAACATTATTTCCAACTTCATTTAGCGATAAATAATATCTAGTAAATGAAAACTTAGGTCATTTCGTGGCAGATCAGTTGCATCTTTGATACCCGTAGTGTTACCACATAATATTATGGTTGCCAGCAGCCCCAGTAGTTCTGTTATGTCCCAATACCGGGTATTATTTTGCAGCAGCATAAGCCAGACTATATGCTCATCTGGAGTAATCGAGATCTTCCTGAAATGGAAATCTTCCACGTGTACGTCGCAGGTATGCGAAAATTCTCAACCCCTTCAAAATTTAATTTTTTCTGGTTAGGAGCCACAAAAAATCCGATCATCTATTAACCATCAAATTACACTCCTTTTAACAACGCCATATACATACCTATGCAAAAAATTGACGAGCAAATAACTAAAAGTGAAAGAATAAGTAAGCAGATACGAAACATATTTTTCTCAAAAAGGAAGGTTCGCTCCATGCCCAGAAAATCACATCCTTTGGCAAAGCCCCGAATCCCTTGGTAGTTGAAATTATGATGAACTGAGATTAAAAATCCGCCTCAAGTTAGAGGCGGTTAATGATACGACCAAGGGGTTTTCCAAATGTGACTACATGAGGGTAAATAATCACGCAAGCAATTATAAGCACTGTATGAAAACACACAATATAAATTTAAGTCTTTGTGCAAAAACTACTGTAAAACCTTTTTTTTACGGCTCAATCGTTAAAAATCGATATTTTTATTGATTACCAATAGCTTAGGTATGGTGAGGTATGCCTGCAAATCGCTTAGGCTGGGACTAAATGTCGTTTCTGGGAGTAATGAATCTTACAAGATGTGTATTCATTGAATAGTGAATTTTTCCTAGTGGGTCTTTTCTTGCCTCCCGAACGGTCAACTATCTATATTTAGGTGTTGGAAAGTAACCACATTAGAAGACTAAATGGTGTCGATTGAAGAGTATGCTGAAATGTGCATGATTTTTGGGGGACGTTGTGCTTGGACTGCGTGGTAGCGGGTACGCCATCAGTAGGGAGAATCTAATCATCGTTTTTGCCAAATTGAAAAAAGTGAGTAAAAACCAAAGGGAATCAATATGCTATCAGTCAATTATCAACCAATTGAGTGATAGCTAATAAAGACTCCTCAAGCATGAAAAACACCACTAAGGATCGGTTATTTATTAATGCATGGCATATTTGCTCACATCCTGAAGAATTGAAATTTTCAACAGACAGAAAAAAAAGCCTGCAATAGCAGGCGAAAATATCATATCAAAATTTAGTTACTAGGTAGGAGTGATACTCCTGAATTTATTTTAGTATAAGATTAAGTTCTCATGGTGTTTAGTAACTAATAAAAGAGCCCCTGGTATCGGAGGGGCTTTTAAGTATTATTGTAGCGCTTTTCATAGCAACAATTTTAGACTTGGTTCAGAACTATGAGAAGTAATCTTGATTAAACCGAATATTAAGGGGCAGAAATTTCTGCTTATTCAATTTCACAATATTATTTTCTTGCGAGTATTTTTATCGTCAGGGTTGAATAAAAAACTGACGTTGCTGTTTCATAACAGAGCTTGGTGTAACGCCAAACGCTTTACGGAATGCATGGCTGAAATGTGAGAAATCAGAGAATCCGTAGTCAAGTGCAGCCTCAGATACGCTGCAAACATGCCCATTTTCAAGTGCTTCTCGGCTGGCCTGAAGCCGTTCCTGCCAAATAACCGCTGCTGGTGTTTTCTGGTGACGCGCAAAAGTCCTTGTCACCGTGCGTACTGACACATGATGAGCGAGAGCAATATTCTCCACGCTGAGTTCAAGATTAGTAAGGTTCCTACTGATATAGTTTCTCATTCTTGCGTATAAATCGCGTTCTACAGACACGGTGTTCTGATCCTGAAGCTCCAGGCTCAGCATAAGTAGATCTAACATTGTTTGTGAAAAGCGGCTGGCCACATCCGGATTGCTTACCAATAGAGGTGTTTGAGCTGCCTGGTGAATCATCTCACGCAGCGGAACAATACCCGGACGGGTATCATCAAGAACTGTTGCGGTCAGGCTATCACTCGCAGGCACTTTTCCTGCAAGCAGGTGCCGGGGGATTCTTATCAGGTGGTTATTTTTACCCCCAATGCTGAAGCGAAAGGTCTGCGCCGCATCATAAAGAACAAGATCATTTGAAGCCAGGCAGGCCTTTCGTCCTCCCTGTTCCAGCTGCCCGTAGCCACCCTGGATATAACCGAGCCACAAGTCATCGTCCGGTCCCGTTCTCAGATGTCGTGATTTTCGCTCCCAATGGTGAAGTGTTGAAGTGAGAGTACACACATCTACAAGACCCACTTCACGCACGTTAAGTTCACCGTCAAACCCGCAGTCAGCGAGTGGTTTACCATCGGAAGGAATGCAGTGACGAAGAATAACATCATTCCAATACTCGAAACGGTGATGCGCTGAAACATGTTCGGTGGAGTAGCGTATTTCCCGGGAAATGGAATGGCTGTTCACGGCAACACCTCTTATCAGAATGAATTATTTCAAACTGAAAGCAATATTTGCGCCATGAGCGCTTTGCGAGAGATTTCCTAAATAATGGATATCTTTAGATACGATAAACGGAATGAAACGCACTATTAACGGGCAGTGCCGCACTGTTTTATTTCATCATCAGTCACACGACTCAAAAAATATCACACGTGTCCTTCCAAGCCAGACGATTGTCCGGTTAAAACAGGTCTCCGGCTGATTTCTCCTTAGTATCAGTGGTGGGTTAACCCATCGCTGAAACTATTTATCCAGGAGTCTTTATGGAATCTGCCATTGATAAACACCTGCAATGCCCCCGTTCGCTTTCACGCCGGGTACATGACGATTATCAGCCGCCGTTCCCGATGTTCGCTGGTCGATCTGGGGATGATCTGACACAGGTCGTTATGGCCTATCTGGGCGTGCAGTTTCGAGAAGAAAATCGTCAAGATGCTGTCCGGGCAATGCAGCACATGGTGTCGACTTTCAAGCTGAGTAACGGGCCAGGCAACCATGACATCTCTTTCCATACCGACAATCAGGGCTACGGTAATTTTATCGTAGTGGGTTACTGGCGGGATCCGGCTGCTTACTGCCGCTGGATCCGTCAGCCGGAGATCGAGCAATGGTGGTCTTCTGATGAACGCCTGCTGGATGATGTCGCTTACTTCCGTGAAATTATAGCCCCGCGGGCTGAACAGTTTGAAACGCTGTATGCCTTTAAAGAAGACCTGCCGGGTGTCGGGGCAGTAATGGGCAGTATTAGCGGCGAGATCCAGGAACATGGCTACTGGGGTTCCGTACGTGACCGTATTCCGGCCTCCCAGAATGACTGGCTTCAGCCTGGTGAAGAACTGCGTATTATTTCTGGCGACCCTGATGCCGGCGGGAGAGTTGTAGTGCAGGGGCATGACAACATTACGCTAATCCGTTCAGGGCAGGATTGGATGGAAGCGGATGCAGATGAACGTCAGCTTTACTTCACAGAGATGCTTCCTCCTTTGCAGGCTGGTATGGATTTTCTTCGGGATGAAGGTCACATGCTCGGCTGTTATAGCAACCGGTTCGTTCGCAACGTAGATATCGACGGAAATCTGCTGGATATTGCCTACGATATTGGCTTCTGGCGTTCACTTGACCGGCTTGAGCGCTGGGCAGAATCACACCCCACTCATCTTCGCATCTTCACTACATTTTTCCGGGTGGTGACGGGTTTGCAGAAACTGCGACTTTACCACGAGGTTTCTGTTTCAGACGCTCGCTTTCAAACCTTCGAGTACATCAACTGCCATCCTATGACCGGGATGCTACGTGATGCTCAGCGCTAAACCACACGACTATAACTCATCCATCCAACTTTCTCCGGGGATTACTCCATGCACGCATTGCGCTTTTTCCTGCCTCTTATATTGATTGGGTCTGCTCCAGTCCTCGCCGTTGAAGTCGCACCTGGCGATTATAGCCAATTTCCCGACGGTACAACGGTGGGGCTGCTTTATTATCAGCATGCCTCAACCGGTTCAGCGCACTCGCGTGGTGAAAAAGTCAGTTCTGATTATAACCTGACTTCAGATATTGGCATGTTGCGTCTGCTTCATACCGTACAAATTTCTGAGACAGCAACGCTTGATCCGCAGTTTCTATTGCCCTTCGGGAGGATATCTGGCGGCGGTGATGCGGCTTCTCTTGGCTCAGCCAGTGGGACCAGTGATCTGATCCTTACCGTGCCTTTAAAAATCAAACTCAACGCAGGGGGGGACATTTTTGGCTTCGCCCCTTATCTCTATGTGCCCAGCGGCAGCTATGACCATAACGATTCACTAAATCTGGGAGAGAACCGCTGGAAGGTCGACCTGCAGGCGGCTTGGGTGAAATATTTCACTGAAAAGTGGGCGCTGGATATGGTCGGTGATGCCATTTGGTACGGTGACAATAACGATTATGGGCCCGGCACATCTCGCCTTCAGCAGGATAATGCATGGGCAGCACAGATTATGGGGCGCTATATGCCAGACCCTACACTGGCGTTGGGTCTGGGTTTTGGTCAGACCTGGGGGGGAGAAACCACGATTGACGGTGATAAGCAAAATAACCAGTCACAAACCACCAACGTCCGTATCACAGCAACAAAATTTGCCACACCTCGTGATCAATTCCAGATACAGCTGGGCAGGGACCTGCGCGTTGAAAACGGTGCTGAAGAAAATTTCAGGCTAAATCTTCGCTACGCACGCGTTTTCTGAGGCTGTCCTTCCTAACAACGTATCTGTCCGTCTAAGACAGGTAACCGCTGTGCCGGTGCGATATGTTCAGGTCAGGATTGAGTCAGTCAATTTTTTTAGCTAAGGAACAAATATGCCTATTGAACGTCCGAATGTCAGTCAATTGCAACAGCTTGCAGGCGAGCTTCATTTGCAGATTTCTGAGAGCGAAGCTGCAGAATATCTTGCTCTCATGCAACCAAACCTCGATGCCTACGACCTGATTGATGGCCTGAGTGATGAGGTCCCCACGGTGAAATATCCGCGTGAAAAAGGATACCGCCCGGAGGGCGAAGAAAACCCGCTGAATGCCTGGTACTACAAAAGTGAAGTGCAAGGCGCACAACAAGGCGTGCTGGTCGGGAAAACCGTGGTGCTTAAAGACAATATCTCCCTGGCAGAAGTCCCAATGATGAACGGTGCATCTTCACTGGAGGGGCATGTACCAGCTTTCGATGCCACCGTTGTAACCCGTCTTCTTGATGCCGGCGCCACCATTCTGGGTAAAGCCACCTGTGAACATTTTTGCCTCTCAGGGGGAAGTCATACGTCAGATCCTGCTCCGGTACATAATCCGTGGCGCAAGGGACACAGCGCAGGCGGTTCTTCATCGGGTAGTGCAGCGCTGGTGGCTGCCGGGGAAGTTGATATGGCGATAGGCTGTGACCAAGGGGGCTCGATTCGTATTCCATCTGCATTTTGTGGCACATATGGCATGAAACCCACCCACGGACTCGTCCCCTACACTGGCATTATGCCGATTGAAGCCACCATCGATCATGCCGGGCCCATTACCGCTAATGTGAAGGACAATGCACTGATGTTGGAGGTGATGGCCGGAGCTGACGGTCTTGATCCAAGGCAGTACATCTCCCGGGGCGGAAGCTATACCGCTGAGCTCGATAAAGGGGTAAGCGGGCTGAAGATCGGTGTAGTAACGGAAGGGTTCCAGTTGCCTAATCTCCAGCCTCAGCTTGCAGAAAAGGTCCGTAATGCTGTTGCACGGCTGGAAAGTCTGGGAGCGCTCGTCGGGGAAGTCTCTGTGCCCGGTCACCAGCTTGCCGCCGCACTGTGGTCGCCGATTGGTTGCGAAGGACTCACCATGCAGATGATGCATGGCAACGGAATGGGGTTTAACTGGGAAGGGCTCTACGATGTCCCTCTGTTGGACAAACATGCGGGATGGCGTGACAGCGCTGACACGCTTTCTCCTTCTCTCAAAATCTGCATGCTCATAGGCCAGTTTGGCCTGAAACATTATAACGGCCGTTATTACGCGAAGGCACAGAATCTGGCCCGCCGAGCACGGGCAGACTATGACCGCGCGTTCGATGATTTCGATTTACTGGTCATGCCGACCGTTCCGGTGACGGCTCCGCCACTACCACAACCGAACTGCTCACTTACCGAATATATCTCCAAAGCATTCGAAATGATTGGTAACACGGCCGCACTGGACGTGACGGGCCACCCAGCAATGTCGGTGCCCTGTGGGTTGGTTGACGGATTACCGGTAGGCATGATGCTGATTGGGCGGCACCACGCTGAAAGCACTATTTATCAGGCCGCCGCCGCGTTTGAAGCAAGCGGTAACTGGCAGGAAATGTAACCGCTATTCATCGATAGGTTCAGAGTTATACCGGCGGACTTAAAGCCCGGCAGTAACATTAAATTTATGGAGAAATATCATGGCACACGACCACGACCATACCGAACCACCTGAGGAAATTGCGCTTCGTGTTAAAGCACTCGAGTCCCTGTTAACGGAAAAGGGAATGATAGATCCAGCTGCGCTAGATGAGCTTATTGACACCTATGAACATCGAATTGGCCCTCGGAACGGTGCACTTGTTGTGGCAAAAGCCTGGAGCGATCTTGATTACAAAGCCCGTCTTCTTGCAGATGGTACCGGTGCAATTGCTGAACTAGGTTTTTCAGGCGTGCAGGGGGAAGACATGATGGTTGTTGAAAATACCCCTGAGGTTCACAACGTGACGGTTTGCACACTTTGCTCCTGCTACCCTTGGCCAACACTCGGTCTTCCGCCCGCTTGGTACAAATCAGCACCCTATAGATCGCGAATTGTCCTTGAACCGCGAAGCGTGCTGGCTGAATTTGGTCTTAACATCAGTGAGGACAGAGAAATCCGGGTGTGGGACAGCAGCGCTGAGTTGCGTTATCTGGTTCTGCCAGAAAGGCCAGCTGGCACTGAGGGATGGAGTGAAGAGCAACTTGTCGCGTTGGTAACCCGTGATGCAATGATTGGTACGGGCGTGGCACTTCAGCCGGGCAATTAGCAACATAGGGTATTTCTTTCAACTTTCTTATGGAGAATCCGATGAACGGGATACATGACATGGGCGGTATGCATGGTATGGGCGCCGTCATTACTGAAGAAAATGAACCTCCCTTCCATCATGAATGGGAGCGGCGCACCTTTTCGCTTTTTGCCTCTTTGTTTGTTGGTGGTCATTTCAATGTTGATATGTTCCGGCACGCCATTGAACGCATGCCCCCAGTACACTATCTCGAAGAAAGCTACTACGAACATTGGATGCATGCTTTCGAGACGCTTTTGATTGAGAGGGGAGTGATTACCGCTAATGAGCTTTCAGGTGCGGTTAAGCCACTCCCAGTCCCGCCGGAAACACCTGTACTGCGACAGGATATGGTGCAGGCAGTTGTCAGTACCGGAGGGGGGGCGCGGGTTGAAATTGATCTGCCTGCAAGCTTTAGTCCAGGCGACCGCGTAAGAGCAAAAAATATCAATCCTGCCGGGCATACCCGTCTGCCACGATATGTTCGAGGTAAGGTCGGTACGATTGTGATTGACCATGGAGTATTTATTACTCCGGATACGGCAGCACACGACCAGGGTGATCATCCTCAGCACGTTTACAGCGTGAGTTTTGACGCGACCGAATTATGGGGTAGTGAAGCGCCGCGTAAAGATACGGTGCGAATCGACCTATGGGACGACTATCTGGAGGCGTTATGAGTAAAGAAATCGGATTAGCTCCTGCTGCTGAGAGTGCCACCTTTGAGCATCCGTGGCAGGCGCAGGTTTTTTCATTGATTGTTTACCTTCATCAGGCCGGAAACTTCAGTTGGAAAGAGTGGGTTGATGTTTTTAGCGAGGAAATAAAAGCCAGTCCATTGCGGAAGGGAGAAAGCATCAACGATGCCTATTACCGGCAGTGGGTCTCAGCAGCGGAAAAAATGTTTATCTCACTGAAACTGGCACTTAAGGAAGATGTTCTCCGGCGAACCGATGAATGGCGTCAGGCTTATTTTAACACCCCACACGGGATGCCAGTTGTACTTACCAACGCGACCTGCATGCCGGCACATAATCACCACCACCTGGCACTTCGTAGCCCTGTGGCAGTGAGCCCAGCATCCATCTGTCTTAAACCCTAAAAACTATCTAAAGTCAGATATAAGGAAAAAAAATGGAGCAGACATTAAATGAGATTCAAGTCGAGCATAAGCCCATCCCGCTTAATGCAATATTGCCGTGGATTGCATTTATCACGCTGATTGTGATGCTGTGCGTCTATTTTATCGGTGCAGAGCAGGGGGCAACGGCTGTTTTCTCTGGTAATCAGATACACGAATACTTCCATGATGCCCGACATCTACTGGGATTTCCCTGCCACTGAGGATAAGACAATGACGGGAAGACTTCTTTTAAATGGAATGATAGCCGGAATATTCGCTGGCATTATCGCTTTCAGTTTTGCCCACGTCTTCGGTGAGCCGCAGGTTGATCGCGCGATATCATTTGAAGAAAAAATCTCTCACAAGCCACTGAATGTGGAGGGCAGTCATCATCACGAGGAAGAAGCTGATGAGCAAGTATTTAGCCGCAAGACCCAGTCCGGTGTAGGGCTACTGAGCGGGATGATCCTATTCAGCGCAGCTATGGGTGGTGCTCTGGCACTGGTCTGGTCGCTGTGCTGGCAGCGAACTGGGCCGCGCAGCGCGAGAGCGTTGGCTCTGTCTTTGTCGTTGGCTGGGTTTCTGATAATGAGCATGATGCCTGGGCTCAAATACCCTCCAAATCCCCCCGCCGTGGGAGATCCATCAACGATTGGTTATCGGACTGCACTCTATTTTAGCATGTTGTTGGTTTCCATGTTGATTGTCGTGGCTGCTGCGTGGAGCGCCCATCATCTCAGATCGCGGCTAGGTGGCTGGAACGCTACGCTGTGCGGAGGCCTGGTGGGACTGACGATGCTGACTGTCGCCTGTGTTTTGATGCCCACAGTCAATGAGATCCCGGAGGTCTTTTCCGCGGATCTACTGTGGCGTTTTCGCCTAAGTGCTTTCAGCACTCAGCTGACGATGTGGTGCGTAATAGGATTGTTGTTTGGTGCCTTTGCCGAGAGGACGATGAACAAACCTGGGCATCGTTATCAGGTGGAAAGGTGCTGATTTCATGACCTGTGTTATGCAGCTTATTTGCCAGGGGGAAACCCTGGCAAACAGGAACTCACGGTTCCCGTTTGATGACCCACTGACCGAAGTCTCCCAGAAACAGGCTCAAGAGCTAAAGGGATGCTTTGGGCCATTCAGTAAAACCTGGACAGCTCCGGATCAGGCGGCGTGTCAAACTTCGCGCGAGTTGGGCTTTCTTAGCGAGTCTGTTTGGGAGCTTGCTGAGGCAGGATATGGAAGATGGAAAGGGGTCTCGATTAAAAAAGTTATAGAACAGGATTATGGTACGTTTCAGTGCTGGCTTTCGGGGGAGGCTCCGCCGGAAGGGGAAAAAATTGCACAAGTTATGGCGCGAACTGGGATATGGCTATCGCGCAGAGTCTCGGACCGAGGGATACATTGTGCCGTTGCATCCTCAACTGTCATTCGGGCGATAGTTATTCAAATACTTGATGCACCCGCTAGTTCTCTTCAACTTATTGATATCTTGCCATTAAGCACAACGCTGCTGCGAAGTGATGGTAAACGATGGCATGTAGTGAGCCTGGGAAAATAATTAGAAACCTTGTATCTTCAAACATTAGTAAATAAGAACTGTTATTTATCATTAAGACCGGAATTGAAATTAGATAATAAACAACAAATTATAAGTAATTTTAACATCCACCAGAATACCCCATCTCCGTTCTAATCTTTCGCATTACGCAACCACACACACTTAGTGTTTAGGGTCATAAAGTATCTCCCGATGAGCGATTACTCCATCCACAGAGAGAAACTTCCACATGAGTGGAACTGATTATCGATTCCAATGGCATAAGCTATCAAATCACAGATTTTCCCTAAAAAAGCCTTACATAACAATCTCATTCCATTCCTTTGAATCTCCGATAGAAATAATAATGTTTCATCATGAAATTATTTAATTGTAGTGATGTTTTATTTAGTCAAACATACTGACATACTCGCACTATTAAGTTGTTCATAAATAAATAGTGAGCTACTTAATTTTCTTTTTATATCACTACAACAAGATAAGAGTGTGACAATGAACTTCCTGAAAAACTTTACTATTCGCCGAGTCGTTCTTTGGATCCTACTCACGGCAATGGGGTTAATCACCGTGACTGGAGGCTATGCCGCGTTTGTGGTCCATGACATGCATAGATATTTTGATCAGAGCTTTGCCCTGACGCATCAAGTGATTTTCCTGGCACATGCCGAAGATGTCTTACACAACGGAACTGCTGCTCAAAAGGTTGCGCTACAAAATGAGGTTCCAAGTGGATTTGAGTGGGCGAGCTATAAACAGCATCTTTCTGATTCATCGTTGTCATCTGAAAATGCTTCGGGTTCACACCTTTCATTGTTAACCAAGCAGATAGATGCTGCTCAACTACAGGTAGTTGATGAATTGCATCAGTTGAATGCTGTTCTCTTTTTGGCTGTCTCATTTACCATATTATTGGTGATTTTTTGCGATCGTTACCTGGTCGTTCACCTGGTTCGCCCCGTCTCCCTGATTAGAGGACATTTTCATGATATTGGTAACGGGGATCTCACACGTGAACCAATAGAGCAAGGACGAAACTGCATAGGCCAAATGGTGCCACTTTTACGAGAAATGCAACAAAGTCTGCAAAAGACGGTTCGTGCTATCACTGTTAACTCCAATGCTCTCTATAAGGAGGCAAGTGAAATCGCCGAAGGGAATACGGATCTTGCAAACCGTACAACACAGCAGGCTGCCGCTTTGGAAGAGACTGCAGTGAGTATGGAGGAGTTTTCGTCGACTGTAAGGCACAATGCTGACAATGCATGTCAGGCACGCAATCTTGCTTTAATAACTGCCACAGTAACGGATAAAGCAAGTGTTCTTGTTGAAAGACTGACCGTAACAATGAGCCGAATTTCCGAAGAAGCAGAACAGATACGTCGCTTTACCTCTACAATCAATAGCATTGCCTTTCAGACAAACATCCTTGCTCTAAACGCAGCGGTGGAAGCGGCTCGGGCAGGAGAGCAAGGACGGGGCTTTGCAGTGGTAGCTACAGAAGTACGTTCGCTTGCTCAGCGTAGTGCCTCTGCTGCCCAGGAAATTGAAACACTAATAAGTACTACTTTCGAATTTGTTCGAGAGGGAGCTGAGGTAGCCGGCGGTGCAGGAAGCGCAATGTCCGAGGTAAAAGAAAATGTCAATAGCGTTAATGAACTTATTGGACTAATCGCTTTGTCTTCTAATGAACAGAGTAAAGGTATTTCACAGGTGACGCTTTCGATCGCAGAACTGGACCGAGTAACTCAACAGAATGCAGCCCTTGTTCAGAAAGTGACTCTTTCAGCTGGAAATCTTCACGCCAGAACCGAGAAGCTGCGTGAAGTCGTCAGTAGTTTCGTTCTTCCTACACCTAATTCTAATATTAAATAATTTATCAAAGTATTAATTCTGCATTCTGCGCAAACAGCATTATTTCACTTTTGCTGTTTGCATGAAATTGAGTCAACCTTTATAAGTCTAGGGGTTGTTATCTGGAGGTAGCCAGTGAAAAAAAATAAACTTCTGCACAGAAGTACTTATGACATAAATCTGTCTTATTTAATTTTTGCACAGAATGCTTTATATAAAGATATAATAGCTGGAATGTCTGAGTTGAATATTAACCGAGCAACCGCGGAAGTTATACTTGGTTTGACCTTACCTCAAATGCTAAAATTGTCTGAGGCTAATCAGATAATCAGCCAAGTTAGTTTTGATAAGCAAAAAATAATGATGTATATGCAGGCCTCCACACTGTACAAGTTTGAAGAGGAAAATTTGGGAACTGTATTGAACAATAGGATATTAAAAAATATCGAAAAATCGGAAGAGTGAACATCTTGCTTTGAGACATACATTGCTGCTTCACTAAAAATTTTTCATCAGGACTCAAATGCAATCATTTTTGATGTATACTCTTGGAAATTCATTAGAAGGAATAACTGGGGTATTTTAAAGATTATGTCAAGCGGCAGGTTCTTAGGGAAGTATATTTTACTCCCATTTATCCCTAAGTGTACGGCACCGAGATCACAGGTTTCCGATGACAACATGTGTGCCAATTATTCCCATTGTCACACGCAACTACCATAGCCTCTTCGGATATCAACCCGTGTCAATTAATGGATTATAAAACACTCAAAAATCTTCAAAGAGGGGGCGAATTCAACAGCAGATACTAATTCCGTCCTTACATTCCAGTGATATTACAAGTATGCGCTGTAATTTTAGATGCTTAAATCTACTCCGTGAGGGCTCATGGATGCGTTCTCTTTTCTATATATTTTAAACATGGACTCAATATTGAATGTCAATATCAAACAC
Source organism: Rahnella selenatireducens (assembly GCF_046449555.1). Taxonomy (NCBI): domain Bacteria; kingdom Pseudomonadati; phylum Pseudomonadota; class Gammaproteobacteria; order Enterobacterales; family Yersiniaceae; genus Rahnella; species Rahnella selenatireducens. The sequence continues at coordinate 38,346 of NZ_JBKEZJ010000016.1, forward strand.
TATGAAGTCACTTTCTCCCTTTCGAATTCACGGCAAAAAATTGGTGCATAAGGATGATGAATACGGTTCCGTTACCGTTATAGAAAAAAACAAGTACTTTATTTTAACTTTCGATATGATTTATGAGCAAAGTAAAATACTCAAAGCTTCACCCATGGTTCCAGTTCATCATTACATCAGAGCAATGCTTATGGCTCTCGCTTTTACTCCTGTCAACAAGGTGCTTGTTTTGGGGCTAGGAGGAGGGTGCTTGGTCCGAGCTGTTAACGCTTACAATAATGAAGCCGCTATGGATGTGGTCGAGCTTCGGGCTGCTGTGCTAAGTATTGGTTACGAGTATTTTTCGTTACCTGCAAATGCTCTAACCCATTATTATGTTCAGGATGCTAATCATTTCATTAATCATGAGAATAATTCTCTGTATGATCTTATATTTTCCGACCTTTATTCAGAGGATGAGATGTCTCCTTTGCAATCAAAAGGGAGTTTTTTAGTTTCATGCGCTGACCGACTTACACTTAACGGTTGGTTGGTAATGAATTATCATATTCGTCCTGATGCATCATCAGTCTTTTCTCATGCATTACACGAACTTTTTAAAACCGTTCTTTACTGCACAACACATAGTGGTAATGTAATAATTTATGCAAGCAAAATGGATTATCCATTACCGCTTTCAAAATATCAGGAGTTAGGTAATTCCATTGGTGAAATTCTAAATTGTGAGGTGAGATCATTAGCGGAAAAAATATCTTTTTGGCCAAAACTTATTTAACAGATTTTAAAAAATAAAATAAAGTGTTGTATTCCAAGCAACATGTTTTGTAAAAAAATCCAAAGTTTAAACTTTTTATATAAAAATCCTGAGGATTATAACTGAAAGACTGAGCATATCGTGCCTGGTGAGTAAGGAAGCACAAATTATAACCAAATTGATTAATAACATGATACACTAATTATCTCAATTAATCTAAGGTCATAAGATGAATTTCAAGATACATGACAAACTTGTTCATGAAGTTGAATCCCCAAAGGGATTACTATATCGAATGATTATCATTTATGCTTGCTGCATAACTGCCTTATTAACTGTGCTAGCTCTGGTCATAGGTGATACATCAAGATTAAATTTTTACTTTTTTATAAACACATGCACAGTAGCAGTGATGACATGGTTCATAAGAAAGTCATTTAATATTCATTCAAGGGAAGCGCATTTATTGGTTTTTAGGATTAGCTTATTTTTTCTACTAAACTCATCTCTTGCCTCTATGGCTGGAGGAATGAACCTAATCGATAGGGATACGGCTTCCCTAATAGCTGCTATTCTTTATGTGCCGGCTATGCTTATGATTATCTATTCATTCAGGAAATTCATAAATTACGTTAATCATAATTACAAATCAGCTGTGAATCTCTCCTTAACAGATGAACTAACAGGCTTACCAAACAGAAGACATTTGAATATTAAGCTGAGGGAAATTGAAAATAGACTTGCGACAATTTGTATTGCTGATATTGATCATTTTAAAAGAATAAATGATACATACGGTCATGACGCTGGTGATAGGGTATTAAGAAATACAGGGTTAATACTGAGTAATTTGGCAAGCGATAATGTTTTTATTTCCAGATCGGGTGGCGAAGAGTTTGCAATTGTCATTATTGATCATGCCAGTGCAGAAGGTATCGTAAGAAAAATAAAAGAATCAGTTTCATATGATTGTAATGGTACTTTTAAAGTCTCATTTAGTATAGGAGTTGCAATCAAACAGAAGCACGAATCATCATCATCCACAATAACTGCTGCGGATGATGCACTGTATCAGGCAAAAAGATCTGGAAGAGACCGTATAATATATGCTTCGCGTTTCAATAATTAATTATATTGAGAGGTAAGAGGGCAATACTGCCCTCTTGAGTGGCAGCATTCTATACCCGACTTGTAAGTCTATGGCATATTTTCAATTCTCACCAAAGATACGTTTTCTCGAAAAAATACGTTCATTGTTTAAGTGCGTGAATTGAAATCTTCTTTGAGAGTATGCTTGCCTGCGGTAAATGTTGTATCCCAGAATGGCAAGCACTTCCACTGCTTCTCACTGAGGCACCAGTCTCGGTCAGGTTGTCTATGCATAGCTTGGGCAGAATGGTGGAGTGTGAAACACCAGGGGCGTTTCCTTAGGTACTGGGAGACAACTGCAATACGGCCGTTGTGCATCGTTGTTACGACAGCTAGATGATCGCGATACACAGGGCAAACTAAGATTTATTCGACAAAAAATAACACAAAAAAGGGTTGTATCCCACGACACTTTTACTCAATGTATGCGTCGAATATTTCAGTCTATTACGATAAGTAAGTCCTCAGGGCTGAAATCAATACGTAAAAAATATGATAGGGGTTATTTTTGTGGCAACCAAAAACAAGCTAACGTTGTTTATAGTAATTTTCATGCTGGCCGGCATTATTTCAGGAGCAACAATCCATTCTTACGCTTCGTCAGATACTATCCAATCATGGGCTGGAAACATTACTCTTTTTACCGATTTATTTTTACGGCTGATAAAAATGGTGATTGCACCATTAGTTTTTAGCACGTTAACCGTGGGCATCATGCGTCTTGGTGAGACTGCTACTATAGGTAGGGTCGGTGGCAAGGCAATGATTTGGTTCATCATTTCATCCATTTTTTCTATTCTGGTTGGTCTTTTTATTGTTACTATTTTCCATCCTGGTAGTGGCTTAAATCTGGCTATCCCAAAAGAGTCAGTTGATACGGGCCTGGCCGTAAGCGGGATGAATCTTAAAGCGTTTTTATCGCATACCATTCCAACCAGTATAACCGAAGCAATGGCTAGCAATGAAATCTTGCAAATTGTTGTATTTTCATTGTTTTTTGGTATTGCAGGTGCGTCTCTGGGTGAAAAATTCAATGCCCCGTTGGTAGCTTCGCTTAGCGTTGTGTCACATATTATGCTCAAAATGACAGGCTATGTGATGTATGTAGCGCCATTAGCCATTTTTGCGGCAATATCGTCGGTTATAGCGACTCAAGGTCTAGGCATCCTACTAAATTATGCCTCTTTTATCGGAGGATATTATGTCGCTATTATGTTGACCAGCGTGATGTTATTGTCGGTAGGTTATATTGTCCTTAAGAAAGAAGTTTTCCGTCTTTTGAATATGCTTAAAGATCCAGTTCTGGTTGCTTTTACAACAAGTAGTTCTGAGGCCGCGTATCCTAAGACACTCGAGCAATTGGAGAAGTTTGGTTGCTCACGTAATATCGCCTCATTCGTTCTACCTATTGGTTATTCGTTTAACCTCGTCGGTTCAATGGTTTACTGCTCTTTTGCATCAGTCTTTATTGCACAGGCTTATAACATTCATCTTAATTTCACAGAAACTACCATGATGATGCTGACATTGATGCTGGCTTCAAAAGGGATTGCAGGAGTGCCACGCTCTGCCCTTGTGGTTCTGGCTGCGACTATCCCAAGCTTCAATATCCCGGTTGCAGGAATTTTGTTGTTAATGGGAATCGACCACTTCCTTGATATGGGGCGTTCGGCAATTAATGTGCTTGGTAATGGTATTGCCACAGCCATGTTATCGAAGAACGAAGGTTCTGAGCCGGAATCAGTTAAATTGCAGACTGAATTCTGATAATAAAAAACCGCTCTCTTGAGTGGAGAGCGGTTTCGTCACAATCTTTATCAGTCGGTAGTGAAAAAATGTGTTCGCCTAATTCTGGTCTTTGTAGGCAGGTCTGACGAATCGCTAGCACGCCAATTTGTCGGAAATACGGTTGATAAACTCGTCTGTTTTAACGACAACAATTTTTTGCAGTTACTTGATTATGTGGCCCCAGGCAACATTAGCTGCAATTGTTATAGATAACCGGTGTTCAGTGAAGGTTCAAAAATCCAGTCAGGGTAATCGCCCTCTCGAGCAAAGCGCTACCGGAATAGCAAGACTCACCAAAACCATGCTCCACAGAAAGACAATGCTGATTTTATCTGGTGAAACTAACAGTCCTAAAACCGGGCTCGCCAGACCGATGGCAAAGTCAGGGAAGGCTGAATAGGCTGCCATTGCCATGCCTTTATTTGCCATGCCAACGCGGCGTACAGCCTCTGCGCCAAATGCTGGGTATACCATTGCCCATCCGGCTCCGGTCATTGCAGCTCCCAAGGCAGCAATCAGGGGATTTGGGGCAAATCCAATTAACCCTTGCCCAGCCGCGGTAATGACAGAAAAGATGACCCCAACACGAATGCTGCCGAGCGAATCGATCAGCTGTCCTAATAAAAGTCTCGCAGCTATGAGTGCTGTCGCGAATGCGGAGACCGGCAGCCACCCCATTCCCCATCCTTTATTTGCATACATAAGTACAGAAAAGGAAAGCAGAGCTGCATAACCGACGCCGTTGAGTGCCGCACCCAGTCCTGGGACCCATACGGCTTTCATTGTCCGTGTGATTGCGCCTTTACTGGCTTTGGGGTCAACATGGTCCTGGAGGATACGCACAGTTGCAAGCGCGGCAAATGGGAGGAGGATGGTCGCTGATGCAATCCATAAAAAACCGGCTTTGTCGTAAAGATAGGTTCCTACAGGCGCGCCTAAAGCGAAAGCTACAAACATAGCGGTGCCCACCCATGCGATGACACGACCTGCTTGTTTTTCGCCGGTGAGAGCCAGACCGAGTGTCATTCCTCCGGTGATAATGAAGCTTTCAGCCGCGCCGATGACTGCTCTTCCTGTCAGTATCAGACTTATAGCGGCTATTGGATGTGTGATGAACAGCAGTGATATGAGATAGAACATACCGCCACCGATAGCCAGAAACAGACCCAGAACGATGGATTTCTTACCACCTCGAAGGTCGGCGTAGCGGCCTGCGGCAAAACGAGATGCCAGAGATGCTGCGAATTGAAAACCGGTCACCAGGCCAACCGTAAAGGTGCCAAAACCCAATACGTTATGGACATATCGCGGCAGAACGGGCAGAGCGCCCCCGATAATAAGAAAACCAGAAAATATGACAAGCATGAGAGTCAGCAAAACTCGCAAGAAACCTTTATTTGAATGTGGTTCAAATGACTCACGGGACATAATCTGGTTCTCATTTAAGCTAAACTAATTCGTAAAAAAACAGATGTTAGCGAACGGTATATCCGCCATCGACAGGCAGTGCATGTCCCACGATGAAACTTGATGCCGGACTGCATAACCAGAGCACGGCATCGGCGATTTCCTCAGCGCGGCCCAACCGTCGCATGGGAACTTCTTTCATGAGTTCGGCCATCGCTTCAGGCTGGGATTCAAGCATGCCGGATACAATTGGGGTCTCGATAATCCCCGGGCAAATCGCATTAATTCGGATACCTTTGTGCGCGTATCCGGGTATACAACTGGAAATATCGGTTTACGACCGTACCGTGAATATAATCGAAGAGCGTTTTGATTTTGGGATCCGTTTTGGAGATATCCTCGAGGGTGGGGTGGTGGCGCGGCCGTTAATGAAACCCTTTCGTGAAGGGTTATATGCATCCTCAGCCTATCTCAGCGAGCATGGAACGCCTGAGGTACCGTCAGATCTCAGTCAACACAAGCTGATTGGCTACCGCTTTATTACTAACAACCGAATCCTTCCGTTGATCCTGAACGACCGTGGAGAGCAGTTGACGGTTGAGATGCCCGGGCAGTTAATCAGTAACGATATCGACGTTATGGCTGACGGGATCCGTAACGGGCTGGGAATTGGACGCTTGTTTGAACCCATCTGGCAGTTACAGCCCGACAGGGAGCTCTTTATCCCCGCGATGGAGAGTCACTGGAAAACCTACCCGCCAGTCTATCTCTATTACCCCAAAAACGCGGGTAAAACGAAAAGAGTGAAGGCCCTGATTGATTTACTGATATCCGCCACGGAACGATAAAGACGAAATCGCATCGTCCCGTATGGAAGCGCTATTTCACAACCCCAGCGGCCTGGCCTCCTGTATGAACTCAATCAGAAGGCGAAACCCGGTCGGCAGTTGCCGACGGCTTGAATAATAAATATGAAAACCTTCCTCCAGTGGGGACCATTCCGTAAGCACCAGGCGGAGCCGTCCATCCTTCACGTAGGGGGCAACAAGAGGCTCCGGAAAATACATCAGGCCGGCTCCGCCCAGTACGGCCACAAGGCCGGTTTCAGCCTGATTGACCGTCACTGAGCCGGGCACAGAGATTTGGTACGTTTCACCGTCTCGCTCAAGCTCCCAGCGATAAATCCGCTCATCGCCGAGACGATTGCTGATGCAGCGATGGTGTAACAAATCATCCGGATGTTCAGGCGTTCCGTAGCGTTCCAGGTAGTCGGGGGATGCGGCGATAACCCAGCGAATATCGGCAGATAAACGCCGGGCAACCATGTCTTCCGGGACAGTGCCACCATAGCGGATACCGGCATCAAAGCCCGCATCAGTGACGTCAACCATACGGTTGCTGCCCACAATATCGATTTCAATATCGGGATAGCGATCTATAAATGCGGGCATGACCGGCGCAAGCAAAAGGTTTGCCGCTTCAACGGCAGCATTGATGCGGATGCGTCCGGTAGGCGTATCACGATACCGGTTAAGCGATTCAAGCGCGGCTTCTTTGGATGCAGTGCAGCCGATTCAATGCGTACTGATAATTCCATTATAAAATGGGGCTTACATCGTGGTGCGGTTAATGCTATTTATGTTAATTAAATCAATATGATAAAATTAATCGAGCGGTGGTAGAGCTTCGTGTCTTTCCTTCATTCTTATAAAGTGGCAAAGCCCGATGTTTCCTTTTAGGAAACGCATGGTATACTGTTTCCTATTGAGAAACAGGAAGTGATTAAAGTGATAAAAAGCTGGAAGCACAAAGGGCTGCAAAAGCTCTACGAAAAAGGGGACGTAAGCGGGGTTCAAGCTAAAGACGCTGAGCGCATTAAACTCCGCTTACTCGTACTTGATGAAGCATCAACCACTGATGACTTTAGGCTTTATCCAAATTTTAAACTGCACCCTCTGAAGGGTGATAAACATAATCTGTTTTCTATAACTGTTAGAGCTAACTGGCGGATCACCTTCGAATTTAGAGATGGGGATGCATATATACTTAATTTAGAGGATTATCATTAATGGCTATGTTTAACCCACCGCACCCAGGCGGATTAATTACGGAGTATCTTGATGATTATAAAATCACTCTACGTTCACTTGCTCGAGATCTTGGTATCTCGCCGTCAGCTTTGAGCAAGGTGGCTGCCGGTAAAACGGCGATTACTCCAGAGATGGCGGTACGCCTCGAAGCTGGGCTAGGCATAGCTGCACGCCTTTGGCTTGCTATGCAGGCAACTTATGATCTCAGTAAAGCACGTGAAGCTGTAGATATTTCGCATGTTGTTCCATCCCCACATTCCCAAACTACGCAGATACACTAAAGAGAGCCTCGCCTGAGCGAGGCTCTCTTTTTCAAAACAGATTTTGCATTGAGTTGATATTTAGTCGTCTGACTACACGCAATATCTGGCAGATTTTCTCAATGGTCATGTCGAGACCCATATGGACGCGAACGTATACCGCATCTGTTGGTGACGAACATCATGAGTAATACCAAAGCACAATCTCGTATTGATAAATTCCCACCAGTGCGCATCGGAATTATGTTTATAAACAATAACTTAAGTTCACATAATCATAATTATGTTAAATCTAGTTCATTAATATGGACATAATTTTATCATGTTAGCTGTTTTAGTGCTCCAGCGATATTCCACACATTAAGGCTTGACCTGCTCCCCGTTGATTAATACACCACGATGTTAGTAATGTCTTCATAAGCCACATGAGGACATCCCCATGAAGAAGCAATTTTCCGATGAACAGATCATCAGTATTCTCCGCGAGGCTGAAGCCGGAGTTTCTGCCCGGGAACTCTGCCGTAAGCACGCCATTTCCGACGCCACGTTTTATACCTGGCGTAAGAAGTGTGGCGGCATGGAGGTGCCTGAGGTTAAGCGCCTGAAGTCACTTGAGGAAGAGAACGCCAGACTCAAGAAGCTGCTCGTCGAGGCCATGCTGGATAAGGAGGCGCTTCAGGTGGCTCTTGGGCGAAAGTACTGACGACAGACCAGAAGCGCGAAGTCGTGGTGTTGATGTGTGATGCGACCGGTCTGTCGCAACGTAGTGCCTGCAGACTCGCAGGTTTGTCCCTGTCGACCTGCCGCTATGACGCTCAGCGTCAGGCGGCTGATGCCCATTTATCAGGGCGCATTACTGAACTGGCACTGGAGCGCAGCCGTTTGGGCTACCGCCGCATATGGCAGTTACTGCGTCGTGAAGGACTTCTGGTTAATCACAAGCGCGTGCACCGCCTTTATCATCTGAACGGGCTGGGCGTTAAACGCAGACGTCGTCGTAAAGGGCTTGCAACAGAACGTCTGCCGCTGCTCCGCCCGGCGGCGCCCAACATGAGCTGGTCGATTGATTTCGTCATGGATGCGCTGGCTACCGGTCGCAGGATCAAGTGCCTTACCTGCGTCGATGACTTCACAAAGGAATGCCTGACGGTCACTGTTGCCTTCGGGATTTCAGGCGTTCAGATCACACGTATTCTGGACAGCATTGCACTGTTTCGAGGCTATCCGGCGACGATAAGAACTGGCCAGGGGCCGGATTTCACCTGCCGCGCACTGGATCGATGGGCTTTTGAGCATGGTGTTGAGTTGCGCTTAATCCAGCCAGGCAAGCCAACGCAGAACGGATTTATTGAGAGTTTTGATGGGCGCTTTCGCGATGAATGCGTGAATGAACACTGGTTCAGCGACGTCAATCATGCCAGGAAAACCATCAGCAAATGGCGTCAAGATTATAACGAATGTCGCCCGCACTCCACGCTGAATTATCAGACGCCGTCTGAATTTGCAGCGAGCTGGAGAAAGGGTAATTATGAGAGTTAAGGGTCCGACATTACTAACTGAGCCTTGTATTTAATTCTGGGGGCAGGTCAACGACATCCATTCTCCCAGGATGAGTGCACTTGGCACGCTGGATAGAAACAGTTTTGACGAGTATTTAGGCTATATAGAAGTTATATACCAAAGATATTCCAAGTTATTTACCAATTGTTAAGTCTAATGCTTAGGTAATTCAATACCTTTTGTATTCTCGAATTTACGTCGAGTCGAATTTACTGCAGCTAATTCAGCAGTTTGCAGAATCGACGTAGAGAATTTGAAAGATGTTTCCAACAAATGGATGATGTCAAGAGATTATAGTTCAGAACATGTTTTTACCAATTAGTAAAGGTTGTGGGTTGTTAAAATTTGGGGGTAATTTTTGTATTACTCAAAAACCACAGCTAAGGTTATTCTTATATCAGATTTGAAGCTTAGCAGTTCTCAGTCAAGATGTTTTAGGGAATAACGGTAGTGTTCCTAAATATAGGCTATTACTTTGAAGTATATTGCAAATTTTTTTTCAGAATTTTTTAACTCACTTTTAACCCGTAAATTACAAAAGAAAAGTAATATGCCATATAGGACCTGAACATAGAATTGAAAGTATCAAGGATTTGAATGTGCCCTGACTTGTTATCAAAAACGAGGAGGTTCAATTTATTTGCCTCAATGAGAATGTTTCTTAAGTGCGAACGTGATACTCCACAATTTTTTGAAATATATAAAATTTTCGATTTTTTTGACTCAATCTCGTTATTTTGGCATAACATAAATAAGCTAACCATGATCATATGGCCTGAGTCCTTAGTGATGAATATCTCAGCTCCTTTAGTTAAATCTACAAGATATAAACCAGCGTGGAAAATATCATAGTATTTTTTGAAAAATAAACTTAACTCATTTTTCGATAAACTGGGTGAGTTGACAATGTCAGGGAACAAAATATTGAGAGCTGGCATTACAGAATTTATTAAAGATAGCGTATCTAACTCCCCTTTCTCTGTGAAAGAAAACTTTATTTTACGTTTATCTAACCTGCTCTTGTCAATAGTTATTCTTCCTGTGATTTTAAGCATGGAGAGTAGTGAGGTTATTGTATTTTCACTAATCATTCCTGTTTTTAAGCACTCTGATTTTACATCAGAAAAATAGGAATCATTTTGATTATAAAAAACACATGCAGCGATACTAACAGCCAAAAAACGATTATTTTTAAAAATATATTTATAAAAAAGTTTTTTTGAACGGAATTCATCCAAAATGAGCAATGAATGATTTATGATGGCTTCGTTTATAGACTCATTTTTAAGTATGGTTTCGTAAAGGCCGCATATTTCCCTGAAAATAACTAATTTATTTTTCATGAATATCTCTCATAATTACTTTTTAAGTTTCGTGATCGAATCATTTTATAGTAATTAATTCCACAACTATTTATAGATTAGACTATACTTGAAATTTGAAAGCAGACTTTCGAAAATTTGTAACTAAAAATTCACATAATTTATGTGGGAATATTATTGGTAATAAAAAAGTGTTCAAAGTTTTTAATTTTAACTAATTATTAAAGAACATTAAAAATTGAAGGTAATTCATATGTAGCATGCAATAATCTAAATAATAAAACTAAAGTTTATATGTTCATGATGATAGTGAACACGATATCAAAATTATAATTATAGATCAACGCATTCAAGAGTGAATGCCATAGCTTTAGTTAATCTTGATAACACACGGTTTTTTTGTAGCAGCATCTGATTTAGATTCACAAGTGTTACTTATAAAAATTAACGCATTTCTTTGGGTGCATGGCAAATAGACATAACTGGGTACGCTATATACTGCAGAAAATTACTGCGTTCCTATTTTAATATATTCCCCTTAATTTATGATGCGAAAATAACACTTTTTTTTCAAATTCGAAGGCATTTTATGAAATGGGAGTTAGTTGATGATTATTACAGAGAATAGTTATTTTGAGATTGGTTTAAAAGAGGTGTTAAAGAATGGTTTCTTACCTTCGAACCTCAATATTAAATATTTTTATACAGGACACGGTAGCGTATATGTTTTTTTTCCTGATAAAATAAAACCAAATTTATTTGTTGAACCAATACAGATATTTGCAATATGCAGAAAGAATAAAATTTCGATGAACCTCAACACTAATGATTTTGCTGATGAACTTATGGAAGTTATAGGAAATAGTCACTTCATCCCTAAACCACCGCTTACTATGCGTGAGTTATTGGTTTTAGATAATCTTTGCAAAGGTATGAGTTCAAAAAGTATTTCAAAATTTCTTAATATTGAGGAGAAAACAATCAGTAGCCACAAAAATAATGCACTAAATAAATTGAGTATGGAAAGTTTTTCAAGTTTCCATATGGAATTTAGGTCTTGGTGTAAACTATGGTTTAAGTTTAAATTCAGATTCAAATAGAATTGTATTTGAGTGGCACATATTACAGCTATTATATAAAAGATTATTACGTAGAAATATCAATTCGTCGCTTAGAAAGTGATTAAATTGCAAATGCTTAATAGAATCTAAATAATAGTGTATCTAATGCGAGCGGTTAACCTGCTTGATGTCAGGTGTTGTATCCGGCTTTCGAGCCTACATAAAGGAATTATGTATGTTTTTATTTAAGAAGAAACCCCAATATTTGATCGTTTTTAGCCTATTCTCTTCCCTCAACTCCTTTGCTTTTCAGGACGGTTATGGAAATAAAACGCCTTCACCATCTAATACAGGGAATAATTATCAGAATCTAGGAGATAATCCTTACTGGAATTATAGTGATAACACCCTCAATAATCCCTATAGTCAAAATGACACCTCTGTACATATTACTAACTATGCTATAGGAGTTGAAGCTTCAGATTATCGCGGAGAATTTATTTCTGAAGAAGGGGGAACTCCTTTTGCTTACAATTTTGAAGGTAATAATTTAGAGTCAACATACACTGGCGGTTCTTCAATTTCTTCCGAAGGAGAAGGATCAAACGTTGTTTTATTTAATAATAATGCCAACTTCATTTCACTTTCGTCCTCTAATGGCGGGACGTTACTTGTCGAAGGAAATTCAGCAGAAGGTGCTATTATAAAAAATAATGATAGCTTCATATTGTTAAAAGGAAACTATGCAAATGGAGCAGAAATAGAGAATTCAAATAAGGGTAAGATAGTTGTTGATGGTAATTCTGTAGAAGGCGCAGCCATTACCAACGATGACGCATCCATAAATTTGTATCATAATATTGCAAAAAATACTCACATAAGCAATGTCAATGGAGGTACTATAATTGCTCTTGGGAATAACATATCAGACTCTGAAATTACCAACGCCGAAGGCACTAATTTTACAATTGGTGACTGCAACGATGAAGTTTGTAAAGATAACGTGGGAACCACTGCAAATAACATAACGCTTAACAATAATGGTAATTTTTATTTCTCAGGGAATCTTGATCTGTCTGGATCTACCATAAATAATGGAGGTCTAGTATCTGGTACCGATAATATAATAATGACTGATAGTAATGTTTATAATAATGGAATGATGAGTTTATCTGGGGATATAAGTCTAAATGGTTCTAGTTTTGAGAATACAGGTACATTTACGCTTTCAGATTCATTATTAAATCTTTCGGGAACAGATGCTAAAAACTCTGGAGTTTTTATTATTAAGAATGTAGATATTTCTGGGGGTGCGTTTAAAAACACAGGGGCTTTAAAAATAGACGGAGATAATTCCACGAATATGGACATTACTAATACTGGGAGAGTTATCGTAAATACAGGCAGCTACACAAACTTGAATCAAGGTATTATCTTAAATGAAATTACTGGAAGTATTGATTTATATAATAACACACGTATCGTAGGTGATTTGACAAACTTTGGTATTTTGCAACTTGTCAGTAAAGATGACAGTATGGTCGAAAGCATATTTACTGGTGATATAAATAACTACGCTACGCTTTCCTTATCATCATCTGCCGACACTGTAGGCAATACGTTGACAATTGATGGCAATTATATCGGTTACAATGGTTCAAAAATCGTAATGAACAGTATATTGTCCGATGATACTTCCCGTTCTGACAAGCTACTAATAACCGGTAACAGCGATGGTGAAAGTTCTGTATATATCAATAATCTAGGTGGTCATGGGGCGCAAACTGTTGAGGGTATAAACGTCATTACTGTTGATGGAAATTCCGGGGCAACCTTTACCAAGGGTAGTAGGATTGTTGCAGGAGCCTATGATTATTCTTTAGTTCGCGGTGTTGGCTCAAACAAAGGAAACTGGTATCTAACAAGCAAAGATACGAACCCGACCAATCCGACTGTACCATCGATCGTCCCACCGACTGTCCCACCGACTGCTCCCTCGGCTTCAAGCCAAGAACGGCCAGAAGCTGGCAGTTACATTTCTAATGCAGCTGCTGCTAATACGCTTTTCACTACTCGTATTGGCGACCGGTCCTCAGGTGCTACTTACCGTGATTCATTTACGGGTGAGCAAAAGAATACCCTGCTTTGGATGCGTAATGTTGGCGGACATACGAATTGGCACACTTCTTCTGGACAGCTTAAAACAAAAAGTAATCAGTATGTTGTTCAGATTGGGGGTGATATCAAATCATGGAAATTAAAAGGAGCGGACCGTTTGAGTCTAGGTCTTATGACTGGATACGGCACTAGCAAAAGTAGAACACATAGCTCGCTTACAGGGTATTCTTCAAAAGGTAATATTAGCGGGTATAGTGCAGGTCTTTATGGCACATGGTTCGAAGATGTACAAAAAAAAAGTGGGCTTTATATTGATAGTTGGGCATTATATAATTGGTTTGATAACTCAGTAAAAGGTGATCAACTGACCTATGAGAACTACCGGTCTAAAGGCATTACCGCTTCGGTTGAGGTTGGTTATTCTATTCAACTTAACAACTCACCAACTTTACTCGGCGAGAAATATAATTGGTACCTTCAGCCGAATGCACAAGTTACATGGATGGGAGTGAAATCAAAAGAGCACACCGAAGATAATGGTACTCGTGTAATAATTAGAGGTAATGGGAATATTCAATCTCGCCTTGGTGCTAAAACTTATATCGCTCAGAATCCAAATCCTGGTCAAAAAACTTATCAAATATTCCGTCCTTATATCGAAACTAACTGGGTCCATAATACCAATGCGTTTTCAACAAGCATGGATGGAGAACGTGTAAGTCAGAGCGGTACAAGAAATATGGGAGAGGTTCGTGTAGGTGCCGAAGGAGATATTATAAAGAATATAAACATTTGGGGTAATATTGGAACACGTTTCGGAAGTAATAACTACAATAGCAGTGACGTTGCTTTAGGCATCAAATATGAATTTTAATATTTATTACAGATAACCTAACAAAATTACTCTCAGGCCACCTTTAGTGGCCTGATTTTTATAAATATCATAGTTTAGCTAATCTTGATAGGTATAGAAAAATAACAAGAAATTGAAACATCAAATCTATTATTATTATTTACACAACATTGATGACCGATTATGTGCACTCGCTTACATGTCACATTTTGAGTACTAAAGCGTCCGATCACCTTGGATTAGGTTAAGTATAGCGGCTTAGAGGATATGCTGACTATCAGCGTCTGTCAGACATATTTACGCCGATTGCCACAATAAAGGCTTTGAGTACGTTGCTTATTAAACCTAGAGTCTCTAAGACTAACAGTGGGAAGATCGTCTGCAGCAATGGCGACGGACATGCGTTCGAGCACAGTCAACTATACCTGCAGCTTAAATAACCCAAAAAAGCCCTTTCTACTGAATATTTTATAGTATTTCCTAAACATGGGTAGTTTATTCAACTTTATATAATGGGACTTATATAAAGTTAGTTATTTTCTGAACTAGCTGGTAATCTATCCAGTAGTTACAGGTTCAGGTGATTTTTTGCTGTAGATCGTGCAGGTTTCGCTACGTGAAATCTGCAAGGTAAATCCCCTGCATCTTTCTCAGAATCTACGTAGCGTCGTCACTGACCGGGAGTTCGCTTTTTAAGCTATATATGGGCAAATTAACACCAACTCCCCAAGCGCTACCGGCTATCCAAGCTGAAGAGGATGTTCTGGCCAGGCTTAAGGAATTTGTACAGGACAAGGAAGCATTTTCACCCAATACCTGGCGACAACTGATGAGCGTAATGCGGATTTGTCATAAATGGTCGACAAAGAATGGCCGTTCGTTTTTGCCTATGCTTCCGGACGATCTTCGCGATTACCTGAACTGGTTACAAGAGAACGGGCGCGCCTCTTCAACGATTGCCACGCACGGTTCTTTGATTTCGATGTTACACCGTAACGCAGGTCTTACCCCTCCTAACATCTCACCGCTAGTGTTCCGGGCCGTTAAGAAGATAAACCGTGTTGCGGTTGTAACCGGTGAACGTACGGGTCAGGCGGTTCCCTTTCGTCTTGAAGATTTGCTGAAACTGGATGCACTGTGGTCTGACTCGAAATCGCTTCGGCACAAACGGGATCTGGCATTCCTGCATGTCGCTTACAGCACGCTGCTTCGTATCAGTGAATTAGCTCGACTCCGTGTTCGAGACATCTCCCGGGCACCGGATGGCAGGATCATCCTCAATGTGAGCTATACCAAAACTATTGTTCAGACGGGGGGCCTTATCAAATCCCTAAGCTCGCAGTCTTCCCGACGGTTGTCGGAATGGTTGTCGGCGTCAGGTATGAGCGCCGAACCTGACGCTTTCCTCTTCTGTCCGGTTCACCGCTCTGGGAGTGCAACTCTTTCTATCACCCGTCCGCTGAGCACGCCGGCGATAGAATTTATCTTCACCCAGGCCTGGCGTACGATTGGAACAGCTGAAACTATCACCCCAAACAAAGGACGCTACATGACCTGGACTGGTCACAGTGCCCGTGTAGGAGCTGCACAGGACATGGCGGGACGTGGCTATGCCGTCGCTCAGATTATGCAGGAAGGGACATGGAAAAAGCCTGAAACTTTAATGCGCTATATCCGCAATCTTCAGGCTCATGAAGGTGCGATGACTGATCTTATGGAAAAAAGTCTTATAAATCAGAAAAATAACAACTAGCATAATTCATACTTCATCATTGTGAAGTATGAATTCTTGTTTGTTTTTTTCGATTTCATCACTTGCCTTGCTTCAAGGTTGCTGTAAATACTAAAGGCGAAGCATTAATGTCATCGGATTAATTGACGATGATGTAAAACCGTAGTGTTCATAAAATTGTTTAGCGGGTTCATGAAGTGCATGTACGAGCAATGCTCTGACCCCTGTGTTTTTAGCAATTGAGTGAACTCGAAGAACAGCATCCTGTAATAATGAGGCTCCTAACTTTATTCCCTGAGCGCGAAGGTCGACCGCCAATCTTCCCAATACAATGACCGGAACTGGGTCAGGCATATTGCGCCGAACTGACCCTGTTGCTTCCCTGTGGGACACAGCGCCGGCTGCAAGGGCGTAATAACCGAAAACACTTTTATCGTTAGTCGCGACAACAAAAGTACGACTTGCACCATTTAAATGGTTTGTCAGAGCGCGCCGTTTTAACCATTCATCTAACGTTGATTCCCCACAACCAAAAGCATCAAGGATATGTGCAGTTGTCAGTGGCTCCGGGGCAGATAATTGTAAACTCATGCCCAAGGTGCTTTCACTGCCATCAGGCGCTCCAGACCCTGATTTGTCTTTTGAGGTGCATCAAGCATCGCTGTGAATTCATGAAATTTTTCAGTATCTAACTGGAAAAAAATTTGGTCGAGCATAATTGCTTGCGCGCGTTCACACGCTACTTCAAGCATGAAATCAGATCGGTTTTTACCTAACAGACTGGCAGCCTGATCGATAAGGTCACGCTGTTCCGGCAAAGCACGCAAATTAATCGCAGCATCACGCATTTTATATATCTCCCGTAATGACAATGGATATACATTATAAGGTTGTGTATCTATTGTCAATACAGTACGTCTTCGGGCAATTCTCAACCTGGCTTTTTTGGTTGACCACTATGAGTCGTCCTGCCCCGGCGTCTGCAGGGAGGCGTCCACAAATCGCTTGGCTAGGGCATTGAACGAGGTTTTTTTCGTGACAGCCCGGTTTTTCAATGCGTCGATGAGTTTTTTAGGAAAGCGTAGGGTCAGCTGGATGAGCATCATTTTTTTCCTGTCAGGAGTGTTTCAAGAGTGAGTTTAAAATCATTAGACGCCTTCACTATTGACACTGTTAAAATATTATGTAACTCAATGTCTTTAAAAGACATGATGTCATTTAAATGAAGGTGTACCTCATTCCTTTCATTTTTTCGGCTGAGATCCGATTTCTGGCAGTTCTGGATCTCCGCTCAGGGTGCGCCGGTTTTTTGCGCAACATTCGCATATGTGGGAAATATTTATCTTTAAAACGCTATATAATGTGTTGCGGAGTGTTTTCAGAGCGTGCGTAAGACACCTGAACGCGGCTGGTCGGCGTTAACCCTCCGTGCTACACTTCCGGAAATTCTCCATATACCAAAAAATCGGATCCAACGGGAGTGGCGAAACGGTAATTGCAGGCGTGGTCATCAGGATAGTTATTATTTCTTAATGTTATTTTTTCAGTGAGGTATTGCAAGGGCGATCATCATTACGTTGGTGAGGATGGGTGATGAATGCGAAGCGGGATTATTGAAAAATATATAATTGAATATGGGATTGGCTATGCGAAAGATAATTGATCTAAGAAATATTCATGATGCACTAATCATGCTTGGTCATGAGAAATTGTGGTTCTGCTACCCAAGACCTCATAACAGGAAGAAAGGTGTCTGTCAGATAGTGACATGGAACAATTACATTGTGGCTGAGAGACATCTGGATGTTCACACTAAAGGCTGGGATTTTACAAAGCATGCGACAGTAATTTTCCCTTATCCGCCCGGTAGCCAACCATCACAGTTTGATGATGAGCTAACTGAGGAATCAATTTTCACGCTTGGCTTGATTTACTGATCTTCTTGATTGGCAATTATCGTAGGCGGGATTTTGCACTCAATAAGGAAAAAGCATGGGTGACTGGTTTATTGCGACTGAAGGGGTGAAGGTGGTTAAGGACAGTGCCAGCCTGGCACCACAAATCATCACGGCAATAGCCTCGATTGGTGCGGCCCTGGGAGGCGTGGGTTTGACGCATCATTTTACTCGAAAGCGCGAGGAAAGGGCTGCAGCAGCGAAGCAGGCCAGTGAACGACTATTTATTGCCACGGAGCTGGTCTTTTTGCTGGAGCACTTTGCCGAGGACTGTGTCCGGGTTGCCACGGACAAGGGCGAGCCCGATCAGCAAGGTGAGTATTCTCCTGCGGTAAAACAACCTGAGCTGATTACCGTGGATGTTTCGGGAGACTGGCGTACGCTGCCCCCACTGATCATGTATCGAATCCGCGAGTTGCCCGTACTGCAGAGCGAAGCCCGAAGAGACATTGCTATTGCGTAAGAGCATAGCTGGGCCCCCTATCACAAAGAAGGCTTTCAGGAACGTCAGTACCAGTATGCCCGCCTCGGGCTGAAAGCCTTGATCCTCTCACGGCGGCTGCGCAAACTAGTTTGTCTGCCTGGCACCCGTCTTGATGCGACGGAATGGTCTGCCCAGCCCGTACTCTGGCAAGTATGGCGGCAGGAACGGCACCGTCGCGCGGTGGAGTACATCTTGCGTCAGCGCGAACTTGCGGCGTTTCAGATCCGTAATCAGATGCGCGACGGGGGAAAGAATCCAAACTCTACAGGAGAAACATCATGACCCCTTCATACCCTCCGGCGGCGTTTCATCAGGGGACTCTGGCAACACTGCCGGTGGCCATCGACTATCCGGCCGCGCTCGCCCTGCGTCAGATGGCGGTGCTTCAGGACAATTTGCCGAGTTACCTAATAGCACCGGAGGTGAGCGCGCTGCTCCACTATGTGCCGGATCTGCACCGTAAGATGCTGCTGGCGACGCTCTGGAATACGGGGGCGCGCATTAACGAGGCGCTGGCCCTGACCCGTGGGGATTTTTCCCTGACGGAGCTTTACCCATTCGTGCAGCTGGCCACGCTCAAACAACGCGCAGAGAAAGCAGCGAGAACGGCCGGACGTGCACCCGCCGGGAGCCAGGCCCTTCGCCTGATCCCCCTTTCGGACCACCTGTACGTCAGTCAGCTGCAGATGATGGTGGCCACGCTGAAAGTTCCGCTGGAGCGACGCAATAAGCGAACCGGTAAGACCGAGAAGGCGCGTATCTGGGAGATCACCGACCGCACGGTGCGCAGCTGGATAAATGAGGCCGTGGACGCGGCCGCCGCAGACGGTGTCACCTTTTCGGTCACGGTGACGCCGCACACCTTCAGGCACAGCTACGCCATGCACATGCTGTACGCCGGTATTCCGCTCAAGGTGCTGCAGAGCCTGATGGGGCACAAGTCGGTCAGCTCGACGGAGGTGTATACGAAGGTGTTTGCGCTGGACGTGGCGGCCCGCCACCGGGTGCAGTTCTTAATGCCAGGTGCAGAGGCAGTGGCCATGCTTAGGCAGACGTCATGATGAAGAGGTGCAGCATCCTTTCCATAAACAACGCGGTTCCTTTGACGGCTAAGAGAGGCATCATCCTATCGTTACAGACGGGATCAGATAAGATGAATAACTGTGAGCAATTAAAACGAAGTAGTTTTTGGTATAAGCTATGACCGGTTTTTTACGACGATAGAATTGCCGCCTATTCATTATGCAATGGAAGCTTTACACTGTATGAATTAGCGAGAGAAGGATGATATTACTCAAAAAAGCGTATCTGGATCTTGAATCCTTATGAGTGTATGATTTTGCATAATGAGGGACTGTTTTGAAATGTAACATGGTATGAGTTACCATCAGACACGAATGAAGAATTGTAAAAGTGGTTTATAAATGCTTTAACAATTTCGAACGCCTTGGTACCAATATTACCATAAAGTAAAATATGCTGTTATAACATTTTCCATATTTAAGAGGTGAAGATCTTGAAGAAATTTATGTTTGTGTTAGCGGGCCTAATACTATCTTTGTTAGTCATACACTATTCTCCACTTGACCCTTTGGGGACTCAATATTCGGCTCATCCTCTCTTAAGCCTTTTAGCGAGTTTGCTCCTCGTATGTTTCATGCTAAAAGCAGGGTCTTGGATCGCAGACAAAACTAGCACTAATGACAAAAAAACTTTTTGAGTCTATGATTTTTAATAAAAGCCATTGAAAAATGGCTTTTATGACTTTAATCATTTTAAGTTTAAGGTATCACTTTTGCCTTAAACTCTATGATGCAAGGGAATTATATTCGACAGGTCTTTTAAAATAATGGAAGATACTTTAAAAATAAACATAAAAAAAGATAGAGCTAAAATCTTAGCCATCATGATTTTTTACTTTTTATTTACCATATCCCCTTATATATTGACGAGTTTCTTTCAAGTTGAATTCGATGATTCAATAATAATCATGCTAATTTGCCAGTTATCCCTCGGTGTATATATTTATAACAAATTTTCAAAAAAAATAAAGGGTATCAATTTTAATTTTTCAGCATCAAAGGGTAAAGTTACATTATTTTTAATTTTGCTATTATTTTGTTTCGCTATATCAGCATTTATTTATATCCATAGTGAACAGTCCGGGTATGAAAGCACTCCCATTACAATCCCACTTTTCATTGTTCTTGTATTTATTTCACCATTATATGAGGAGGTTTTTTTTAGAGGATTTGTTTTAGGTTTAATAAAATTAAAATTTAATGGTAAAGGATTAATTTGTTGTTTTATAACAACTTTATTGTTTTGCCTTTTTCATTTTAACTCATATGAAATATACCAACAGCTGAATATTTTCATTTCAGGGCTAATGCTATTTTACATACGAGACAAGACTGATGGCCTTCTATATCCGGTAATCTTACACGCTTCCATGAACTTTTTCAGCCTAATCATGCAATGATCTCTTCCATTATGTCAGCTCATAATCGTTCATGGGACTACCCTAAAGTCGTTATTACTTCAGGGTAGTTTAATTTTATGTAAACTATTTACCAGTGGCATTGACCATTGACGCTGTTGGCATTAGAGTCTCCGCCAAAAGCGCCGCCACGGCCGCCATTATCAGACAGGCATTTACCTGCATTTTGAAACACACCGAACCCCATTTTCCCAGGGTTAGGAAAACCTTTTACGAGTGCACCAAAAACGCCTGTAGCACATTCAGCAGTACCGGGACCTCCATATATTTTTGTAGGCGCTCTTCCCGAAAGATGACTCCAAGACGCTTGGTCATGATTGTTATGTGCGTTACCGCCGCCATGGCCGCCTTCATAATTAGAGTTAGCATTTCCGCCTGCAACTAAAGCTAGTTCAGATTGAGAAAGTTCTTTTATCATTTTTTTACCCTCGTAACGGTTATGTTTTTTCTGCTATTGATTTGGTCTCCACCAGAAAATCTATTAGCAGTGATACTGACACTTGCAGAAGGAGTAAAGCCGTAGAATTTTTATTACCACATATATGACTATTCCACAGAGAAAATGAAATAGCAGTAACAAAATGCCAACAGTATGATGGTAATGATTTATTCAGCTACACGTTTACTTCTTTGTGAAAGGTCCAAAACAGTTATACGCCCAAAAGTAAGCTCTTTGTCAGTTTTATCATATTTTGTTACATATAATTTCACTTGCTTAACTTTTAATCGATGGGAATTATTTTCTCATCGTGTCTCTTTGTCCTTTCAGACTATGAGAACGTTATGGTAACTTTTTTTAAGTTATTGTAATTTATGATTAAAAATATTTAACCCTTCCAGTTTTTTTCTGAACCTGTTAATCATTTCTTAAAAGCATGTTTGTTGAGTAAAGTTATCTAACAAAACAGGAGTACAATCCTTCACTGGAAACAGCCTGCATCAACCTAAGCTCGATGGTTGGCCTTCCTATATTGCCACGTGTGATAAGTCATTAATCTTTCGATGATAGTCCGGAGAAAATTGAGGATTAGAAGATCAAAAGGACTGATGAACAAACGTTTGCCGGAGCAATATAATGTCATGGCATAATAAACGTGACGCATCACATACAAACTCGCTAAGGAAGGGCAAACCGTGTTTCGCCAGGAAGCGATTGATAATCAGAAAATGAAATGGCGTGGTAGAGCGCTACTCCTCCCTGGAATTCCCTTTTGGGTCACCGCATCCTTATGTCTTTTATTTATTACAGTCTTCCTGACCTGTGTCATCGCCGTAAACTACACCCGCAGAGTCAACGTCACCGGAGAGATTAGTACCTATCCGCGCGTGGCAAACGTCTATTCCGGAGTTCAGGGAGTGATTGTTAAAGAATTTGTTACTGAAGGGCAGGTAATCAAAACGGGCACTCCTATTTACCAGATTGATGTGAGTAAAAGTACGCGCAGCGGCGTGGTCAGCGACAACCAACGCCGTGATATCGATGACCAGCTTGAGCGCATTACGCAAATCATCAGCCGACTGGACAGCAGCAAAAAAGACACAGTCGAGATGCTGGAGAAACAAAAGGCACAATATACCGTGGCTTTCCAGCGCTCCACCGACATACTGCGGCGCGCCGAGGAAGGACTCCGTATTATGAAAGAGAATATGGAGAACTATCGGCAATATCAGACCAAGGGGCTTATCAATAAGGATCAACTCACCAATCAGGTGGCGTTGTATTACCAACAGCAAAACAATCTATTGGGTCTCACCGGCCAAAACGAGCAAAACTCTCTGCAGATCACCGCTTTGGAAAGTCAAATCCACACACAGGCCTCAGAATTTGATAACCAAATTTATCAAATGGAACTCCAGCGCTACGAACTGCAAAAGGAGCTGCTGAACATCGATGCCGGCGGAACCATCATCGTCCGTGCCCTGGTTGACGGTCGCGTCGACTCCCTTAGCGTCACGATAGGGCAAATGGTTAACGTCGGCGACAGTTTGCTGCAGGTCATCCCACCCTGCATTGATCATTACTCTCTGGTACTTTGGGTACCCAATGATGCTATTCCCTATATCTCCCCAGGGGACCGAGTCAACATTCGCTATGAGGCCTTCCCTTCTCAGAAATTTGGGCAGTTCGCCGGCACGGTGTCAGTGATTTCCAAAGCACCGGCGTCACCGCAGGAAATGCTGACCTATCAGGGCGCCCCCAAACCCGCGCTAACCTCTGCAGTCCCTTACTATAAGGTGATCGTCAGACCAGAGAAGCAGACCATTATGTATAACGGTAAACGTCTGAGCCTTGAAAACGGTATGAAAGCGGAGAGCACACTATTTTTGGAAAAAAGGAAGATATATCAATGGATGCTATCACCGTTCTACGACATGAAACACAGCGCGTCGGGACCGGTCAATGAGTAGGTTATCTGTCAAGAAACTGCTCGGCCAGCTCAACATCCGGCTTCGGCAACGCGTTCCGCTAGTCCATCAAACTGAGTCCTCTGAATGTGGCCTCGCTTGCCTGGCGATGATCTGCGGCCACTATAGTAAGAATGTCGATCTGATTGCACTACGCCAACAGTTCAACCTCTCGGCGCGTGGCACCACATTGTCCGGATTAACCGGCATTGCCGAACAGCTAGGTTTATCCTCACGCCCTCTTTCACTGGATATCGACGACCTCAGCGCACTAAAAATGCCGTGCATACTGCACTGGGAGTTTAACCATTTTGTCGTTCTGGTGAGCATCAGGCGTAATCACGTGGTCATACATGACCCGGCTCGAGGACGCAGAACCATAAACATTGCGGAGCTGTCGCACAGTTTCACCGGCGTGGCACTTGAGGCTTGGCCAGGTGCAGCATTCAAAGCACACACTGTGCGAAACCGGCTCAGTCTTAGCACGCTTATGGGTAACGTACATGGGCTAAAAAAAACGCTAGGAAAGGTTTTCTGTCTGTCATTGGTGATTGAAACCATCAACCTTGTGATGCCGGTGGGTACACAATTGGTGATGGATCATGCGATCCCTGCGGGCGACCGCGGACTGCTGACCTTAATCTGCGCGGGGTTGTTGTTCTTTATTCTGCTGCGGGCAGCAGTCAGCATGGTGCGGGCCTGGTCCTCTTTGGTCATGGCGACCCTCATCAATGCTCAGTGGCAATCCGGGTTGTTTAATCATCTATTGAGACTTCCCCTTGGCTACTTTGAACGTAGAAAACTGGGTGATATTCAATCGCGCTTCGGCTCGCTGGATGCATTGCGTAGCACTTTCACGGCCAGTATTGTCGGCGCCATCATGGACATTATCATGGTGGTCGGCGTGCTCGTGATGATGATTTTGTACGGGGGTTGGTTAACCTGGATAGTTATGGCCTTCACTGCCATATATGTAATCCTTCGCCTATTGACCTACGGTTATTACAGGCAACTGTCAGAGGAGTCTTTAGTAAGAAATGCCCGCGCCGGCTCATATTTCATGGAAACCCTATACGGCATCGCTACAGTCAAAATGCAGGGGATAGCAGAGAGACGCAGTGCCCACTGGCTCAACCTCGAAATCGATACCATCAATACCGGGATCCGGGTGACTAAGATGGACATGCTGTTTGGCGGCATCAACACCTTAATCTCAGCCTGTGATCAGGTGGTTATCTTATGGTTGGGAACCAGCCTGGTAATCGATAACCAAATGACAATCGGTATGTTCGTCGCGTTCGGCGCTTTTCGCGGACAATTCTCCGACAGAATTGGGTCGTTGACCAATTTCTTGCTGCAACTACGCATGATGAGCCTGCACAATGAGCGCATTGCCGATATCGCCCTGCATCCGCAGGAAAACCGTAAGCCAGACCTTCCTTATGAGGCTCGCCTTCAGCCGGTGTCGCTGGTAACGAGAGAGCTTAGTTATCGTTATGACAGTCAGTCTCCGCCTATTTTCAACGGATTGGACATCACCATCGCTCCAGGAGAAAGTGTGGCTATTGTTGGGCCGTCCGGTTCGGGCAAAACCACCTTAATAAAGATTCTGTGCGGCCTGTTTTATCCTGATACAGGTCGGGTCGAGGTGAACGGTATAGATATTCAGCAATTGGGTATCAATAACTACCACAAAATGATCGCGTGCGTGATGCAGGATGACAAGCTTTTCTCCGGCTCCATCCGGGAGAATATCTGCGGCTTTGCTGATGAAGTGGATGAAGCCTGGATGCAGGATTGCGCCCGAGCCAGCTACCTGCATGATGTCATCAAGCAAATGCCCATGGGGTATGAGACCTTGATCGGTGAATTAGGAGAAGGGTTATCAGGGGGGCAAAAGCAGCGACTGTTCCTTGCAAGGGCGATTTACAAGAAACCTGCAGTCTTGTTCTTAGATGAGGCTACCAGTGCTCTGGACAAAGAAAGTGAAACTATGGTGAATATGGCGATTAAAACTTTAAGCATAACAAAGGTTATCATTGCTCATCGAGAGACGACGATAGCTTCGGCAGACCGGGTAATTTATCTGGGATAAGCGTTTTAGCACTCATTCTGTCCTTAGTGTTGCTTCGATAGCTCTGTGCCAAAGTGGACATTTTAGTGACAAGCTTCAGATCCCATTTGTCCACCTTCTATCTTTGATAGCTTATTGAACATTTTAGTAACGACAAAAACTGATGCAATTCGTAATGGCCTTTATTTAAGGATGATAAATAACGATCTCATAAATAGTTAACATTCTCATAAACTTGTTAAGGTTAATCAAATTGGCATTGTGGATTGAAAGCAATGGTAAACCACTGCTTTACGCAGTTGGCCGCATGGCAATGCCACTGTTCGCGCTTATCTTCGCATTCAACATGGCAAAACAGCCAGGCCGTGCCCAGGAACTGGCTAAACGGCAATGGAAGTGGGCGATCATAACCCAGCCTTTCTTTGCCTTTGCCTTTTATGACCATCAGCCCTGGTACGCGTTGAACATTTTGCTTGTCTTCGCCGTATGCAGCCAACTGGTCGCGTGGATCTATCCCAGGACGCAGTATTGCTGGATAAAAAGCATTCTGCTTATCGCTATTTTCGCGTGGCCACTGTCACTGGCCAGTTATGGGTTAGCGGGCATTGCCTTTGTGTTGATCTCAGTTCTTATGCTAGCCAGCATCGCACCAGACAAGGTAGTTCTATTACTTTGGGTTTTATCACTGATCAGTTTAAATGCTGCTTCATTGATGACTGCGCCAATAATTGAAGTGATCGCTTTCGGCATTATACCCACGCTGTTTTTACCGCTATTCATGCTCACTTTAACAGATAGCGCGAAAGCAACAGGGAAACGCTTCTTACCGCGGCAAACTTTTTACTGGCTGTACTGCGGGCATTTGATGGTATTAGGAATAGTTTCAGCTTTACTCAGAACGTGGGGTATTTGACAAAATTCCAAACGGATGCCGGTATTTTGTCATAAAAACGATTTATGAGGTCCGCTTGGGAAAGGGAAAATATCCTACGTTTGCATGTTTCTTAAGTAGACATGATAGTCCGCTGTGTGCCAGAAGCGGACGTTGCTCAATCACATGGAATCTTTAAAATGCGTCAGTCTTTTCAAAACAAACCCTACTAAGAAGGCATCTGCACACGTTCACAAACTACCCATAAGAAATTAAAAGTGCACTATAAATGATATAGATATGGCAGAAATCGATAATGATTAGCATTATCACTTCATCTTTAGCCATAAAGTTTCTTATTTGCAATTAGTTAGATATATTCCCTATAAATCGATAAATTATTGGTTTTTTCAACCATTAATTAACATAATTAATCATTTATTAACATATTTAACTTTTATTGCGCCCATACACTTCCTTACATTGACTAATTATTATCATTGATTAATATCAATGCATACCTGAATAAAATAATATAAATCATTGCCAATACATGGAGTGTTATGGATTCATATAATAAAGAAACCATTCGAAACACATATTCAGCAGGCTTGATTCATCACCTCACCCTTGTGGTTGGTCTTGTGTGTGTGGGAATAGGACAAACACTTTTATACACGATTTTGGGACCAGCAAGTCGCGAAATTGGAATTTCAGATTTTTCTGTTGGTATCATTGTTACAATAGCAGCACTAGTTATTACTCTTTCTTCGGGTATGTGGGGGAGGCTAATAGATAGACTTGGGAGTAGAAATGCATATCTTGCTGGAATGATTTTTTATACAACTGGAACCCTATTTTTAGGTTATGGACTACATATCAGTGTAAATCATTCTATTTCTGCCCTTTCAGCATTTTACCTTTTACTCGTTATAAGAAGCTTAACGGGATTTTTAACGGCAGGTATTCACCCTGCCGCAATGACATATGTTGCTGAAAGCACAAGTAGTAAAGAAAGAGGCGCCGGAATTGCCCTTATTGCCTCTGCATATGGAATAGGTTCAATTATCGGGCCTATATTGGGATCTGTTATAGGAAAAGTATCTTTTCTTCTTCCTATTTTGGTCGCTTCTGCAATTTCTTTGTTAGGGGTAATATTAGGTTTTTTAGTTTTAAAGCCACAAAAAAAGTCACTTACTAATAAAGAAAAAGAAAGAATATTAATACGATTAACAGATAAAAGAGTTCTCCCTATTTTTATTGGAATATCATTGACGTATGTCGGATTTTCATGTTTTCAGCAAACATTATCATTTTATGTGCAAGATGTGTTTAATCTTAGTCCAGAAAGATCAATATCAAAAATAGGTGGGCTTTTCGCGACCATGGCTGCTTTCATGATTATCATCCAATTATTACTCATTCAGATCATTAAGCCAAGTATCAACTTTCTATTATACTGCGGAATGTGGTCTTGCGTTACTGGCTTTATGTTTCTAATTTTAACGACTCAAACGTTTAACGGATTATACTTAGCTTGTGGGTTTCTAGGTATTGGTTTTGGAATGATGATACCTGCCATACAGTCATCGGCTTCGTTGGCTGTAACGAAAGACGAACAAGGTGGAGTTTCTGGTTTTCTATTTGGTGCTTCAGCTTTTGGTTATGTCATTGGACCAGCATTAGGGACCTATATATATAGCATTAATTCAAACATATTATTTTTAATTTGCATAGTGGTTACTTTTTTATCAGTCTTTTCAACTAGAATAGTTTTGAATAAAAAATAGAAACTTCAGTCACCAGCTAATGGGATCTTATATTCTCCTTTGGGAGGGTATTGGGTAAGGAGTGCTATAGCACTATTTATAAATAGATAGATAAAGGAAGTATCAATGCAAAATGTTAGCATAATGAGCAATACAAATATCTTAGCCGCAGAAACTAAGCCAGCACGCATGGCTGCGGAAACTAAACCAGCACGCATGGCCGCGGAAACTAAACCAGCACGCATGGCCGCGGAAACTAAACCAGCACGCATGGCCGCGGAAACTAAGCCAGCACGCATGGCCGCGGAAACTAAGCCAGCACGCATGGCCGCGGAAACTAAGCCAGCACGCATGGCCGCGGAAACTAAGCCAGCACGCATGGCCGCGGAAACTAAGCCAGCACGCATGGCTGCGGAAACTAAGCCAGCACGCATGGCTGCGGAAACTAAGCCAGCACGAATGACGGCGGAAATACATTAATTCCCTCACTTGGAAATAACAGCCAATTAGTTTAAATAAGGCTCGAAAGAGCCTTTTATATAAAGGGATTATTATGTCTAAGAAAGAAGAGTTTCTAAATTCTGGTGTGACGAAATTAGCTTTCTCATTTGATGCGTTGGATCCAATAAGACAATTATATTATGATATTCTGGATAACAACCTTCATCCATCTGTAGATATTGGAATTAAAGCCCATGAAGATTATAGCGATGAATTTAAAAGCGTAAGCATGCGATGGTATTTTGCTAAGTCTCCTGAAGCAATTAAGATCTTCCGAGATGTTCTTGACGGTTGTGAGTTGGCTTTAAGCCGAGACATCATCGGTAAAAGTCGAAATACAATGCGAGTAGTACAGGCCAATATAATTGAAACCATTGGTAGTTATCCTACTGGCCGATGGCATTCTGACTTCCATCACACTAAACTAGGAACAAATGAAAGTGGGACGCTTTTAACACCACTCTTTCCTTTTCAACCTTATTTTGGCGGTCTCGAAACTACTTCTGCCCATCGTGATGAATACGATGCTTATGATGAACTTGCGACTGTTCACAAATATCAAGAAGGGCAAGGAATCCTCTTTGATGGCACATCGACAATTCATAGGACCCAGTCATATAAAGCCTATCCAGGGGATAAAAGAATTCTCGTTTGTTGGCAATTTGGGTGTACACGTGATGAATTGCAACCTGTGCTTACAGAGGTGGGTGAAAATAATGGTGACCCCATGTTTTTTCATGAGCATGATTATGCATGAATAAATTTAAAGTACCTTTCTAGTTTTTTTATAGTGCACTTATAGAATTCAATCCCCGTTGATTTTTATATCGATGGGGGTTAATTTATAGTACATGTCGAGTTATCTTTAAGGTTTTTTGAAATTCATCCTTTGAAATAACCGTGCAAATTATTTTACTAATAGACGGTAGTAAATAGGATCGAGCAATGAAAAAGTTATATCTATGTCTCAGGGTGAGGGTTACCAGAATTTGTTAGTTTTAACAGTGGTTAGAAAGAAATGTGAATGCCCATCGGAAATTCTAGCGTTGAATTATATAGTTAATGAGTTGATTGATTCGTAGAGGCTATTCGTTTAATACGAATAGCATAGGTGACTTTAAAGCTATAGTGCTAGCTCAAATCACTCTTCAAATAAAATGGTGTTGCGACATATTTCTTAGGTTGTTGATGTTCACAATTAAAAACTTATCGAATTTTAAATCAGTGTATGAGTCAGCATTTGGAAGGCATATTTGGGATGATTAGTTAATATCAACGAGGTATCGATCGATGCCCCTACTTTAAGCACTAAATTTCATGCAAATCATAACCCTTCGTATGCCCTCTCTTCGCTCAAAGTGGACCTTCAGCTCTCTGAGCTTGTCCTCTTTCTGCCAGGTTTCGGACTTGCACGGCCGCAAAGCCGTGGAATGGCTTGTGAAAGTGGACTCCCTGAAACATTAGCGGATGTCATCGGATTACCCCAGGCGGTACTTATGGGCGCATGAGCGGCTCAATACCAATCCACTTCAGCGTTGGCTGATAACACAGTTTCAGCGCGGGTACCGCCACTTTCACACCATTAACGTCAAGGTCGCCTAAATGGACAGCCCATTTCGTATTCGCGTTGCCGTCATAAATTTTAAAAACTACATACGCTGAGCCGTAGTCATCGTTATTGGTAATTCGTGGGACATTGCGATGTACTTCATCACTATTGATGTCGTAAGGCGATGGCCTTGCATATCCCTGTTTATCTTCCGGAAAATCGTACGGGAATGATGTGGTGCCGAGGTAAATTTCTGGCCGCGCGCTAAGCCGTTTACCATCACCCAGGTCGATATAGGCATTACGAGTGTCGATAAAAATCGGTACTGCTGGCAGCCCGGTAGTTCCCGGACGAGAAGGCCGCTGACGTCCTTTGTTATAGGCAATCAACTGGACATAAAATTCCGGCCTCGCCTCAGGCCCCTGGACATGCGGAATAGTGAAACTGCTTCGTTTATCAGGCATATAGTTGCCAGGCATACCGTGATCATAGATATAGGTTTCTAGTACAATCTCTTGCTTTCCGTTTGGGCTATCGACAGTAAAGGTATACTCGCTTTGGCACAGGTCGATATACCCTGGCCTTTCTCGCGGATACGGAATACATCCTGCCAACAGCGCGGCGCCAAGCGCGACAAGCCCGCCCCAGCTAAGATGGTTCGATATTGACATAACAAAATCCCTACCTAAAAAATCCCGAGTGCTAGCTTAGGTTAGTATCGCTAAGATCTTCAACCTGCCAACATTGATTTTGAAAGCGTCGTGAAGCTGAAGGTTCAGTGGCAGAAATGTGCCAGGAGCAGAAGTTGTGACAGCGGCTTATCCTGGTAAATGGAGAGTAAGTGAGCTCTTGCCCTTTGCCTCGCGGCCAGAAATACACCCTCTTAATTATAGAATTATTATTCAGGTTTTAATCTCTCTACAAAGGTTAACGAGGATCCCTTCTGACATGTTGTAATGTCCTCAAAGCCATTCATAATATAAAAGTGATCAAGTTGGATACCGCAGCGCGCCTGGAGAGCAAAAATGGATAAATATGCGGAGCAACTTACAGGATTTATGCGGGCCGTAGGTTGTATGAATGATGCGGCAAACCGCACGTCTGACTATTTCGTGGTGAAACTTGAAGAAAGCGAAAGCATGCTGACTTCTGTGGCGATGTATCACTCGACCATTACAGATAAGTTTCCAGCCGCATACTGGCACCCGCAACTTGAAGCCTGCGATGAAAAAATGTTTATGGAAAAGGTGGCGTTATGGTTTTTTGAGCATCGGGACACTCAGCGGCTGCCTACTTCACTCAAGCAGAACCTGCTCGCCCATTTTCAAGATGGACTCACTTCCATGACCGGTAATGCGTTGTTCTTTACGCTCATCACCAGCCCACCAGTTTGGTATGGCTCCCTACATGATGAGTTCGTCATTGAGTCACAATATGGCAGATTCCTCGTGCATTTTAGTTGTACTGACTGACTCTTTATTCACCATCCAGCGGCAGTAACATTCCGATTAATAATGTGTTTAACGGGCTAATTAGCGGCTGGCAGTAGAAGCGGTCGTAGGAGAGGCTGTGCGGTGAGTAGATGGCAGGGATTATATGTTTAACTCGATGTCATTACGAAGTTGTGAAAAGTAAAACGTCCGCTCCTCGCTCACAGAAGATTATAAGAGTTGATTGTGTGTTGCACTGTGAGATCAAATCAAAACCAATACATTCAGGCATCTTCCCACCGCGGTATCCATTCAACAGGCAACTGTTCCTTATCAAATCCCTCAAACCAGTAAACTGTACCTTTTGGCCCAACAATCGGCACTTCTCCCCAACCCTGATGAAACAATGCGCGATTCCAGTCCGGCTTGAGACGACCACGCCGTTTAAGGCGCTCACCATTACAAGCAGTTGCTCGTATTGAGGAAAAGTTCATAAAGAAACTTAACGGCATTTCCTCTTTTTTCGCACGTTGCAATTGCCTTGATATCCAGTCTTGGTTACGTTTGCGAAGTTTTTGTTTCATTGGCTACTGTTCTGATTCGGCTCACTTATCAATCAATGATCTCACTGTAACCCGACGCCATGCTTTGTACAATAATGTCCGCTCCTCGCTCAAAGCTGACCATTCACATCAGCATGTTTGCTTCGTGCCAAAAGAGGAAATTTTATAAATTGCAGTAGGTAAAACGCTACGATATTTTTCTCATCTGAGATGCAGATACTTTGTTCGGTTCACAGAACCTCAACAACCTCAAATTCTTCTGCGATCAGCTCCATTTCATCAGAGAAATAACCTTCACGAGTAAAAAACTTCTGATGTTCGTTCTGCCAATACTCAAGGCTCAAATCACCTTCACCTTCCTTTCGGGCAAAGTCGGCGGTAACATCACAAAAACGCACGAGTCGCATCGAAACCAATCTGATAACGCACACTGGTACATCCTGACTATCAAGGATGATGTTATAACTCCCAATCCTAGGTGCATATTCTTCTTGCTGGTAAGTTGCAAAAGAACCGCATGAGGCCGTTTTAATCCCTTTTATAATAAGGTCTGCAAGTTCGTTGGCCAGTTCTGGGCTATCACCAAATTGCCAAGCATTCGCGCTTGGATACTTCATCTTTAATTCACCAACCGCACACATTTAAAGCCCTCTTAATCAAATATAAAAAGAAATTTCATAAATGTTTTGAGCATAAATTGCCAGAAAATTTACATTGATGCTCTCATATTACTTTCTTCGTCCGCTCTTCGCTCACAGCGGACTTAGCGAACTATGCACAGGTCCGCTTTGTGCCAAGAGCAGACGTTCTACTTTTAATTTCTGCTCCGCAAATTACAGAGGCGTTCTTGAAGCACCAACAGGAGGAGGTATTTCAAATGTTCCGTGCTCTTTTTCGTATCGTCTAATATGAAAAAGAGGCGGTATAACGTAATTTTATTACAACAGACGACAATTACCTTGACATGTGCCGGGTTGAATGAATGTGAATTGTCGATGTAATAAAAAGAAGTTAGGGGACGTTATGAAATAGCTCGTTCACGTTCCCCGGAATAACCGTTAAACTTCGCCAGAACACGCAGTTGATATATACAGTTTACCACTAGCTGAAATTAGCTATAATCCGTAATAAAGAGACGACTCAGGTAGCGAATAATTAACTCTGAGAGTCTGTAATAAAATATGTCAATGGGTAACTTTGGCTATCCCTTATTCCTTTATTGACTAAACCATTTTTCTGAGCCTGCTCTGCACTATAAATAACGCGCCCAGACTCGGAAGCTGTTATTTTCTCCAATTCATCAGGAGTAAGGTTTGTGCAAGATGTGTAGACCTTACGGAACAAT
Source organism: Rahnella selenatireducens (assembly GCF_046449555.1). NCBI lineage: Bacteria > Pseudomonadati > Pseudomonadota > Gammaproteobacteria > Enterobacterales > Yersiniaceae > Rahnella > Rahnella selenatireducens. The sequence continues at coordinate 71,887 of NZ_JBKEZJ010000016.1, forward strand.
GCGTTGTAACTGTCATCTTCCTCCAAGATCCTTCGTGCCTGATCAGGTTTCATATAGTCTACTTTTTCATAACCCGATGCGGCGGGATGCATCATAAATCTCGCCATGGGCATGGTATAGCGGTCATTCGATGCGCAGTAAATCATCGTGGCTGCTGACCCTGTCATAGAAGCGTTAATAATATTCAGCTTTTGTGGAGTTTTTCGGAGTGCCTCGTATGCCACGTATCCTGCATCCATATCTCCACCGTCGCTGTTAAGATAAAGGTCAATGTTCTTTACGTTGCGATAGTTTGACTGGATATCCGCCAGCGAGGATATCAGCCAGGTCACAGTTTGATTATTTACTGAGCCGTTAAAGTAAACCCCTATCTCGTTGACCTCACCGTTTGTTACCGTATCACCCCGGATAGAAACGACATTTGCCTTCACACCTGCAGAGGCAATAACCGCAACGAATGCTATTAATATTTTTTTCATTTTTTTTAGTTTCTTAGTTAAATGGGTATTCACAACGGATACCCATTAGTGTGAAAAGCAATAAATTATACCTGACTATTTTTATAAAACCATTTACTGAGTTATTTGTTAAGAACAATTACCCTGTCTGCCGAAGCTATAGTTGTCTCTCGGTGAGCAATGATAACCCTTGTGATATCTAGTGCTTTGATCGCGTGATTCACCATCGCCTCACTTTCCTTGTCCAGTGCGCTGGTAGCCTCATCTAAGAACAAAACTGCAGGTTTCTTGTAAATTGCCCGTGCAATGAATAGTCGTTGTTTTTGACCACCTGATAACCCTTCTCCTAATTCACCGATCAGGGTTTCATACCCCATGGGCATTTGCTTAATGACCTCATGCAGGTAGCTGGCTTGGGCACATTCCTGCATCCACGCTTCATCCACTTCGTCTGAAAATCCGCAAATATTTTCCCTGATGGAGCCGGAGAACAGCTTGTCATCCTGCATTACGCAGGCGATCATTTTGTGATAATTATTGATACCCAACTGCTGAATATCGATACCGTTCACCTCGACCCGGCCGTAATCAGGATAAAACAGCCCACACAGAACCTTCATCAGAGTGGTTTTGCCCGAGCCGGACGGCCCAACAATAGCCACACTTTCACCTGGTGCGATAGTGATGTCCAGCCCGTTGAAAATGGTCGGAGATTGGCTGTCATAACGATAACTAAGCTCTCGCGTTGCCAGCGACATCGGCTGAAGACGAGCCTCATAAGGGAGGTCCGGCTTACGGTTTTCCTGCGGATGCAGGGCGATATCGGCAATACGCTCGTTGTGCAGGCTCATCATGCGCAATTGCAACAAGAAGTTAGTCAACGACCCAATTCTGTCGGAGAACTGTCCGCGAAAAGCGCCGAACGCGACGAACATTCCGATAGTCATTTGGTTATCGATTACCTGGCTGGTACCCAACCATAAGATAACCACCTGGTCACAGGCTGAGACAAAGGTGTTGATGCCTCCAAACAGCATGTCCATCTTAGTCACCCGGATCCCGGTATTGATGGTATCGATTTCGAGGTTGAGCCAGTGGGCACTGCGTCTTTCTGCTATCCCCTGCATTTTGACTGTGGCGATCCCATACAGGGTTTCCATAAAATAGGAACCGGCGCGGGCATTTCTTACTAAAGACTCCTCTGACAGTTGCCTGTAATAACCGTAGGTTAGTAGCCTAAGGAGTACATATAGGGCTGTGAAGGCCATAACTATCCAGGTTAACCAGCCTCCGTACAAAATCATCATCACGAACACGCCGACCACCATTATAATGTCCATGATGGCACCGACAATACTGGCCGTGAAGGTGCTGCGCAATGTATCCAGCGAGCCGAAGCGGGACTGGATATCCCCCAGTTTACGGCGTTCAAAATACCCCAGCGGCAGGCGCAACAGATGATTGAATAACCCGGATTGCCACTGGACGTTGATGAGGGTAGCCATGACCAATGAGGACCAGGAACGCACCATGCTGACTGCCGCCCGCAGCAGAATAAAGAACAACAACCCCGCGCAGATTAAGGTCAGCAAACCGCGATCGCCGGCTGGGATCGCGTGATCCATCACCAGCTGTGTACCAACCGGCATCACAAGGTTAATGGTTTCAATCACTACTGACAGACAAAAAATCTTGCCTAGCGCCCCTTTGAGGCCGTGTACGCTTCCCATAAGCGTGCTAAGACTGAGCCGGTTTTGCACGGTGTCTGCTTTGAATGCAGCGCCTGGCCAGGCCTCGAGTGCCGCGCCGGTGAAACTGTGCGACACTTCCGCCATGTTGATGGTCCTTCGGCCTCTGGCCGGGTCATGTATGACCACGTGATTACGCCTGACGTTCACCAGAACGACAAAATGGTTAAACTCCCAGTGCAGTATGCACGGCACTTTTAGCGCACTGAGTTCTTCAATATCCAGTAACAAGGGACGTGATGACAAACCGAGTTGTTCGGCGATACCGGTTAATCCGAACAACGTGGTGCCACGCGCCGAGAGGTTGAACTGCTGGCGTAGCGCAATCAGATCGACGTTCTTGCCATAGTGGCCGCAGATCATCGCAAGACAAGCGAGACCACATTCAGAGGATTCAGTTTGATGAACTAGCGGGACGCGTTGTCGCAGCCGGATGTCGAGCTGGCCGAGCAGTTTTTTGAGAGAGAGCCTACTCATTGACCGGCCCAGACGCGCTGTGCTTCATGTCGTAGAACGGTGATAGCATCCATTGATATATCTTCCTTTTTTCCAAAAATAGTGTGCTTTCCGCTTTCATACCGTTTTCCAGGCTCAGGCGTTTACCGTTATACATAATGGTCTGCTTCTCTGGTCTGACAATCACCTTGTAGTAAGGGACTGCGGAGGTCAGCGCGGGTTTGGGGGCACCCTGATAGGTCAGCATTTCCTGGGGTGACGCCGGTGCTCTGGAAATCACTGACACCGTGCCGGCGAACTGCCCAAATTTCTGCGAAGGAAAGGCTTCATAGCGAATGTTGACCCGGTCCCCTGAGGAAATATAGGGAATAGCATCATTGGGTACCCAAAGTACCAGAGAGTAATGATCAATGCAGGGTGGGATAACCTGCAGCAAACTGTCGCCGACGTTGACCATTTGCCCTATCGTGACGCTAAGGGAGTCGACGCGACCATCAACCAGTGCACGGACGATGATGGTTCCGCCGGCATCGATATTCAGCCGTTCTTTTTGCAGTTCGTAGCGCTGGAGTTCCATTTGATAAATCTGGTTATCAAATTCTGAGGCCTGTGTGTGGATTTGACTTTCCAGGGTGGTGATCTGCAGAGAGTTTTGCTCGTTTTGTCCGGTAAGACCCAACAGATTGTTTTGCTGTTGGTAATACAACGCCACCTGATTGGTGAGTTGATCCTTATTGATAAGCCCCTTCGTCTGGTATTGCCGGTAGTTCTCCATATTCTCTTTCATAATACGTAGTCCTTCCTCGGCGCGCCGCAGTATGTCGGTGGAGCGCTGGAAAGCCACGGTATATTGTGCCTTTTGTTTCTCCAGCATCTCAACCGTGTCTTTTTTGCTGCTGTCCAGCCGGCCGATGATTTGCGTAATGCGCTCAAGCTGGTCATCGATGTCTCGGCGTTGGTTATCGCTGACCACGCCGCTGCGGGTACTTTTACTCACATCTATCTGATAAATGGGAGTACCCGTTTTGATTACCTGTCCTTCAGTAACAAATTCTTTGACTACCACGCCCTGAACCCCGGAATATACGTTAGCCACCCGAGGGTAGGTGCTGATCTCACCGGTCACGTTGACTCTGCGGGTATAGTTTACGGCGATGACACAGGTCAGGAAGACTGTAATAAATAAAAGACATAAGGATGCGGTGACCCAAAAGGGAATACCGGGGAGGAGAAGCGCTCGGCCGCGCCATTTCATTTTCTGACTATTAATCGCTTCCTGGCGAAACACGGTTTGCCCTTCCTTAGCGAGTTGAGATGTGATGCGTCACGTTCATTATGTTATGACCTTAAATTGCTCCGGCAAGCGTTTATTCATCAGACCTTTTGGTCGTCTTATCCGCAATTTTATTATACCTACATGTCAAAAAAGTCTTGTCGATTGTGCTTAGGAGCCTTATCTCTTTAAAACTCTGCAAATATAGCCAATAGCATTCAGTCTATCAATCACATGAGACTACAGATATTCATCTAAAGATTGCCGGTTTATGACATATGGCTGTTAAAGGAAGCCAACCATTGAGTTTAGGTTGATGCTGTATCCAAACCACGATTGTACTCTTGTTTTGCTTGATAACTTTACTCAACAAGCATACTACAAAGAAAATATTTAAAAGATTAAGAAAAAAATGAAGCAATGAAAATATCAATACTGATAAATTACAATGAGTTATATTGATTTTCCTGGCGCTTTCATATCATGAAATGGCAAAAAGATAGGGTGGGAAATAATACCCACCGATTAAAGGTTAAGTAATTGAAATATAGTGTAACAAATTGAAACAAAACAAACAAAATGCTTACTTTTGGGCGTATAAATGTTCTGGATTTTTCACGGAAATAGTATTCTTTACATTCGTTGTTTTGATTTTGGAATCCTTATGAAAAAGATTGATTCATTGAGATTTAACAAGAAAAAAATACTGACTTTTATTTTTCTTGAACTAATTTCATTGGCCGCATGCATTCCAATTGGAATTTTGTGTGCCTATTTAAATGTTTCCAATAACACAATGAGTGGGATTATTGTCTCATATCTTTTTATTTCAATGTCAGCTATTCCTTTCGTTTACAATTATATCACAGCAAGGAGTTAATGAATGAGAGAGTTAACAGTCAGTGAGGTTTCACTCATTTCTGGTGGGAATGCCAATTCGAACTATGAAGGGGGTTGCTCTTCTTCACGTGTATCTCACGATGCAATGCATGGCGCAGCTAATACGGCTTACGCCGGAGCGATTAGAGGAGGCATGCAAGGATGGCCTGGCGGCCCAGAAGGTGTCGCTATTGGTGCTGCGGCCGGTGCGATAAAAGGTGCAGTGACCGGTGCGGTCATATCTGGGGTACATTCATATATTAGCAATTGCTATAATAATAATAACAATAATAATCGCGGCGGGTTCGGTGGTGATTCTAATTCTAACAGTGTTAACGGACAGTGCCACTGGTAATTAAACCTTTAAATATGCGTAGAACCCCAAACGTATATACTGTATGGGGTTCTACGGATTGAACAGCCATTATACCTTTGTCAGTGAAGGAAAAAGAAATCGATCTGGACGCCCTGATAGAAGGACTGAGGGTATTTGTAGTGGTCAAGCAAAACTGGCCACGGATTTAGAGTTTTTCCAGAACAATCGCTCTGATTCATTTGGCGTCAAACCACCTTTATATTGATGAGGTCTGAGCTGGCTGTAATATCCCGTTATGTAATTCGTTATCGCTGTCCTGGCTTCGCTAAAATTAGCGTATCCATTATCCGGTACCCACTCCGTTTTCAGATTTCTAAAAAAACGTTCCATGGGGCTGTTATCCCAGCAATTCCCTCTGCGACTCAGGCTTTGCTTTATCTGATATCGCCACAATAACTGTCTGAAATTCCTGCTGGTATAGTGGCTGCCTTGATCCGAGTGATACAGCAAATTAGCGGGCTTTCCTCACGCTTCCCAGGCCATGGACAGCGCTTTACCTGTCAGTGCAGAGTCTGGGAAAAATGACATCGCCCAGCCAACTGGTTTACGGGAAAACAAATCAAGCACAACGGCTAAATAAGCCCAGCGTTTACCCGCCCAGATATAAGTCACATCACCGCACCGGACCTGATTAGGCTCTGTTACAGCAAACTGGCGTTCCAGATAATTGGGGATTTCTACGTGTTCCTTAGACGCCTTTTTATATCGATGACCAGGCTGCTGACAGCTGATGAGAATAAGTTCTTTCATTAGCTTTGTTGCCCGCCGGCGGCTCAGTTTTACACCTTTGGTAGTGACCATCGCGGCAATATTACGTGCACCTGCGGAGCCATTACTTTCGCGATAGCTTTCACGAACAAGACTGAGTAATGCCACGCGTGCGGCATCAGGCTTCTTTGGCTGCCGCCAGTATTTATAGCTGCTGCGATGAACCCCAAACACGTTGCACACAACGGCAACAGGAAACCGCGCCCTGAGTTTCTCAACTAATGAGAACTGTTCAGGAAGTCTGACATCAAGAGCACGGTAGCCTTTTTTATTATATCTCTTTCCATTTCAACACGTTGAAGTCTTTTCTTCAGCTCGCGTATTTCAATCTGCTCAGGTGTCATGGGTGACGCTACGGGTGATTTCCCTCCTCGTTCTTCTTTCCACTGCCGAACCCACTTATCCATCGTGGACTTACCGACATTCATTGCCGTGGCAGCGGCGGCAACGGTGTAATGCTGATCGAGTACAAGCTGGGCAGCTTCGAGGCGAAACTCGGGGCTAAAATTGCGTTTGTTACGTCCGGTCATAATGTCACCTGTTTTGACTATGAGGCGATGATATCACCTCTATTCAGGTGGCCAAATTAACTATGCCACTACA
>NZ_JBKEZJ010000017.1:0-75160 GCF_046449555.1 Rahnella selenatireducens
AAAAGCCTCCGTTTCTTAACGGAGGCTTTTCATGAACAGTCAGTCATGAATAACGACGTGACCTGGACACACTTTATTTCGTCGCGCTGGACGCCAGGCGGATCTGAATATCGTTATCGAGGTTGTTCACCCAATGGTTGTAGCTGCGGTGAATTTCACCTTTCTCTGCCAACAGGTTGGTGCTGCCAACATAATTAATGGTGTAACCGGTGGTGTTATAGGTTATGCGGATATCTGCTTTGTGCTCGCGGTTATTCAGATGACCGTTAATCACGCCCGGTGCGCCATCCGTCATTATCCAGCCGCGTTTCTGCCCGGCGTCGATAATAGCGGTGCGGATCTGATTCTCTGAATTATGGGTGGTCAACGTGGTGTGCGGCGTTAATACCGGCTCAGTACGCGCGCAGCCGGAAAGTGCCATGACACAGACAAGGCCAATAAGTAACTTGCTTGTAGATTTCATGTGAACCTTTTGATGTGATTTATACGATAAGAAATTGAAAACTGAACACAATATACGTCAACCACGGAAAGGTGTCATGAGCGGCACGGGTTGAGCTGCGGCTTTTTTCCGGTTAGTATATAAAACATATATGTTTCGTATACTACTGAGGCACGCTTATGGGCATCATCAAGATTTCAGAACTGATGCATGAAAACTTACGCATCGCCAGCCTGGCTTATACGCGTTCGATCAATGCGCAGGCCGAACACTGGATGAAAATTGGCATGTTAATGGAAACCCATCCCGACATGACGCACAGCGAAATCTCCCGGCTGCTGGTGCGTTGCAGCATGGAATCCGATGAGAACACCGACAGTTTCCGTACGCTCTTAAACGTAGGCGGCACACACAGGAAGGCAAGTAATGAATAGTGGTTTAGACAGCGCGTATTTTGTTAACAATAACCGGATGATAAAAACGCCGGAAGGTATCAGCAAAGCCCGCATCGCAGGCAAACTGGCCGCCCGGGTTTTGCATATGATCACGCCTTACGTTGTGCCCGGCGTCACGACCAATGAACTGGACCGCATCTGCCACGATTTTATCGTCAACGAATTGCAGGCGATCCCGGCCAATATCGGCTATCACGGTTATCAGAAAACGACCTGTACCTCCATCAATCATGTGATTTGCCACGGCATTCCGTCCGACAAAGCGCTGAAAAAAGGCGATATCGTTAACATCGACGTCGCGCTGATCAAAGATGGCTGGTATGGCGACACCAGCCGCATGTATTACGCCGGTGAGCCGAGCATTCTCGCCCGCCGCCTGACGGACACCACGTATGAAGCCATGATGGCCGGCATTGAAGTCGTCCGCCCCGGCGCAACGCTGGGTGACGTCGGTTATGCCATTGCCGCCGTCGCGAAACGCGAAGGGTTTTCCATCGTGGAAGAATACTGCGGTCACGGTATCGGCATGGGATATCACGAAGATCCGCAGGTGCTGCATTATGGCGAGAAAAACCGCGGTCTGGTTTTGCAGGAAGGCATGCTGTTCACCATCGAACCGATGCTGAACGCCGGTAAAAAGCAGAATAAAGTACTGCCCGACGGCTGGACGGTGGTCACCAAAGATCACTCGTTGTCCGCGCAGTGGGAACATATGGTCGCCGTGACCAAAGATGGCTACGAAATCCTGACGCCGTGGCCTGAGCACGAATAAGCGGAATTTTTACCGCATCCGGATCATGCCCGATGCGATGATAAGCGCCTGACTGGTTGACTTTAATTCGAATACTACGAAAATGTTTTCATTCTAAAAACGACATGAAAGTCCCGGAGTTTATCATCGCTTCTTCCCCTGTTTTGCCCTTCGCAACTCCGGCTAAAAAGTCAGGCGTTCTTATTGCCATGGCGCTGTTACTGGCGAGTTGTTCATCCACACCGCCGAAATCACTGGTCACGCCGCTGCCGCCGGTCGCAAAGCAACCTCTTGCGCCAAAAGGTGAGCAGAATAAAGAACCGGTGCGCGGCGTATGGCTGGCGACGGTTTCCCGCCTCGACTGGCCGCCGGTGTCTTCGGTGAATGTCAGCCCCCCTGCCCTGCGCATCAGTCAGCAGAAAAAATCTCTCACCGACAAGCTCGATAACCTGAAATCTCTTGGCATCAACACCGTGTTCTTCCAGGTTAAACCGGACGGCACCGCGCTGTGGCAATCCAAAATTTTGCCGTGGTCCGATATGCTGACCGGCACGATTGGCGAAGATCCGGGTTATGACCCGCTGAAATTTATGCTCGATGAAGCGCACAAGCGCGGCATGAAAGTGCATGCGTGGTTCAACCCGTATCGCGTTACTGTGAATACCAAACCCTCAACGATTGCCGAGCTGAATCGCACCTTGTCACTCAGTCCGGCAAGCGTTTATGTGCTGCACCGCGACTGGATCCGCACCGCAGGCGATCGTCTGGTGCTTGACCCCGGCATTCCTGAAGCGCGTGACTGGATCACCAGCATCGTTGCCGAAGTCGTGGCACGTTATCCGGTCGATGGCGTGCAGTTTGACGACTACTTCTATGCAGAAACACCCGGTTCGGTGCTCGACGACAGCATGACGTTCAGAAAATACGGTCAGGGATTCAGCTCAAAAGCGGACTGGCGTCGCCACAATACGCAGATGCTAATCGAACAGGTTTCCCGCACCGTCCGCCAGCTGAAACCGGGCGTTGAATTCGGCGTCAGCCCTGCCGGTGTCTGGCGTAATCTGTCGTTCGATCCTGCCGGTTCCGACACACGCGGCGCGGCGGCGTATGACGAAGCCTATGCCGATACGCGTCTTTGGGTGAAGCAGGGTTTGCTCGATTACATTGCGCCGCAACTTTACTGGCCGTTCTCCCGCAAGGCGGCGCGCTATGACGTGCTGGCGAAATGGTGGGCGGATGTCGTGAAACCGAACAACACGCGCCTGTATATCGGCATTGCGCTGTATAAAGTGGGCGAGCCGTCGAAGAATGAGCCTGAATGGACCACCCGCGGTGGCGTGCCGGAGCTGAAGAAACAGCTTGATATGAATGAATCGTTACCCGGCATCAGCGGCACTATTCTGTTTCGGGAAAATTACCTGAACCAGCCACAAACGCAGGAAGCCGTGCGTTACCTGAGAAGCCGCTGGGGCCATTAAGTCAGAACGGATATCACAAAAAAGCCCCCTGCAAATGACGCCGGGGGCTTTTTGTTTTCAGCCTTGACTGCACTCAACTCTAGCTACGCTCAATTTCTTTGGTTGCGCGATCTAACGCATCGGTAATTTTATACAGCGTTTCCTGTTCGATGGGCCCTTTCGCGAGGCGTAAATTCAGCGCCGAACGGATGTTATTAATCGCTCTTTGCATTTCCGGAATGCTGCGGTTATTCGACAGGATCGCCAGCGAATGCAGCCGTTCAGTCACCGTCGTCAGTAACTCGCCCTGCTGATTCAGCAATACCCCCCCTTCTGCGGTGATCGTATATTGCTTCTTCCCGCCTTCTTCCTGATTCGCCAGAACCAGTCCCTGATCTTCCAGAAAAGTCAGATTCGGATAAATAATACTGGCGCTCGGGGTGTATTCCCCTTTGGATAGCTCTTCGATGGCTTTGATCAGTTCATAACCGTGTGCGGAACGTTGTTGCAGAAAATGCAGCATTAATAAGCGGATATCACCGGTTTCGAACATTCTTTCACGACGGTGTTTATGCATCAGCATTACTTCGCGTGCCAGTACGCCACGCAGCGGACAAAGTTTGCGTCCAGCCCACGGGTTTCGGTCAAATAATCACTCAGGCCTTTCACAAATTTCCCTTCGCCGGTGGCCCAGACGTAATAATCATTTTCCGGCAGCATCAGACTTTTCAGTTTCTGCACAACCGCGTCATCTTCGCGATAACCCTGGTACTCATCGCTGACGATCCACTCGACGTTGAAATCTTTTTCTTCATCCAGATAGCTGATGCAACTCACGTCTTTCACTTTGACCAGCACGGTGATTTTTGCGTTTACAGCCGCCTCTTTCAGTTCACGCAGGCGGCGTTTCACCGCTGGAAGACCGGTTTCATCGCAAAGATACAGCTGCCACCGGTAGGTCGTCGGGATAATCAGGGAACCACGTGGCCCGCCAATAATCAGCTTATCGCCCGGTTTGGCATTGTCGGCCCATTCGCTGGCCACGCCGCCGTCGTGAATATAAAAATCCAGCGTCAGTTCGTGGGTTTGCGCATCGAAATGCAGCGGCGTGTATTCACGGTTAACCGGACGCGGGCCATCGCCCCAGGCAATGCCGTCTTCTGTGGCGGTCGGCGGAACAATCACGTCGCCCGGATTCGCCGGGAAGAACAGTTTGATGTGGTCATCGAAACCGCGGGACGTAAAACCTTTCAGCTCGTCGCCATTCAGTACAATGCGTTTAAAACAGCCGGAAACAGTTTCAGCGCTTTTTACCGTGATGTGGCGGAAAACCAGTTCGTTCTTAACGCGCACCGGCAGGTTGGCGGCGGAAGATTCAGTGCGTTTGTGTTCCATATTCTTTCTCTCATGGTGGCGAAACTTATCGTCGGGAGCGCGCTCAGGACGTGAATGATTCTCAATTCAGTGAAAGATATATCTTAGTAATATTTTATGCAACGACTTCAAAAAAAACCGGCCATCGTGGAGAAGGCCGGTTGGCGGTTTGTGCAGCAGAACGCACCTCGTGAATTAACGCACCGCGCCGCGCAAAAACATGTCGACGGCGCTGCTCACCATGTGGCGGATTTCCGCAATTTCCAGCGGTGCCGGATTACGCTGGTAGACGCGCGTATTGGTTTGCGCCGTCACCAGCGCCAGAAATTGTAAGGCGCGCAGATGCGCATCGGCCTGCGCCAGTTGCCCTCCCTCCATCGCGCTGGCGAGGAATGTTGCCAGGATATCGACGCTTTCCCGTGGCCCGGCGTCATAAAACAACGTGCCGATTTCAGAATGCCCGGACTCGGCGATCACCATGCGATACACCGCCAGCGCGGAGACATCATTAGTCAGCACCAGCAACATTCTTTCGCCAAAACGGGTGAGGATGGTTTCGAGATCGGCATCTGCCCACGTTTGGGTCAGATCACTGACGGCGTCCGAAAGATGCCCGGTGGCATAGGCTTTCACCACCGCCACCAGCAACGCCTCTTTCGACGGGAAATAGCTGTAGAGCGTGGCTTTGGAGCCGCCGAGACGCCGGGCGAGCTCATTCATTGACGCGCGTTCGTAACCGGTTTCCTGAAACAATTGCGCTGCGGCATCGATAATCGCCTCCCTGCGGGCTTCGGTGCGGACTTTCATCTTCCCTCCTGACGTTGATTTTACGGCCACGGCCAAAAACCGTCGCGGCGAAACTGTACGGTACAGTTCCCTGATGCCCCCACTTTATCGACGGGTTTGTGCCTTGTAAAGCGACCCGCGTAGCCCATTTTTCAGAACGAAGTGCAAAGATTTCGTTAAGAAGCGCATTTTTATTTACCAATTTGTTGATAACAATTATCAGTATCATTATCATTCTCACAAAGCTGAAATGGGTAAGGACTGTAATTAAACCCATATTTTATAAGGACAACGGCTTTTTCACGGAAGAATAAAGCAGATGACAAGCGCGTCTGAATTTGTCGAAAGGCAGTAAATGCGAGCAGAACTTAAAAAAATTAGTGCAGGACTAAAAACAAATGTTCAAATCCTTTACACAGCAGGGTTTGGTGAAAAACGTCATTTTCATGGGGACGATTCTCACCACCACCTTTAACGTAAACGCAGCGGAAGCCGTTAAAGACAACACCGATCTGGCACAAAACAAAGCGCAATCTACAGAAACCATCAAAAAGAAACCGGTGGTGCGCAGTGCGAAGGATCTGGCACAGAACAATGAAGAAGTAATGACCGTCACCGAGACCCTACCGGATAAAACGCCAGGCTCAAAAACCACCATCACTGCGGCAGAAATGCAAAAACGTGGCGGTAACGATTTCGGTACCATCATGCGTTATGAGCCACTGATCACCGCGACCGGCTCAAGTGGCGGTTCCGGCAACGGTAAAAGCGGCTTCGACCGCAGCGGTTACACCGGCTATAACATTCGTGGTCTGGAAAGCAACCGCGTCAGCATTGACGTTGACGGCATTCCACAGCCAAGTGCTACCGGCCGCAGCTATGCCAGCCGCGCTGGTTTAGGCACCTCCGGCATCGGCCGTGATTACATCGACCCGTATATTTACGGTCAGGTGGATATCGAATCCGGCGCAACGTCAGCCGAACGCGCCAACACTTCCATCGGCGGTGCCGTTTCCTTCCTGCCAAAAACCGCAGACGATTACCTGCGTCCGGGCAAAGAAACCTATTTCGGTTACCAGTCTGATTATGATTCTTCAGACCGTTCATGGCACAACGGCATCACCGCCGCTGCCGGTGACGAAACCCTGCGTGGCGTTGTGGCGATCAGCCGCCGCGACGGTCAGGAAACCAGCAATAACAGCGGGACGCACGACGCTTATCCGGCGAACTGGCACTCTAACGCCATCATGACGTCCGGTATCTGGCAGCCAAACGACGAACATAAATTCACCGGCACGCTCGATTACTACGAGAAAATCAATCACACCCATTACGACGCGTGGAATAGCGCAGGCAGCTCCATTCTGGGCACCGCGCAGCAGCAAAGTAACACCCGCCGCTGGGGCGCAAGTCTGAAAGACGAATGGACACCGTTCAACGATTTCGCCGACGCCGTGGTCTCCAAGGTCTATTACCAGTACACCCAGGCGCACGACAACACCTACATGCCGAACGCCAGCAAGCAGATGATGAACGTCTATTCAGATTACGACGTCAGCACCTATGGCGCGGAAACCAGCTGGCTCAAAACGCTGGGTCGCCACGAGCTGAGTGCCGGGATCAACGGTCGCATCTCTAACACTGAACGTCCGTTCCGCGAAAGCCCGGATCAGAGTGTTTACACCACCATCATGCAGCCGGAAGCCAACAGCCGTTCTTACGTTCTCGGCGGTTTCCTGCAAGACACCATGAAGTTTGACCTCGACGGCCATAACTTCGGCATCGTGCCTGCGGTGCGTGTGGCGTACCAGAATACGAAAGCGACAGACCTGTCCGATTTATCTAACAGCACCGTGTCTGAAAGCCAGGTTTCTACTCTGTACGGTAAAGCCAACTCTGATACGCAGGTTCTGCCATCACTGGCATTCACGTATGACATCACGCCTAAGCTGATGACTTACCTGCAATACCGTCGTGGCGCGCAGTTCCCGGATGCCAGCCAGCTTTACGGTTCCTGGAACCTCGGTTCTTCTTATGCCGCTTCTCAGCAATATGCGCTGATCGGTAACACCAATCTGAAAACCGAAACCAGCAACAACTTCGAATGGGGCATGAAAGGTGAAGCGACTGAAGGCGTGACCTTCAAAACGGCCGTGTTCTACAACACGTACAAAAACTTCATCGCCAACACCCGTTACACCCGCGCAGCCAACCCGGGCATGTTCACCAACGTGCCTTCCAATATTTATACGATTTATCAGGCCGAAAACCGCGATGAAGCGTTTATCTACGGTGGCGATCTGAGCACCAAAATCAACTACGGTACGTGGTTCAGCAGCGTTGACGGTCTGAGCACCAGCTTCGCACTGGGTTACGCCAAGGGTGAATCTAAATCCAGCTATGCGGGCGACAAATACGTTGATATCGACAGCGTTCCGCCAATGAAATTTGTAGCCGGTGTAGCATGGGATGATCCGTCAGGCATCTACGGTACGGCGCTGACCGCAACCTTCGTGAAAGGTAAAAAAGCCGAAGCGACCAACCGTCAGAGCTACACCAACGCCGGTACACCGATCACGGATTCCACCACGGAATACATGAATGTTCCAGGCTACGGTTTGCTTGATGCAACGGCGTACTGGAAAGTGGCCAAAAACGTAAAACTCAGCGGCGGCGTGTATAACATCACCGACCGTAAGTACTGGGATTACCTTAGCAGCCGCAGCCTGACTGAAACCACCAATCAGGATGCATACAATAAAGCGCTGGCCGTGATGCCAGGCCGCAGCTTCCAGCTGGGCGTGAATGTCGATTTCTAAGCGATAGTTCATCACCCGAAAACCTGAGCGCTATGTGAAAACATGGCGCTTTTTTTATGTCGGTGGATCACGACAGGAAGGTGCGCAGACGCATAACCGCATCCGCCGGAAACCGATAGACTTCCTGTTTTCCCCATCAATATTTCACTGAGAGATTACATGGAATTAATCAGAAAACCGCTCGCGCTGGTGCTCGTCCTGTTGCTGTCACCCGTCTGCGTAAACGCCACCACCCTGCTGAACTACACCGATCATGAACCGCTGGGCGGCACGCGTACCCGCTTCATTAATGACGTTTTCTTCCCGGCGATTGAAAAAGAATCACAGGGTCGCCTGAAAATTAACGCGCACTGGGGCAGCGAACGGGCGACCGGTTATAACGCGCTGGGCGTAATCCGTGAGGGTTCTGCAGCGAATATGGGCACCGTTGTGCCGGAATACGCGGCCAAGGATCTGGCGCTGCATCAGATTTTTAAAAGCTTTCCCGCCGGGCCGACCGGTGACAAACAGATCACATTCTTCCGCCGCGTTTACGCCGAAATCCCGGCTTTTCCTGCCGAATTACATCACGAAAACGTCGTGAACATTTTCTTCGGTACCGGTTATCCGGTGGCATTTTTCAGCACGCATCCGCTGAAGAATCTGCAAGATATCCGGGGCACAACATGGCGTTCGGCGAGTTTCTGGCATCAGGATTTCCTGCGAAATGCGGGCGCGAAGCCGGTCACGATGCCGTGGGGCCCGGAAACGGTGAAAGCGTTTCAGACTGGCGCGCTGGACGGCATTATGGTCAACGTGGACAGCGGTTATGACCTGAAAATTCAGAAAATGGCACCGGAGGTTTTAGTCTCCCGCGAGCTGTGGCTCGGCCACGTTTATCTGCTGGTGATGAATGAAAAAGTCTGGAACGGGCTGGCGAAAGCCGATCAGGATGCTATTCACCGCGCCGCAGAAACCGCCTACAAAACTGCCGGTCAGGCGATGGACAACGGCTATATAAACCAGCTGGATGCGCTGCGCAAAGACGGCGCAAACGTTCGTGAACTTCAGCACAGCGAAGTGGAACACTGGCAAACGGTGAGCCGTTATCCGGAGACTCAGGCCGCGTGGGCAAAAGAGCAAACCGCAGCAGGCGTGACACAGGCGGCTGCGGTGCTGGAAGAAGTCCGCGCAATTTTGGCGGATGAGATGAGGTAAATAAAGCCAATCCGGCAGAGGTGTCACCCTTTGCCGGAACCCGTTTGTTCGCCCTTCGCCGTAAACCGCTATTTGTCACACTTTCTCTTTTTTACTTTCATAACTGAACCCACCTGTACATTTTCTTGACAGGAGAATTGTCTTACTTCATAAATGTACCGTACTGTACGGTTTAATGAAAAAGTAAACCGACATCCCGCTGCATTTTTTCAAAAGAAGGTAAGACGTATGTCTGCGTTAAAAAACAGCTATTCGCTGGCAGCTTTGATTTCTTTAGGTTTATTAACGGGGTGCGCGAGTACCCAGCCTGTGCCCTACACCGGGGTCACTTCTTCTTCCCAGATGAAACCTGACACACAGGATGAATCCGGGCATATCGCTTTCAGCTACAACACGCCGGTCGACTGGAATAAATATTCCCGCGCCATTGTGGATCCGGTGGTGATTTATCAGGGAGCGGATGCCCAGTTTGATGACGTCTCTCCTGAACAAAAACAACAACTGGCGGCGCACATGCAGCAGGTCTTCGGCAAAAGCGTGGCGGAACGGTTCCCGCTGACCAACGCCATCACGCCGGGAACCTTGCGCATTCGTCTGACGCTGACCGGCGCGGAAACCAGTACGCCGTTTGTCGGAACGTTCACACGCTTTGACCTGATGGGCGGGCCGTACAACATCGTGCAGTCAATCCGCGGCAAACAAGGGTCGTTTACCGGCTCGGTGAGTTATGCGGTGGAGATCTACGATGCGCCGACCAATCAGTTGCTCAAATCCTATATTTCCCGCCAGTACCCCAACTCACTGAACATTGGAGCGACTTTTGGCGCGCTGAGTGCCGCAGAAACCGGGCTGGAGAAAGGCGCGGATCAGTTGCAGGAACAGCTGAAATAACCGGCTGAATCAGAAAGGGCTCGTGATGAAAATCTATCCGCAGCAAATCATCTGCAAACATTGCGACAGCCTGTATACCCGAAAATCCGTGCGGCCCGGCGAGGCCGCACACTGCCCGCGCTGCCGGGCGGTGTTGTATCGGGGAAGCTGGCTGAGTCTGGAACAATGGTTCGCGCTCACCCTCACGGCGGCGCTGTTTTTTATCATCGCCAATGTTTTTCCGGTGCTGGAAATCGGCTTCCACGGCCAGTCGCAGGCGGCCACGCTGTGGCAAACCGCGATGGCGCTGGCAAACAGCTATGCGTCGCCGCTGGCGATCCCGGTGGCGTTGCTGATGATTGTCTGCCCGTGTTTGCAAATTTTGCTGCTCGGCTGGGTGTTATTTCACGCGTGCAGGAAAAAAGCCGCGCCCGGTTTTGCCTCCGCAATGCGTTTGCTCGCCGGGCTGGCACCGTGGAGCATGGCGGAAGTCGCGCTGCTGAGTATCCTGATTGCCGCCATCAAACTTTCCGGCCTGGTTGAAATCACCACCGGTCCCGGCACATGGGCATTGCTCGGATTATGTCTGCTGTTACCGGTGATCAACCATCAGGATTTCCAGCCGTTATGGACACTCAAAACCCTCCGCGGCTACCGCCCGTGATGCCCGTTCAGGCGTTACCACAGGGGCTCGTTCGCTGCCACGTTTGCGGGCTGGTCTGCGAGCATGTTTCTGGCGTTCATCGTTTGCCGTGTCCGCGCTGTCATGCGGCGCTGCACCCGCGCCAGCCCGACAGCCGCAGCCAGTCATGGGCGTTTTTGCTGACCGCTCTGCTGTTGTATTTACCCGCCAATTTACTGCCGGTGATGTACAACTCATTTGCCGGTCACGGCGGTGAAAACACCATCCTGGGCGGTATCGCAGAATTCTGGGCGTCTGGTTCATACGGCGTCGCCACCGTCATTTTTATCGCCAGCGTGGTCGTGCCCTGCACCAAATTCCTGATCCTCGGCGGGCTGTTGCTTGCCGCTGGAAAAGGCCAGGCCAAAAGCCGCGTTCGTCGCGCCCGGATGTTCCGCCTGACGGAATATATCGGTTACTGGTCGATGCTCGACGTCATGGTCGTGGCACTGGTCGCCGCACTGGTGCAGTTCCCCGGTTTCAGCACTGCCGAACCGCGCATCGGCATTGTCTTTTTTGGTGCTGTGGTGATTTTTACCCTGCTGGCCGCCATGAAGTTCGACCCGCGTTTGATTTGGGAAAATAACAAGAATGAGTGAACACGTTTCTCCGGCACCTGAAATCACGCCGCGCCGCTGGCGTCCGTCGCTGGTCTGGCTGGTGCCTGTCGCCGCTGCGGTAATCGGGCTGTTTTTGTTTCTTCAGATGTGGGCCTCCGCCGGGCCGGAGATTTCGATCACGTTCCAGACCGCCAGCGGATTACAGGCCGGAAAAACCGAGGTGAAATACAAAGATGTCACCGTCGGATTGGTGAAATCCATTACATTGAGCCCGGACAGCCAGCGCGTACTCGTGACAGTGTCACTGATGAAAAATGCCGAAAACCTGGCGAAAGCCGATACACGCTTCTGGGTGGTGCGTCCGCGCGTCGGTATGGGCGGGGTTTCGGGCATCGACACGCTGCTTTCCGGCGCATATATCAGCCTGGATACCGGCACATCCGCCAAAAACGGTTCGGTTTTTCAGGGGCTGGAATCGCCACCGGCGGTCATCAACGGTATGCCCGGCAGGCAGTTTGAAGTGGTGGCGGGCGATCTCGGTTCGCTGGATATCGGTTCCGCCGTCTATTACCGCCGCGTGCCCGTGGGCCGGGTGTCGTCCTACGCGCTGCGCCCGGACGGCAAAGGCGTCAGCCTGAACGTCTTTATCGACGCACCGTATGACCGTTTCGTCACCTCTGCCACGCGGTTCTGGAATGCCAGCGGTCTGGATTTATCCCTCGATTCCGAAGGCTTACAGCTGAAAACGCAGACTATGGCGTCGGTCATTGCCGGCGGCATTGCCTTTGCCAATCCACCGGACGCCGCTTCCGGCGCCACACCTTCCCCCGATCACAGCGTTTTTACGCTGGCTGACGATCAGGCGTCCGCCATGGCACCGCAGGACGGCACGCCGCAAATCCTTCAGCTGCGTTTCCAGCAATCGTTACGCGGAATGAAAACCGGTGCGCCGGTGGAATTCTCCAGTGTGAAACTCGGCAAAGTGACCGCCATCGATCTGGATTACGAGCCTGCCGGTTCACGTTTTATTTCAGTAGTGACGATCGAGGTTTACCCGAACCGGCTCGGTCAGGTGCTGGAGAAACTGCCCAAGCCAGAAAAAGATGCCCAAAAACAGGCCGCTCTTTTCCTGCGGGATATGGTCAGGCACGGCCTTCGCGCACAGGCGCGCACCGGGAATTTACTGACCGGCCAGCTGTATATTTCGCTCGATTTTATCCCGAACGCCGCACCGGTTTCTTACGATATCAATGTGCGACCATTGCGCATTCCGACGCTGAATGGCGGATTTGATCATCTCCAGGAACAGCTCGCCACACTCATCGGCAAGGTATCGAAAATGCCCATTGAGTCGATTGGCAATAATCTCAACGCCACGCTGGGCAATCTCAACCAGACGCTGATTCAGGTGAACAGCCAGGTTCTGCCGCAAACCACGCAGACGCTCAGCACGATAAATCAGACCCTGACCCGCGCCCAATTATTGCTGGCGGAGGATTCGCCTCTCCTGCAAACGTTGGCCGAATTCCAGCGAACGCTGTATTCGCTGCGCACCCTGACCGGCCTGTTAACGCGTCAGCCGCAGGCGCTTCTGACCGGCAGACAGGATGACAAAAAGGAACAGCCATGAAACTTGCCCGAACCGCTTACACGGCGCTTACCCTGCTGGTTTTAACCGGCTGTGCGTCTTCCGCTCCGCACTACTACACGCTGACCACTGCCGCCGGAGCCGCCCCCGCGGCTAACAGCGCCGCGCCTTTTGTCATCCGCGTGAAACCGGTGAACGTGGCGGAGCGGCTCAATCAGCCGCAACTGATGGTCCATCAGCGCAACGGCGAACTGCTGATGTCGGATAATGCACTCTGGGCCGCGCCGCTGCCCGAGGAAA
Source organism: Rahnella selenatireducens (assembly GCF_046449555.1). Lineage (NCBI taxonomy): Bacteria > Pseudomonadati > Pseudomonadota > Gammaproteobacteria > Enterobacterales > Yersiniaceae > Rahnella > Rahnella selenatireducens. Next base: position 13,282 of record NZ_JBKEZJ010000017.1, read on the forward strand.
TCCGTGCGGCGCTGACCGCCCGGCTTGAACGTTCGCTGAAGACGACGGACATCCGCAGTCTGATGCCACCGGCGGGCAAACCGGTGATCGGTATCCGCGTGTCGGTGGAACAGTTTGACGTCTGGCAAGGTGAGAAAGCGACGATAGCCGCCACCTGGCAGCTGAATCACGCAAATGAAAGCGCGCAACTCACCTGTCAGACGCAGCATCAGCGCGCCGTAAACGGCGGCACGCAGGAACAGGTGATAATCCGGCAAAAACTGGTGCAGGACGTGGCGGATGACATCGCTTTTTCCGTGCTTCAGCGCCGCTGCGGCTGACTTTTTCGCAATGCTTACAGTGTAAAACCAGCCTTTGTCACATCATTTTTCAAAATGTTTTAAATCAATACGTTAGCGATAGTGAAAAACGTTAAGTTTTGTCAGTGCGTGGAAGGCCTCAGCAAAAATGCGAATTTTAAAACCTTACAAAATAGCAACTTAACTAAAAACTTACACTTAACTTTCACTCAAGAACTATCTTGACCCTAAAACTGCACAAGATATATCTTGAGGCCATCCGGTTCATGGCAGAAGGCAAAACGATGACAAACTCAGGGCCCACCGCCCGCCGCAAAAGTAAGCTGTTTACGCGTCAGGAACTGACGTTATTTGTGCTGCATCTTATTCAGATCAATCCGGCACACGGTTATGAAATCATTAGAACCATCGAAGGCTATTCAATGGGCGCGTACATCCCCAGTCCCGGCGTGATTTACCCCATTTTAACGCTGATTGTCGAAGAGGGTTTCGCCACCGCCACCGACATTGAAGGCGGTAAAAAGCAGTTCACTATGACACCTGACGGTTCGGCATTTCTGGCGCTCAAACGAAAAGAAATTCGCGTCATTGAAGAAAAAATGAAAACACTGGTGATTAAAAACAATCCCCCACCTGCGCCTGAACTGATTTATGCCATAGAGAATTTAAAAATCACGGTACGGGCTAAATCGTATAACGGAGAAGTCACACCCGAGAAATACGCTCAGATAATTGAATATGTCAATGAGGCGACACGAAAGATCAACGAACTTTAAACTTTCCTGACCTTATTTAATTAAATTTGACGTTATCCCCGCTGCTTTATTCAATAAGCAGTGAAGGATATCTGTTGCCTTTTTTTATTTTGTTATTATTTACGGACACCAAAATGCCATCCAGATTCTTGCCATTATTCATTATCCTGGGGCTGAGCGGTTGTGATAATTCGCAGACCGCTCAGCAATCTGCCCCGCCCGTCGACGTGGGCGTTGTCACGCTAAAAGCACAATCTTTTAATCTGGTCAGCGAATTAACCGGGCGCACCACCGCAACGTTAACCGCCGATGTGCGTCCGCAGGTCGGCGGTATTATTCAGAAACGCTTATTCACCGAAGGCGACACGGTCAAAGCCGGGCAGGCGTTATACCAGATTGACCCGTCATCCTATAAAGCCACCTACGATCAGGCAGCCGCTGCGCTGAAAAGTGCCAAAGCGCTGGTGATTTCCGATTGCCAGAAAGCCAAACGCTACGCCGTGCTGGTGAAGGAACAGGGCGTGTCGCAGCAGGACGCCGAAGACGCCCAGTCAGCCTGTGCGGAAGATCGCGCCAGCGTTGATGAAAAAGCGGCAGCGCTGGAAACGGCAAAAATTAATCTCGACTGGACGCGCGTGACATCGCCAATTGCGGGCCGGATTGGCATTTCATCCGTTACGCCGGGCGCACTGGTCTCTGCCGCGCAGGACACCGCGCTGGCTACCGTCCGTAATCTCGACTCCATGTATGTGGATCTCACCCGTTCCAGCGCGGATTTACTCGGCCTGCGCAAACGCGCGCTGGCGACCAACAGCGACACCTTAAGCGTGACGCTGACGCTGGAAGACGGCTCGGTGTATCCCGAAAAAGGCCGTCTGGAGCTGACCGAAGTAGCCGTCGATGAAGCCACCGGCTCCGTGACACTGCGCGCCGTGTTCCCCAATCCGAAACACGTTTTGCTGCCGGGGATGTTTATCCGCGCTGACGTCGATGAAGGCGTGGTCGAAAACGCGATTCTTGCGCCGCAGCAGGGCATCACCCGCGATGCAAAAGGCGATGCCACCGCGCTGGTCGTCTCCGCAGAAAACAAAGTTGAGCAACGTGATGTCGTGACCGGCGACGCCAGCGGCACAAACTGGTTGATCCTCAAAGGCTTACAGGCAGGCGACCGCGTGCTGGTGGAAGGCAGCGACAAAGTCTCAACCGGCGACAACGTCAAACCGGTGGAAGTGAATAACGACGCCACCGCAGCCCAAAGCACAGAAGGAGCCGCCTGATGTTTTCCCGCTTCTTTGTGCGTCGGCCGGTTTTTGCCTGGGTGATTTCCATTTTGATCATGATGGCCGGGGTTATGGCGATCCGCACGCTGCCGGTCGCGCAGTACCCGGACGTCGCACCGCCTTCCGTTAAAATCCAGGCGACCTATTCCGGCGCATCCGCAGAAACGCTGGAAAACAGCGTCACGCAGGTCATCGAACAGCAGCTGACCGGCCTGGATAATCTGCTCTACTTCAGCTCCAGCAGCAGTTCTGACGGCTCTGTGGATATCACGGTGACGTTCAAACAGGGCACCAACGCGGATACCGCGCAGGTTCAGGTGCAGAACAAAGTGCAGCAGGCCGAATCGCGCCTGCCGACGGAAGTGCAAACCGCAGGCGTGACCGTCACAAAATCGCAGTCCAACTTCCTGCTGATCATGGCGGTGTATGACAAAACCGACAAAGCCACCAGCTCGGACATCGCCGACTGGCTGGTGAGTAACATGCAGGATCCGCTGGCGCGCGTCAGCGGCGTCGGCAGTTTGCAGGTGTTTGGGGCGGAATACGCCATGCGCATCTGGATGGATCCGACCAAACTGGCGGCTTACGACCTGATGCCATCTGACGTTCAGACCGCGATTGAAGCGCAAAACGTACAGATCTCTGCCGGTAAAATCGGCGGTTTGCCGTCTTCCAGCACTCAGCAACTGACTGCCACCGTGCGTGCGCAGTCGCGCCTGCAAACGCCGGAACAGTTCCGCAACATCATCGTGAAAGGCAATACCGGCGGTGCGATTGTCCGTATCAGTGACGTCGCGCGCGTTGAAATGGGCAGTGAAGATTACACCGCAACGTCTCAGCTGAACGGCCATCCGGCTGCGGGTATGGCAGTCATGTTGTCGCCGGGTGCCAATGCGCTCGACACCGCCACGCTGGTGAAAAATACCATCAGCGAATACCAGCGCAGCATGCCGAAGGGCTATGACATTGCGTATCCGAAAGACAGCACCGAATTCATTAAAGTGTCGGTGCAGGACGTGATTAAAACGCTGGTCGAAGCCATCCTGCTGGTGATCGTGGTGATGTATCTGTTTATGCAGAACCTGCGCGCCACACTCATTCCTGCGCTGGCGGTGCCGGTGGTGTTGCTTGGGACGTTCGGCGTTCTGGCGTTGTTTGGCTATTCGATCAATACCCTGACGCTGTTTGCGATGGTGCTCGCGATCGGTTTGCTGGTGGATGACGCCATTGTGGTGGTGGAAAACGTCGAGCGAATCATGCGCGACGAAGGGCTTTCTGCCCGCGATGCCACCGAAAAATCGATGGGTGAAATCTCCGGTGCGCTGGTGGCGATTGCACTGGTACTCTCCGCCGTCTTCCTGCCGATGGCCTTTTTCGGCGGCTCGACCGGCGTGATTTACCGCCAGTTCTCGGTCACGATTATCTCCGCGATGGCGCTTTCTGTTGTGGTCGCGCTGACCCTGACACCCGCACTGTGCGGCGCTTTTCTGCGCCATAAACCGCAATCAACCACCGGTTTCTTTGGCGGCTTCAACCGCCTGTATTCCCGCACTGAGCATCGCTATGAGAATGGCGTCACGCACGTTCAGCGTCGCCCGGTCGCGATGGTACTGATTTACGGTGCGATGGCGGCACTGATGGGCTTGCTGATGTGGCAACTGCCGACCAGCTTCCTGCCGTCCGAAGATCAGGGCGAGATCATGGTGCAGTACACCCTGCCGGCGGGCGCTACGGCGAACCGCACAGAAGCGGTGAACTCCCGTGTCACACAGTGGTTTATGGATAAAGAAAAAGACAACACCAACGTCATTTTCACCATCACCGGCTTTAACTTCAGCGGCAGCGGCCAGAACGCCGGGATGGCCTTCGTCTCCCTCAAAAACTGGGACGACCGCCCCGGCACGGCCAACACCGCGCAATCTATCGCCGGACGCGCCATGAAAGATCTCGCGGTGATCCGCGATGCAAAAGTCATTGCCATGACACCGCCATCGGTGGACGGTCTGGGGCAAAGCAACGGCTTCACTTTTGAGCTGATGTCAACTGGCGGCACCAGCCGCGCAGAGCTGATGAAACTGCGGACAGAAATGCTGGCGATGGCGGCAAAAAGCCCGGAGCTGCAATCGGTCCGCGCCAACGATTTACCGCAGATGCCACAGCTTCAGGTGGATATTGACAACAACAAAGCCGTGGCGCTCGGGTTAACGCTGAGTGACGTCACCGATACGCTGAGCAGCGCATGGGGCGGAACCTATGTCAATGATTTCATTGATCGTGGCCGCGTAAAAGAAGTGTACATTCAGGGCGACAGCCAGTTCCGTTCCAAACCGGCTGACCTGAACAAATGGTTTGTCCGCAGCAGCGACGGCACCAGCATGACGCCGTTCTCCGCGTTCGCCACCACGCACTGGACCTATGGCCCGGAAAGCCTTGCGCGCTACAACGGTTCAACCTCCTATGAGATTCAGGGTGAAAACACCGACGGCTACAGTTCCGGTGCCGCAATGGCAAAAATGGAAGCGCTGGCAGATAAACTCCCGGCCGGTTCCACCTGGGCCTGGAGCGGATTGTCATTGCAGGAAAAGCTGGCCAGCGGGCAGGCGCTGAGCCTTTACGGCATCTCGATTCTGGTGGTGTTTCTGTGCCTCGCCGCGCTGTACGAAAGCTGGTCTGTCCCCTTCTCCGTCATTCTGGTGATCCCGCTCGGTCTGCTTGGGGCATCCCTTGCCGCCGAGCTTCGCGGCCTGAATAACGACGTGTATTTCCAGGTCGCGTTGCTGACCACTATCGGGCTCTCGTCGAAAAACGCCATCCTGATCGTTGAATTCGCCGAGGCGGCGCTCAAACAGGGCAGCACGCTAACGGCGGCGGCGCTCTCTGCGGCGCGGACCCGCCTGCGCCCGATTCTGATGACGTCACTGGCCTTTATCGCCGGGGTCATGCCGCTGGCGGTTGCAACCGGTGCGGGGGCTAACAGCCGTATCGCCATTGGTACCGGCATTATCGGCGGCACCGTGACCGCCACATTACTGGCTATTTTCTTTGTTCCGCTGTTCTTCGTTCTGGTGAAAAAAGTCTTCACCGGCCACAAAGACGCGCAGGAGTAAGCATGATTTTTCGTCTGAGTATTATTTCGTTGTCGTTCCTGCTGGCCGGTTGTCTTTCACTGGATCCGCACTACCAGCGCCCTGCCGCGCCGGTGCCTGCCGTCTGGCCTGCACAGGGAGCGCAGCCTGCCGCCACAACCGTGCTCGCCGACTGGCAGCACATCATGACCGATTCGCGTCTCAATGCGGTGGTCGCGAAGGCGCTGACCAGCAACCGCGATATGCAGGAAGCGATTGCCGATATCGAAGCGGCGAAAGCACTTTACGGGGAGCAGCGCGCGAGCCTGTTCCCCACGGTGGATGCTGAACTGACGCAAACCCGCAGCCGCACGCAGGATGCGGGGGTTTCCGGCACCGCCACCGCCGACGGCGCGGTGAGCAGTTTTGAGATTGATTTGTTTGGCCGCAACCGCAGCCTGAGCACGGCGGCGAAAGAAACCTGGCTGGCCAGTGAGTCCACCGCGCAGAACACCCGCCTGACGCTGATTGCAGAAACCAGCACAGCGTGGGTCACGCTGGCGGCGGATAACAGCAACCTGAAGCTGGCGCTGGACACTCAAAAAAGCGCGGCGGATTCACTGCGTATCACCCAGTTGCGCCAGAAAGAAGGTGTGGCTTCCGGGCCGGATGTCAGCGAATCCATGGCGGTGTATCAGTCTGCCCGCGCCAGCGTCGCCAGTTATCAGACGCTGGTTGCGCAGGACATCAACGCACTGAACCTGCTGGTGGGGGAAACCGTGCCGCAAAACCTGCTGCCGGGCACGTTGGAAGATTTGTCGCCGGAGGCCATCGCGCTGGTGCCTGCCGGTGTTTCGTCCTCCGTGTTACTGCGCCGCCCGGACGTGCAGGAAGCCGAACATAACCTCAAAAGCGCCAACGCGGATATCGGCGCAGCGCGGGCAAACTTCTTCCCGACGCTGTCACTCACCGCCAGCGCAGGCGTCGGCAGCAGTTCGCTGTCGAACCTGTTTAGCCACGGCGCTAACGTCTGGTCATTCGCCCCAAGCCTGACGTTGCCGCTGTTCACAGGCGGCAGCAATACCGCGCAACTGCGGTACGCCGAAGCCGAGAAAAAAGGCCTGATCGCTGCGTATGAAAAATCCATTCAGAGCGCGTTCAAGGACGTTGCTAACGCCCTCGCCCGTCGCGCAACGCTCAGCGAACAACTGGATGCCCAGCGGCAATACGTCGCCGCATCGCAACGCAGTTATGACCTGGCACGCCGCAGCTATGAAACCGGCGCAGGCGATTACCTGACCGTACTGACCGACCAGCGCTCGCTGTGGTCTGCACAGGTAGATCTGATTGCCTTACAGCAGACCGATTTTGAAAACCGCATCACGCTGTGGCAGTCGCTCGGCGGCGGTGTGAAATAACGCGAAGAGTTTAAAAAGATATACAGTGAATACCGCAGGGATGCGGTATTTTTTTGATTGAATCACAGAGTGGAAATATAAAACCCCGATATTTCAAATAAAAAAAATAGGCCGTACAGGGACGGCCTCAAAGAAGGAAGAACTCCAACAATATTATAATGGCATGATGTTTTACCATAAATGGTTGCTCAATAAACATCATGCGCACATTATAATTGAATACGTCTCATTTTCTATCCTCATTGCGTCTGTATAAAGTAATAACTTTGTAAACCTCTAATATTATCACCAGGTTTTACCGATATTAAACTGGAACTGTTCCGCACTGTCGCCTGCATATTTCACCAGCGGTTGCGCATAGGAGAATACCAGAGGACCTAACGGCGATTGCCATTGCAGTGAAATACCGCTGGAAACACGAATATGTGTCGGATCACTGTAATCCGGTATACCTGCGGCTTCCGTCGCTGCCGTATTTTGCCATTTCGTATCCCACACCGTACCGGAATCCACGAAGAACGATGTGCGCACGGAACTGGCGTATTTCTCGCTGATAAATGGCGTCGGCACGTACAGTTCTGCGCTGGCGATCGCCATCGCATTTCCGCCCACGGCGTCGCTGGATTTTTCCACCGGGCAGGTGGAATACGACGTATCCGTGGTCGCACATTTGTAATACGCCGCTTTCGGGCCGATGGTGTTGGACGAGAACCCGCGCACCGAACTGGAGCCACCCGCGTAGAAGTTATCGTAGAACGGCACGTCGTTACCGTCCAGTCCGGCAGCATAACCGGCTTTCGCGCGTCCCATCAGCACCCAGTCGGATTTGTCGCTCAGCGGAATGTAGTGGTTGGCATCAAACGTAATTTTGTAATAACTGTCGTCCGAGCCCGGTGTCGTGACTTTTGCGCTTAAGCTGGCGCGCGTGCCCGATGACGGGAAGAAGCCACGGTTGAGATCGTTATACGCCCAGCCGACGCTGGCGAAGAAGTCGTTGGTACGCAGTTCTGCCGTGCTGTTGCCGGAGGTCACCACGCCCGGCTGCACGCCGCTGGCGTTCAGATAGCGCCATACCGCCACCTGCGGTTCCATGTCGCTGAGCGTGCTGTGAACATAATCCAGCCCGAGATTTAACGTATTGTCTTCGCTGACCGGCAGGCCAAGATTAACGCCGGTGCCGTAACTTTGCAGGTTGTACGCCGCCAGATCGTTATCTTCGGCGTCGTAGTGGTTGTAGAAGACTTTGCCGCCCAGACTGACGCCGTCAACCGTGTAATACGGGTTGGTCGCCGAGACTTCCACATACGTCTGATAGGAGTTACGCGTGCCGCTAAAACTGACCGTATTGCCGCTGCCGAGCCAGTTATCCTGCGTCACGCCGAGCTGATAGCTGATGCCGCTGTCCGTGCCGTAACCCACGCCGACATTGAATGTCCCGGTGTTACGCTCTTTGACTTTGTACACCACGTCAACCTGATCGGTGGAACCCGGCACCGGCTGCGTATCGACATCGACTGTCTCGAAATAGCCGGTGCGGTTCAGGCGGTCCTTGCCTTTTTGCACCAGATCATTACCCAGCCACGCGCCTTCCATCTGCCGCATTTCACGGCGCAGTACTTCGTCTTTCGACGTGTCGTTCCCTTCAAAACGGATCCGGCGCACTGAATAACGGTTTCCGGTATCCACGTTAATATGCAGTTTGACGGTTTTATCAGTGTCATTGATCTCGCTCTGCGTGGTGACGTGCGGATAAGCATATCCGTAACGTCCCAGCATATTTTTAATATTACCTTCGATTTTAGTGACTTTTGCACCGTTATATAATTCACCCGCAGGAACAGCGGTCAGCGCTTCAACTTCGGCCGAATGTCCGGCCATCGAACCAGTCAGCGTCACGCCGGAAACTTTATATTGCGCACCTTCGGTAATATTGACCGTAATATAAATGCCTTTCTTATCCGGCGTTAAACTGACCTGCGTGGAATCCACGTTAAAACGCGCGTAACCCCGGTCGAGATAAAAACTGCGCAGCGTTTCAAGATCACCGGACAACTTTTGTTTTTCGTATTTTTTATCGCCGATTACGTTCCACCACGGGACTTCATCACGTAGTTGGAAGTGCGCGATCAGGTCGTCATTGGTGAAGGCTTTGTTGCCCACGATATTGATTTGCTGAATTCTTGCCGATACTCCTTCCGTGAAGACCAGCTTCACATCCACGCGGTTACGCGGCAGCGGCGTCACCACGGCTTTCACGCTGGCGCTGTATTTGCCGACGCTGTAATAGAAATCCTCCAGACCGTGTTCAATCGAGGAAATGGTGGTGCGATCCAGCGCATCGCCGACGCGAACCCCGGAAGCCTCGAGGTTTTGTTTCAGCATATCGTCTTTGATGGCTTTGTTACCGGAGAAGGTGATGCTGGCGATCGTCGGCCTCTCTTTTACCTGAATAATCAGCGTATTGCCCTCTTCCAGTACTTTCACATCGTCAAAATTTCCGGTCGCAAACAGCGAACGGATCGTCTGGCTGATATCGTCATCCGATACCGTATCTCCCACCCGCACGGGGATGCTCAGCAACGCAGCACCGACGGTCACGCGCTGCAAACCTTCGACGTGAATGTCTTTGACGACAAAACCGTCAGCGGCAAAAGCCGCCGTGCTGCTCAACAGCAGCGACGCTAAGAGTAATTTTTTCATTGTCATGTGATCCGTGCACGCCGTTTTTCAACTCACCGAATTTCCTGAAAACAAAAAAGTTTTGCTTTCAGAAGAAATAACCTCGCTAACAGACTGTGGGAAATATCCGAGGTTCATCGGGGATGTTTTGATTTTCGGAAAACATGGGATTCTGTTACGGTTTACTTACGTTATTTTCGCGAGGCGTACAGTTGTGGCTGTCGGTAAAAAATCTGGCATTTCGTCGCCATGAATGGCGGGCGGGCACACAGGTAATGAATGTAAAATATTCTCCCGGAATAATATTACCAGGGATTTTATTTTCATCGGATTATTATTAAATTCCGCTAATGCTTACAATTAAAATAACACTGCAAGTTTTAACCACGAATAATAGCAATACCCATATAATTTTTTGATCACACTTTTATTCCTCAAGAGAATTAACATCCCCGCATGTAAATTAACATTATCCCACCAGTCGAATCAACCCACCTGTGACGCGTTTCAAAATACAGAAACGCCCTCTCCTGTATATTTATATTGTGAATATTTTACTATTTGTACTGCAGGTAAACTTAATGAATAACAAATATAAACTGCATGAATTTCTTGATGTAAAAAGACTTCAGACCCTCCAGGATAATTTCAGTAAATCCATGATGATCGCACTTGTTGTGGTCGATCAGGACGGCGTGCCGGTGACACAGGCCAGCGGGTTCTCGGATTTTTGTGCCCGCTCACGGCTCAATGAAGCACTTGCGACACACTGCTATGAAAGCGATAACGCCGGAGGCCGCGCGGCCATGCAGGCGGGGAAACCGGTGGTCTATCGCTGCTACTGCGGATTCGTGGAATTTGCTGTGCCGATCATGATCAACGACCATTATCTTGGCGCGTTTATCTCCGGTCAGGTAAAGGTCGAAAAAGAGAAAGAAAATACCATTCCCTACATTCTCGATAATCATGAAATATGGAAAGAAAACGCCTGGTTGATCGACCTGCATCAGGACGCCAAGCGGATGCCGTACGACCGTTTTGAATCGACTGCATCAACATTGCTGCACGTTTCTTCTTATCTGGTCGAGCAGGCACACACCAATAATATTCAGCGTGAGCTGCACCGCAAAGATCTCGAACTCACCGACGAACTGCGCAAACGCGTTGAAATTGAGCGTTCATTACATGAGGCCGAATTTAAAGCGTTGTCTTATCAGATTAACCCGCACTTTTTATTTAATGTATTAAATACCATTGGCCGTCTGGCCTATCTGGAAGATGCCCAGAGAACCGAAACGATGGTGCATGATTTTTCCGATATGATGCGCTATTTATTACGCAAAAATAATCACGGGCTGATTACGCTGAGTCACGAAATTAATTATGTCACCAGCTATATGTCAATTCAGAAAGTCAGAATGCATGATCGCTTCGATTATCACTGCGACATCCCGGAAAAGTATTCTGATGTGGTTTGTCCGTTCCTGATCTTACAACCCCTGGTTGAAAACTTTTTCAACTACGTGGTCGAACCGCGCGATACCAGCAGCCAGCTGCGGATCAGCGCCCGCGACAACGGGCACGATGTCATTCTGGAAGTCAGTGATAACGGGGATGGCATTTCACAGGCCGATATCGCCAATATTTTATCCGGCGATGAAAACCGCCAGAAAGGCGGCATCGGTATCAATAATATTAAAAACCGGCTTCAGTTGTTATTCGGGGAAAGCTATGGGTTGGAAATTTCCAGCGCACATAAACCCAGAATGGGCACCACTATCACACTGAAGTTTCCCATGCTGGAAGCCTGACCGACCGGAGAAATAAGTATGTACAACATTGTTATTGTTGAAGACGAATTAATTGAATCGGAATCCCTGCGACGCATTGTCTCGCAATATGTCGAGAATGCCGTAGTTCATGAAGCCTCGACCGGAAAAAAAGCCATCCAGCTGATTGACGATCTCGAGCAAATTGACATGATGTTTGTCGATATTAATATTCCGCTGCCCAACGGAAATCAGGTCATCGAATATCTGCGCACCAAAAACAGCGACACAAAAGTGATTGTCACCACCGCCAATGATGATTTCGAAATTGTACGCAGCATGCTGAATTTAAAAGTAGACGATTACCTGTTAAAGCCGGTAAAAAAAAGCACGCTGACTGACGCCATCAAAAAAACGCTGGAAGTGAATGATGTCGACATTGCTGCGTCGCGGGCGCTGAAACAGAAAATCGTGGTGATGATAGAAAGCTGTGATTACGCCCGGTGGCATGGCTTTTTGTTCGAAACTCTCGATGACGCCTGTGTGAGTACCCCATCCGGCGTCAGTCAGCGCAAACTGCTGACAGATATTCTCGAAATCCTGTATCAGCAAATCACTGCGCAGGGTGATAAAAGCCTGGCTGCCGCCAAAAAAATGGCGGCGCTCATTCAGGAAATTCACCAGTACGGTATACCTGCCAGCGCGTATTACCGGGCGATGTCTGCCCTGCTCGGCGCCAGCGAAGAGGTATTTGATTATTCACTTAAGCATGCCAGTGGCACGATGGACTTCATCGACCGCGCGAAATTCCACATCGAAAAAAACATCCTGAATAACCTGACGCTTGACGAAATCGCCGCCCGCTCTTTTGTCAGTTCCTGCTATCTCAGCCGTGCGTTTAAGAAGATCACCGGTGCCGGCTTTTCCAATTACATCGCCAGCCGGAAAATCAGCATCGCCAAATCGTTATTGCAGTTCAGTGACCTCAAAATCAATGCCATCGCGCTGGAACTGTCGTATCAGGATGCTAATTATTTCTGCCGGATTTTCAAAAAAGAGACAGGAATGGCGCCGTCCGATTTCCGTAAAATTGTCGCGCCGGAACCTGTTTAACCTGACCGCGTCGGGTACGCCTGATTTTGTGCGCTTACCCGACGCGTGGGCAAAAAAGTCCACCCTGCCAACAAGATAGTTCACGCCGGTTTCGCCGCTTGCCACCTACCATGGAGACCCCTCTGAAAAACGTGGCGCGACTTTGGACGACTCTCTTTTCACCTCTGAATCGGTTGCCCCCGGGCATCCGGACAAAATGGCCGACCAGATTGCCGATGCAATTCTGGACGCCTTCCTCTTGCAAGATCCGCAGGCTCGCGTGGCCTGCGAATGCATGCTCAAAACAGGTATTGTCATTGTCGCGGGCGAAATCAGCTCCACAGCCAGTGTTGATGTCGAATCCGTTATCCGCCACACGATCGGTGAAATCGGCTACAACCATTCCCGTCTGGGTTTTGATGCCAAAACCTGCGGCGTGCTGAATATGCTGGGGAAACAGTCTGCGGATATTGCGCAGGGGATTAGAGGTTCTGCACCCAAATTCCTGGGCGCGGGCGATCAAGGGATCACCTTTGGTTACGCCTGCGACGAAACGCCCGAACTTATGCCCGCCACGCTGATGCTGGCGCACCGGTTGATGATGCGACAGGCGGTTTTACGCCAGTCTGGCCGTCTGCCGTTTCTGCGTCCCGATGCCAAAAGTCAGGTCACGCTGCGCTATCACCGCCGTCAGATCACGGCCGCCGACACCATAGTGGTTTCCACGCAGCATGATCCGGAGATTTCCCTTTCCGAACTGCGCGAGGCGGTGATTGAGGAAATCGTAAAACCTGTGATCCCCTCCCGCTGGTTCACGCCCCAAACCCGTTTGCTGATCAACCCCGCCGGGCAATTTGTCACCGGCGGTCCGGCGGCCGACTGCGGTCTGACGGGCAGAAAAATTATCGTCGATACCTACGGCGGCGTCGCCCGCCACGGAGGCGGTGCATTCTCCGGCAAAGATCCGTCGAAAGTGGATCGCTCGGCCGCATATGCCGCACGTTATGTGGCGAAAAATATCGTCGCCGCCGGGCTGGCAAAACGTTGCGAAGTGCAGCTGGCCTGGGCGATCGGCCTGCCGCGCCCGGTCGCCATCCGCATACATACTTTTGGGAGCAGCCCGCTGACTGCAGAACAACTGACTCAGCGGGTCGAACGCCATTTCGATCTGAGCGTTTCCGGGATCATTTCGATGCTGGATCTGCTTGTTCCCCGTTATCGTCAGACCGCCTGCTACGGCCATTTTGGCCGCGACATTTTCCCCTGGGAAAAAACCGATAAGGCGCAGGCAATGCGCGACGACAACTGAATACGCACAGGCGGCGGTCACCGCGCGCCACAATGAATCCATCAACAGGAGAAATTTATGTCCGGGCAAAGTTTGGGATTAATAGAAACCGTCGGGCTGGTGGCGGCGGTTGAAGCCGCGGATGCGGCCATGAAATCCGCACATGTCACGCTGGTCGGTTATGAGCTGACCAAAGGCGGCGGAATGGTCACGATCAAGCTGGAAGGAGAAGTCGGCGCGATCAATGCCGCCGTCGCCGCTGGCGTCATCGCCGCGCGCAAAGTGGGTGTCGTTTACGCCCACAAAGTCATCGCCCGCACCGCGCAATATATTGAAAGTCTGATTTACTCTGCCGAAACAAAAGGCATCACGCCTGCCGAATCGGAACCTGAAGCCGTACCACAAACGGCAGCCATTTCGGTGGTCAATATCGAAGAAACGCCGCAAATATCTTGCATGGAATGGGCGCCAGAACCTGTCACTGAGCCTATCGTTTCAGAGACGCCAGAAGAGAAAAAACCGGAACCGGCGACACCGGTCAATACAAAGAAAAATTCCCCGCAACGGGGAAGTAAAAAAGCGTAGCGCTTTTAACAATAAAACGGCAGTGCGGGTCAGGGCAATAATCATCAGCCCTTCGCCTTCACTGCCGTTTTTATTGCTTCACATTCGGGAGCTTTAAGACGGGAATTCTTCTTACGCGGTGACGTTGCCCGGTAAATTTTTGCTGATGCAGAAACGGTAAACCGCCGCGCCCAGACACGCACCGATCACTGGCGCAATAACGGGCACAAGGAAGTACGGAATATCGCGACCACCGGTCATCGACATTTCGCCCCAGCCTGCAAAGAAGGTAAATAATTTCGGGCCAAGATCGCGTGCCGGATTCATGGCAAACCCGGTCAGCGGCCCGGTTGATGCGCCAATCACCGCCACCAGGATCCCGATTAATAACGGACCGAGCGGGCCACGTGGCACGCCGTTACCATCATCGGTCAGCGCCATGATCAGCCCCATCAGAATCGAGGTAATGACAATTTCCACAAAAGCCGCCTGCCAGACGCTGATCGCCGCCGCCGGGTACGTGCTGAAAATGCTGGCTAGCTGCAGGCTTTCCACGCTGCCGCGCACCATCTGATGGGCAGTTTCAAATTCCGTGAACAGATTGTGATATAGCAGATACGTCAGCAGTGCGCCGCCAAACGCTCCCGCAACCTGAGCGATAATGTACGGCATCACTTTCCGGCCTGGAAAGCTGGCGAATAACCACAGTGCGATGGTAATTGCCGGGTTCAGATGCGCGCCGGAAATCCCGGCGGTGAGATACACCGCCAGCGAAATTCCCAGCCCCCACACAATACAGATTTCCCATAACCCGAAACTGGCCCCTGCGACTTTCACTGCGGCAAGACAGCTGATGCCAAAAAACAGAAATAATCCGGTACCGAGAAACTCCGCAAGGCACTGCGTTTTGACTGAATCATTCATATAATAATCCTGATTTTGATTATTGTTATTTTGATATTCCTGGCCGGAACATCACCCGCCTATATGGCAATTAAACCCTAATGACTCCACTTCTTTTTTTAATATTTCCATTTTTGATTCGCCGGTACGTTCCGGGTCACCCATCGGATAAATGCGCCCCAGCAAGCCATATTTATTTTCGCCATATTCGTGATACGGCAATAAATGAATCGTATCGACATTGGACATCAGGCGGGCAAATTCGGCGATCTGATGAATTTCATCCGTATTATCATTGACACCGGGGATCACCGGAATACGGACAATCACTTTGGTCAGGAATGAAATGCGCAGCAAGTTTTCCAGAATCTGCTGGTTGCCCATTCCGGTGTTCGCCTGATGCACGGCCGGATTGATGGCTTTGATGTCAGTCAGCGCCAGATCGACGTAAGGGAACACGTCGGCAATCACTTCCGGCGTGGTGAAACCGGTGGTTTCAATCGCCGTGTGCCAGCCCTTTTCTTTGCAGGCTTTCAGCAGTTCGCGGGCAAACGCCGGTTGCGCCAGCGGTTCACCGCCGGAAAGTGTGATCCCGCCCCCGGAGCGGCGATAGAGATTTTCTTCTTTCTGCAATTCGCGCATCACTTCGGCAATCGTCATGCGTTTGCCTTTCATTTCCAGCGCCTGCGTCGGGCAGACCTGTGTACATTCGCCGCACTGAATACAACGTTCGCGATCGACAAAGAAAGCATTATTTATCGACAGCGCTTGTTGTTTGCAGACGTCAATACATTTACCGCAACGGATACAGTCATTCTTTTTAAAGATTAATTCCGGCTGAGGACGTTGTGATTCCGGATTACTGCACCATTTACACGCAAGCGGACATCCTTTAAAAAATGGAATTGTACGGATACCCGGACCATCATGCAGAGAATAGCGCTGAATATTAAACAGCACGCCTTCCATTTCGTAATCGACTTTATTCATGACTTCGCTCACATCAGCGCCACAGGTTATTTTAAAAAGGGCCATGCTGTAATACATGGCCCGCCGGTGAAACTGATTAATCAGAACTGCTGTTCAGTACGGCTGATAATGTCATCCTGCACTTCTTTCGCCAGCACCACGAACTGGGCACTGTATCCGGCCACACGCACAACCAGATCCTGATGTTGCTGAGGATTGTTCTGCGCTTCAATCAGGGTTTTGCGGTCGATGACGTTAAACTGAACGTGCATCCCTTTCTTATCAAAGTAGTTTCTGACCAGCCCGCTGAAGTGGCGCAAACCTTGTTCCCCGGCCAGCGAAGACGGCAGGAATTTCTGGTTATACAGCGTCCCGTTTGAGGCAATGAAGTGGTCGAGTTTTGCCACGGAGTTTGCCGCGGCGGTTGGGCCCTTCGTGTCTTTCCCCTGACGCGGAGAAACACCGTCGGCCAGCGGTTCTTTCGCCATGCGCCCGTCCGGCAGCGCGGAAACATCCTTACCAAACAGCACGTTAGCCGACACCGGATAGATACCGGCCTGGAACTGGCCGCCGCGCGGATTGGTATATTTCTCGACTTCCTGACAGTAAATCAGCGCACACTGACGCGCCACCAGATCCACTTCGTCGATGTCATTACCAAAGCACGGCGTATTTTCCAGAATATGGCGGATTTCCTCAAAACGGGAACCGTTGCCCGCCGGTGCCGCAGTATTGCTGGCAAGCTGGCGATAGACTTCCGCTTTGATCGCCGCCGCATCCAGAGCCCCGTGCGTTTCGATGATGCGTTTCACCATCTCGTGAATTTCCTGCTCGCCTAGCGAAGATTTCCCGGCGGCAGCGTGCGGTGTGCCGCCGACGGCGTGGCCGAAGTTAGCGTCCAGCGCGCTTTTCAGCTCATTCAGCGTCAGTTTTCGATCTTCGAATACCTGTTTCTGAATCGCGTAGACGGAATCCCCGGTGTCGGCAATCCCGAACGCCTGCGGGCCGGTGAAATTGTAAATAGCGCCACCTTCCTGAAGCGATTTGCCGCGCCCGATACAGTCATCCACCAGCGCAGATAAGAATGGCAGCGGGCAGCGTTCTCCGTGCGCAATATCCACGCTGTTGCAGGCTTCCACCAGCTGATGAACAAAGTGCGCCATCTGCTTCTTAAACGCGCAAAAGAAATCGTCGATGCCGGTGTACTGCGTCATTTCACCGGTCACTGGCCCCAGCTGTTTGTTGCCTGCGCGGCCATTGTTGAGGGTGATTTCCAGCACTTTTGCCACGTTGAAGAACGCCGCGTCATGCCAGCCTTCTGTACGGTGCGGTGCCTGCGGTTCAACGCAGCCGATGATGCAGTAATCGCGGGCGTCGTGCAGCGACACGCCACGGTTTTGCAGCGCCGGAATAATCACCTCGTCGTTGTACATTGCCGGAACGCCCAGCCCCATACGCACCAGTTCACAAGCGCGGAACAGGAATTCATCCGGCGTGCCCTGCCAGACGCGAATGGAGAACGACGGCTGCGGCAGACGCACATGCGCCGTCGCCTCCATACACATGTAGGTCAGCGGGTTAGTCGCGTCGCGGCCATCTTCTGTTTGTCCGCCCACGCACAGGTTCTGGAAAACCGCATAACCGGCAAATGCCTGTGCTGAGATTTCATCGCGCGTTTTGTTGATGTCGTTAAGCTTAATCCAGCAGCAATCCACCAGTTCCTGAGCAAATTCTTTAGAAATGGATTTATCCGCCGCCAGATGCGGATACATGTACTGGTCGAAACGACCCGGAGAAATGGAATGGCCGCTGGACTCAATCTGCAACATACTTTGCAGGAACCAGAAGGTCTGGCAGGCTTCCCAGAACGTGCTCGCGCCGTTTTCCGGAACACGGGTACAGTTTTGCGCGATTTGTTCCAGTTCGCGTTTACGCGCCGGATTACTTTCCAGCTGCGCCAGACGCGTGGCCTCCTGCGCATAACGATGAGCAAAATTAATCGCCGCCTGATAGCTGATGATCACGGCGTTATAGAATTGCTCTTTTTTGATATAACCCGGTTCGCGGCGATCCAGATTTTCCAGTGCGCGGGTAACGTCGTTGATGATGCCACGGAAACCGATTTTCAGGATTTTGCCGTAATCCACGCTGACGTGTCCGACGCCGCCAAAGAAGTAGTTGCCGACGGTGAAAACACCACTGGCCATACTGTCTTTGGTGCCATCTGACATATAAGACGCTGCCAGCGAACTGGTGGTTTTGCCCGGCCAGTATTTAAACGCTTCATGCAGTTCGTCTGCGGTTTTTTTAGGAATAATAAACGGGTCAGCCACCCGGTGTTCCATGGTATTAAATTCTTTTTCTACCCAGTCATAAGAGAATTCCGGGCAGATTTCCGTCGAGCGAGGATTAATAGTGACCGCACCAACAATCAGTTCGTCCGGACGAATAGTGACCGGCAGCTCATTGAATATTTTCTCAACAACTTTCGCCCTGCGCATAATAGCCGGCAGGTGTTCATTTTCTTTATAGGCATTCGTTGCCAGGACGGCGCGCTCAGATTCCACATACGGTCTGGCATGCAGGATCATATTCTTGAGTCTGACAACACGTTCGGTCGGATTAGAAAAACCTTTCTCTAACATAGAATAACTCCCGAAATTAATTATTTAACCTTGCGGCAGTAATTTGTTTTTTCATCGGCGGATAATCAGAACGCGGTATTGTTATCGTCTTCTATTATTCGCATGGCTTCATTCACCGCAGCGACCTCACCAAATATGGCCAGCGTCGTAATATGTTGCGGGCAGCTGCCAAATATTTCCGAGACCACCACATTCGCACTTTTACTGGCAGCATCCGCGTAGAAATAAAGATCCGGCACCGGCAACATAATCATGCCAATCGCATCGATACGGATGAGATCCAGTCGTGAACGGAATTCGCCAGGCATCCTGCGTTTTATCATGGCCACGATGTCTGGCGTCGGTGCGTTTATGATGCGTTTTTTCACCATCGCCCCTTATCTGACGTTAAGGGCTTCGACCATCACGCAGCGGCGGATCCGGGCGAATGACTTCGCTGACGTCAGCCCCTCTCCGGTTGGCCCGGCAATGGTAAAGGTCGCATGTCCTTCACCGCCGACGCCCAATCCGGCATAGGAAGGCCCATTTTTCACGAAAATAGTGGTCTGGATCTGACGGGCCATTTTGGTGAGCTTATCGACATTGGTAGAGTGCATGATGGCCGTGTGACGGTTGCCCTGTTCGACTTTCACCGCCAGTTCAATGGCTTCATCGACGTTTTCGACGCGCACCACCGGCAGCACCGGCATCATCAGTTCGTGGATCACAAAAGGATGCGTTCTTTCGGTTTCCACCAGGATCACTTTGGTGTCTTCCGGTGCGTTCACGCCCAGTTGTTGCAGGATGTAGCGCGCATCTTTGCCTACAAACGCGGTGTCCGGTCCGGTGCCTTTTTCGTTCATCACCAGCGCCTGTAGTTGCTGGATGAGTTTTGGGTCACACAACAGATACCCGCCGCTTTTCTTCATGCAGTGAATCAGATAGTCCGCTACCTGATTGACCACGATGACCTCTTTTTCAGCAACGCAAGGCAGGTTATTGTCGAAACTGCATCCGCGGATAATATCGCGGGCGGCTTTTTCAATATCTGCGGTTTCATCGACCACGGCGGGCGGATTACCTGCTCCCGCTCCGATGGCTTTTTTGCCGGAAGACATCACTGTTTTCACAATCGACGGCCCGCCGGTTGCCACCAGCATATTGATACGCGGGTCTTTGATTAATGCGCTGGTGTTATCGAGTGAAGGCTGCGTGACCGTAACCACCAGATTGGCCGGTGCGCCAAGGCTCGCCAATTTCTGGTTAATCAGCGCCACCGTCATCAGTGAAACGTTGCGGGAACGCGGATGCGGGCTGAACACCACGGTATTGCCCGCGGCCAGCATCCCGATGCTGTTATTGATGATGGTTTCGGTGGGATTGGTGGTCGGCGTAATCGACGCAATCACGCCGTAGGCCGAAAACTCCGTCAGCGTCAGGCCGTTGTCGCCACTCAGCGCGCCGGTCGTCAGATCTTCCAGCCCCGGCGTTTTCTGCGCCGCGACGCGGTTTTTCGTCAGTTTATCGGCGTAATTCCCCATGCCGGTTTCTTCCACCGCCAGACGGGAAATCTCCTGCAAGGTGCTTTCCTGCAGAAATACGTCACGGATCCCCTGAATAAACGTGGCGCGATCCTGCATCGAACAATGGCGATACTGAACCTGCGCCAGCACGGCGGCAGAAATCGCTTCGTCCATCGACTCAAATGCGCCGTTGCCCGTATCGCAGGTCGCCGCCTGTGGTGCGGGCGCTGACTGTTGTGCCAGCGCGCGGGCAACAATGGCATCCAGCGAATCACTGTTTTGAACCGCCTGCACTGGCGCGGCCTGCGGTGCCGCTTCCGGTGCAATTTTGGTGTACCGGCTCAGAACGTTCGATACCGCCTGAGCAATTTCAATATCATTCATGCTGTCAGTTCCTTACTTCACATCGCTTCGCACGGTGAACCCTCAGATGTAAGGTTTGGTGGTGGAGTTGATGGGCGCCGGGTCGAGCGTGGCGAGCAGTTTCAGCCCCACTTCGCGCGCCGCAATCACCGCCTGGCGGACGGCACCGGAATCCCCGGCGAACGTGAAGATGACTTCGTTACTAAAGCTGGTTCCCTGAGACGGGCTGGCATAACCGACCGGTTCGATGACCGCAGATTTCGCTGCGACGTCAGCAATCACCACGCCAATCGCGGCCGGAGAGGCACAGGTCATGCCGAAAGATTTGCCGATCGGTGCGCCGAATGCCTTGTTAAGGGCGAAACTGGCGCGGGCGGTATATTGAAATTCGAGATGTCCCGCCGGTGAACCATAAACGTCGCCCATAGTGCGTTCGATTTCTGACAACGCCACTTCAATGGCGCGACGGACATCCGACACATCAGCAGCGCCGAAAATGATTAAACATCCGTGTCCGCCGCCACCTTCTGTATCACGTGCCAGTTCAATCGAGATCACTTCGCTGTTGGTCGCTTTCACGGCTTCGTCCGCTGCGAAAATATGCGGACCTGCGCCGGTGCGCGCACCCAGAATACCGATAGAGCGATATTTCTTGTCGATATTCATGACGTCATGTAATTGATGATCGACATTGGCAATGACCAGACCAATAGTATGGCCGAGCGCGGTGCCGACAAATTCTGTCAGACCACAACCGGCAATACTGGCGGCTGTTTTGCCTTTGCCATTCTCATCAATCTGTTTATTCACTACTTCAGATATAATCTGCTCAACAAGATTATCTCTCATGGTCAGTATCCTCTGGCGTTATTAACCGACGGCTTTTGGCAGAATTTTTTCCACTTCGATATGCGGGCGCGGAATAACGTGGACAGAGACCAGTTCACCCACTTTCAGGGCTGCCGCAGAACCGGCGTCAGTGGCTGCTTTTACTGCGCCGACGTCGCCGCGCACCATAACAGTGACCAAACCGGAACCGATTTTTTCATAACCAACCAGCGTGACATTGGCGGATTTGACCATGGTATCTGCCGCTTCAATTGCAGAAACCAGCCCTTTAGTTTCAACCATACCTAATGCTTCTTGTTGCATAACGACCTCTGATATTGAGTGGGAATGTCGGTAAACGCGAAAGTCAATAAAGCAACCGCCGCGGGGTTTTCATCCTGCACGTAAACACTTCACGCACGATGATAGTAAGGATTTTCGGACAAAATGTTTTGCCCGTCAGCCGGACTATCTTGTTATTCCGGTAAACTACCGGACAATAAAATCCATCTGCATTAAATCGCGCTGATTTAATAAAAATGCTGTAACCGGCACGCACGAAACCCGCCCATGAATAAGGGAATTTATTATTCAGATCTCAGTTTTATTTATTCTTTAATACACAGAACTTAATAATCAGAATCCGGGATTACCTGGCGGTGGAAATAGCCTGCGCATCACGGGCAATCATTTTTTCTTCATTGGTCGGGATCACGGCAATTTTCGGCGTATCCGGTTGTGAAATCAGCCCAAAACGGCCACCGCAGGTTTCCTGATTTTTTTGTGCGTCCAGCTTCAGACCAAAAACACTCAGGCGTGCAATGGTCAGTTCCCGTACCAGCGCAGAATTCTCGCCGATGCCGCCGGTGAAAATCAGGGCATCCAGGCGTTTAAGCGACGCCAGATGCCCGCCCAGATGGCGGGCCAGCCGGTGGACCATCACGTCGATTGCCAGTGTGGCACGCGGGTCGCCGTTGCTGCGCGCCACCTGCAATGTCCGGCAATCGCTCGATATTCCGGACAATCCGAACAGACCGGACTGCTTATTCACCATTTTATACAGTGCATCCATCGTCTGCCCGGTACAGGCCGCGATATGCGCCGCCGCACCAAAATCCAGATCGCCGCAACGCGTCCCCATCACCAGCCCTTCCAGCGGCGTCATGCCCATCGACGTATCCACACTTTCTCCGTTCTGCACCGCACACACAGAAGAACCGTTACCCAGATGCGCAATCAGAATGCCGTGGTCGTCCGGGTCCAGAGCCAGCAAAGATACCGCCTGTGCGGCAATATACCGGTGAGACGTACCGTGAAAACCGTATCGCCGCACCTGATAACGTTCCTGATATTCATGCGGGATCGCATAAGTGTAAGCCGCAGGCGGCAGCGTCTGGTGAAACGCCGTGTCGAACACCGCGATTTGCGCGACATCCGGCAAAAGCGCAATCGCCGCTTCGATACCCGTCAGATTGGCCGGATTGTGCAGCGGTGCCAGTGCGGAAAGCGCGCGGATTTTTTCAATGACCTCCGGGCTGATCAGCACTGACTGTTTGAACTCGCTGCCCCCGTGCGCCACGCGATGGCCTATGGCATGTACCGCCCGCAACCACTGGCGCTCGGCCAGTTCGCTAAATAACGTTTTCAGCGCGCAAACGTGGCTCGCCTCGCTCAGCGCGAGCGTGGATTTCTGGCCGGTCAGGTCTTTGAGCGTCATCGTCGCATTGTCCAGCCCCAGCCTTTCCGCCAGCCCCGAGAGCACCGGTGCACCGTCCCCGACCGGGATCAGCGAAAATTTCAGCGAGGATGACCCGCAGTTAATAACCAATATCAGTGAAGCGAAGGACATGATGACCCCTGTTAATCATTACCGGTTTAAGAAGAGTGTTTGTCAGCGCGAGGGCGTAACCGCGTAACGTGCGGCACTGAAACGCCGGAGCGTGTTGCGCGCCACGGTTAAATCCTGTTCCACCGTCCCGCCACTTACGCCAATCGCGCCCAGCAGTACCCCGTCTGACCAGCACGGTAAGCCACCGCCGATGCAGCAAATTCCGCTTGCCTGTTGCAGCCCGTAAAGTTCCTCGCCGGGCTGTATCTGCATGGCAAGTTCATGCGTCGCCATTTTCAGCGCGACGGCGGTCCAGGCTTTTTCCGTGGCAAGCCGGTGGCTGACCAGCAGCGCTTCTTCCATGCTGAAAAAGTAACGCTGATGCCCGCAGGCATTGGCCAGACTGAACACCATCGGAATACCGATGGCCTGCGCTTCCCGCGCCGCGTACTGCGCCATTGCCGCGCAATCCTCCAGACTCATCGTCCGCCGTGATGGCGTGTTTTGAGCAGAAATGGCCGATTGGATCCAGCCGTCGAGCTGCATTTCATCGTGTGCTGGCATAGAGGTTCCTCAAGACAGTTCGTGCGGATCAACGATGCCCACCACCGCGGCATCAATCACGGAATGTTCTTTGGTGTTACTCATGCGCGCCGAGCTGCCGGTGGTGATAATGACGATCTCGCCATTGCCCGCACCGACAAAATCCACGGCGACCTGCGCGCTGCCGGTCGGCTGATAATGTTCATCGAGCCGTGCAACCATCAGTAATTTTGTGCCGTTAAGTGAGGCGTGCTTGGTCGTGGAAACCAGCGCGCCGGTGACTTTTGCCAGATACATATTCCCTCCCGGTTCACCGGATCACGGTGATGTTCTGTCGGCGAATTTCATCCTGCGCAGCAGGCGTGATCAGCGTGTTGCTGTCGATACGTAACCGCTGCGTGGTACGGTGCTGGCGGATATCACTGAGGGTGATCAGCCTTTTTTTGCCGGTGGTGATGTTTGCACTGGCCTGCACATCCGAATTTGTCCCCGTCACCGCAATACCGTATTGCCTGATCACATCCGCATAACCGGTGAGACGCGCCATCAGCGGCAGTGGAAATCCACTGTCAGCCGCGTTAAGAAGTTCAGGGGGCAAGGTCACAACCACGTATTTTTGCTTCTGCAGCGCATGAAAAACCCAGCCGGTGGCGAGATTGTCGCGAATGCCGAGCGCAATCTTGGTCAGGCTGTTGCCCGAAAGCGCAGGCAGATAAAGACTGTCGTAATCCTCTCCGTCCGCAAGCGGTTCGTCAGCACATTTGTCATCGACAATCACGCCATCCTTCATTTCAGCAAGCAAGGCGGTTTTTAGACCGCCGAGGATCGCACTGTGAGAGAACGCGACCCGAAGCCGGTAACCCGCGTGTTCAAGTGCCAGCATGCCGCGCAGCGTCACCGGTAACGTGGTCACATCGCTGCCGGTGATCACCACGCGCACGGTTTTCACCGTCTGCTTTTTTTCTGCCAGCAGGTTGGCGATAACCGTATCAAGCCACCGGGACAGCACCTGACTTTCCATGGTTTTCCTCTTTCTGGCCGGTAAATAACTATCCGGTATAGCGGCTGACGTAATCGCCGTTGCGCAGGCCGAAGCCGTTGGCTTCTTCCACATCAATATGCAATTCCAGCACCGCATCGGCGCTGACACGCACCACGACGTGGCTCAGTACGCCAGCACGTTGCCCTCCGGCTGCAAGATTAATTTCCATTCCGTCGCGTAAGCCGTGCAGCTCGGCTTCCTGCGGCGAAATATGGATATGCCGCCAGGCAACAATCGCGCCGTGCGGTTTTACCACTTGTCCTCGCGGGCCAATAATCTCCAGCCCCGGCGAATCGAGCAGATCGCCTGACATGCGCAACGGCGCTTTCACTCCGAGCACAAAGCTGTCGGCCACCGAAATCTCAATCTGCGTGGTGCTGCGCAGCGGCCCGAGAATGCGCACATTACTGATGTCACCTTTTTTGCCGCGCAGTGTCACCGTTTCTTCCGCCGCAAACTGGCCGGGCTGTTTCACCGCTTTCATGCGCGTCAGCGTGGAGCCTGCGCCAAACAACACATCCATGTCTTCGCGGCACAGATGAATATGGCGGTTTGAAACGCCGACCGGCACTTGCAGATGCGGGGCATTTCCGGCGGTAGCCAGCTGCGGCAATTGTCCTCCGGCCGCCAGTTCCTGCACGATTTGCTGTGTGATCCACTGCGCTTGTTGCTGGCTGTAATTCATGACGTAAACGACCCTGATCGGTAAGTAAGAAAATGGGGTTATCCGGCGATCTGCGTAAGCAGCCGGTCGATATCTTGTTCTGTGGGCTGACGCGGATTCGACGCTGTACATCCGTCCGCCAGCGTGGCGTGGACCAGCGGCTGGCGCAACGACTCAAACATTGCGCTGTCGGTGCCGAGTGCTTTTAAGGTTGCCGGAATACCAAAGTGCTGGTTTAACGCGCGAATTCTCGCCACGGTCTGCGCGATAATTTGCGACGCATAACCCTGCTCAATCCCCAGGATTTTCCCGAGTTTCACATAGCGTTCCGTGGTCTGCGCGCTGGCCTGTTCGCTGTTAAATTCAATCAGCAGCGGCAGCAGCATGGCGTTGATTTTACCGTGCGGAATATGCAGCATCCCGCCGAGGGCGTGCGCCATTCCGTGAACCAGCCCCAGTCCGGCTGAGTTAAACGCCATGCCTGCCATACACGAGGCGTTATGCATATGTGTGCGGGCGCAGATGTCCTGTTCGTTGCTGTAAACCTGCGGCAAATAGCGCCACACCAGCGCAATGGCTTTTTCTGCCAGCGCATCACTGAAATCATTCGCACCGGTTGAAACCAGCGCTTCGATGGCGTGTGTGAGCACGTCCATGCCGGTATCGACGGCAATATGGCGCGGCACGCTCAGCACCAGTTGCGGATCCAGGATCGCGATATCCGGGACCAGCGACTGTGATACCAGCGGATATTTACGGCCATTCTGCGGGTCGGAAATAATGGCGTATGACGTCACTTCGGAACCCGAACCACTGGTGGTCGGGATCGCAATCAGCTCAATCCGGTGCTGCTGATAGTGCTCTTCGAGCGTCACTTTTATGCCCTTTGCTGCGTCCAGCGAGGAGCCACCGCCCAGTGCAATAATCACGTCAGGCCTGAAGGTTTTAAATTGCGCTGCGCCCTCTTTCAGAATGTCGATATCCGGATCCGGCCTAACGTCACCGTAAACCGACACTGTCGCGCGCGGCATATGCGCACTCAGGGAAGCGGCCTTTCCCGAGCTCACCATAAAAGCGTCGGTGATTATCGCGACCTTTTTATTATTGAGGGTGTTTAACGCAGTTAACGCCCCGTCGCCGAAATACACGCGCGGGCTGGAGAAAAACGAATTCGCCATTAATTCAGCTACCTTACTCAGATGACCTGCATGCAAAACGCGGCCGTAAAAAGATGCCTTTAACCTAACATTGGCGGCCAGCCGGGGCGTTGCTCAGGGTTGTGCAGGTGGAGGACTTTTTTGCCCTGTTGTTTTCGGAGTGGGCAAAAAAGTGCAGGACGTGAAACAACAAGCAGTGGATAAAAACTCACAAAACCTTTTGCATCAAATTGACACAATTTGTTATGTTATCACATATCAAATACACCACTGCGATGAACAGGTTGAAGGGAATGACTGCTGACAGGGCAAAAAATGTCGAACCGGTCCTTGAGGTTCAGGGGCTTACGCTGGAAATCGCGGGTGAAAAACGTGTCGCCGATCTGAGTTTTTCAGTAAACGCGGGCGAACGGGTTTGCCTGATCGGCGCTTCCGGCTCGGGCAAATCGCTGACCGCGAAAACGATCACCGGCACGCCGCCTGCGGGCGCAAAGCTCAGCGGCAACATTCGCGTAAACGGCATTGAAGTCTGCGGTAAACATCCTGTGGCGCGCTGCGCGCTAAGCCGCGTCGCGACGGTGTTTCAGGACTCTTCCACCGCGCTGAATCCCCTGATGACCCTCGGCAAACAGCTGAATCTCGCCCTGCCTGCGGCCAGCGCGGACAAAGTTGCTGAAATGCTTGAACGGGTCGGACTGGGTGAAATCCCAAACTTTACGGCGCGGTATCCGGCAGAACTTTCTGGGGGCCAGCGGCAGCGTTTGTGTATCGCGCTGGCAATGCAGTCATCTTCTGCGTTGCTGGTGGCCGATGAGCCGACCACCGCGCTCGACGTGCTCACGCAGCAACGGGTTTTGCAGGTAATGCGTGATGTCTGTGAAAATATTCAACAACCGCGCGCGCTGTTGTTTATCACGCACGACATCGCCGTTGCCGCGCAACTTTGCGGACGGGCGCTGGTGATGGAAAACGGGCGTGTGGTGGAGTCCGCCCCGATGGCACAGCTACTGAATAATCCCCAACACGCCTACACCAGGCGTCTGGTTCAGGCGGCAAAACACAGCGCGGCACTGCATGGGAATGCCTCCACGTTAAGCGCGGTGGCCGTCTGATGAATCCTTCACTGCAACTCGTCACCGAACCGTTTTTGCACCTTCACAACGTCAGCCGAAATCTGACCGTTCCGGGTTTTTTCTGGCGAAAAAAACAAGAATCAGCACCGCTGTTTTCACATTTATCGTTACGCATGGGTCGCCACGAACGCGTCGGGCTGGTGGGCGCTTCCGGCTGCGGGAAATCCTCGCTTCTGAGAATTTTGCTGGCGATGGACGCGCCGGACAGCGGCGATGTGTTTTGCAACGGAAAACCTGTCCGGCCCGGCTCTGCCCGTTCGCTGCGTGAATACCGCCGGCGGGTGCAATACATTCCGCAGGATCCGGCCGGTTCACTGCCGCCCAATCAGAATGTCGGGCAGATTATCGCTGAACCGCTGAAGCGTCTGGGTTTTCAGGGCGGGATAAAAGCGCGCGTGACGCAGGTAATGGCGCAGGCTGGCCTGCCGGAAATGCTGATGTATCGCGCGGCGGGTGCGCTGTCCGGCGGGCAGGCACAGCGCGTGGCGATTGCCCGCGCACTGGCAATCCGCCCGGAATTTCTGATTGCCGATGAGCCGGTCAGCGGGCTGGATTTACCGCTGCGTGAACAAATCAAACAACTTTTACAACAGATTACGCAACAAAATGGCATGGGGCTGCTGATGGTCACCCACGATATCTCGATGGTTGCCGGGCTGTGCGAACGCCTGCTGATCATGCACGATGGCGTAATTATCGAAGACAGCCCGACGCAGGATGCGCTGCTCGCTCCGCGCCATTCGCATACCCGCCAGTTGCTGGCGGCTGTTCCTCATTTACCTTTGACCGTTAACGGATAACCCGATGTTCACCCGCTCTCAAATCCGCACGTCTGCGCCCTGGCCTCCGCTGCTGCTGGGCAGCAATCTGGTCTTTAACATCGGTTTTTACGCAGTGGTGCCGTTTCTCGCCCTGTTTCTGCGCGATGACATGCTGCTTTCCGGCTGGGCGATCGGGCTGGTGCTCGGCCTGCGCACCTTCTCGCAGCAGGGGATGTTTTTGCTCGGCGGCGCGTTGTCCGACCGTTTCGGCGCGCGGATCGTTATCCTCTGCGGCTGCGTGGTGCGCATAGCCGGATACCTTTTGCTCGGGCTTTCCGACACGCTGACGCCGGTGATACTCGGTGCCTGCCTGACCGGCATAGGCGGCGCGCTGTTTTCACCATCGATTGAAGCCCTGCTGGCGCAGGCCGGAACGCACAGCGAGAAAGCCGGAAAACGCAGCCGCGCCGAATGGTTTGCGCTGTCAGCCGTTTGTGCGGAACTCGGCGCAGTGCTCGGGCCGCTGCTCGGTTCGCTGCTTTCCGGCTACGGTTTCCAGCCGGTGGCGCTGGCCGGTTCCGGCTTATTTATGGTTGCACTGGTGGTACTGTTTTTCACTCTGCCCGCTGCGCCGAAGCGCGCTGCCGAACTGAAAATTGTGCCGTGGTGGGAAACCTTCCGTCAGCCGCGTTTCGTGGCGTTCATCGTGGCCTACAGCGCGTATCTGTTCAGCTACAACCAGTTGTATCTGGCGCTGCCGGTGGAACTGCGTCGTTCCGGCGGCGGCGAACAAGATCTTGGGCCGCTGTTTGTGCTGGCATCGGTTCTGGTGATCGTACTGCAAATGCCGCTGGCGCGGTTTTCCCGCCGCATTGGCGCGCGGGTCATTTTGCCCGCCGGTTTTCTTCTGCTTTCTTCCGCCTTTGCCGCCGTGGCGATGTTTGCCTGGACCGTGCCGCCGGAAGGCTGGTTGCGCCTGTTGCCGTCAGTTTTGCTGATCACGTTGCTGACCGTCGGGCAGATGCTGATTGTGCCGGTGGGCATGGATTTAATTCCGCGTTTCGCCGGGCAGCACAATCTCGGCGCGCATTACGGAGCGCTCTCGTCGATGGGCGGTATCGCAGTACTGGCGGGAAATTTCCTGCTCGGCGGATTGCTCGATGATGCGCTGGTGCCGTCGCCCGGTGCGGTGATCCCCTGGCTGGCGCTGGCCGCCGTTCCGTTTTTAAGCGCGCTGGCAATGTGGCGAATCTGCCGCCAGCTGCCTCCTCCTGCAATCTGACAAGGAACTTCTGATGTCTGCGTTACGTTTAAGCCCGCTGGCCGGGCTGCTTTCTGCTGCACTTTTACTGACTGGCTGCTTTAATGAAGCCGATAAAACCACCGAAAATAGTGCAGATTCCCGTCTGCGGCTGGCGATGTTGCAACCGCCGCGTTCCGGCCTGACGCCGCTCAGCGACGATGCGTTCAAGCTCTCGCGCTGGAGCACGGCGGAAACGCTGGTGGTGCTCGATAAGCTCGGTGAAGCCCAACCGGCGCTGGCGACAAAATGGCAGCAAACCGGCGAAAACAGCTGGCGTCTCGAGCTGCGCCATGCTGTGAAATTCCACGACGGCACGGCGCTGGATGCGGCGGCGGTCGTAAATTCCCTGACCGTTGCCGCCCGTGCAGCACCGAAGCCGCGCATTCTCGACGGCGTTCATCTCACCGCTGTAGCTGACGGCGAATACGCTGTGATTATCACCACAGCGCAGCCCGATCCTCTGCTGCCGCAGCGCCTCTCCAGCCCGCAGCTGGCGATTCTGTCGCAAAAAGCCTACAACGCCAGCGGCGTGGTTGACCCGCGCCACACCGGTTCCGGCCCGTTTGAACTGGTGCAGGTTGACGGCACCAGCAGTGCCAGGCTCGAGCGCTTTGACGGCTACTGGGGCGAAAAAGCCAAAGCCAGCGGCATCGATGTCAGTTTTGTGCCGGACGGCACGGCACGTGGCGCGGCATTACGCACCGGTACGGCAGATATTGTCGAAGCCATTCCGGTATCTCAGGCACCGTTGCTCGATCAACGCTTAATCCACGAGGTGCCGATGCCTCGCACTAACACGCTGTATCTCAACACGCGGCTCGGCGTGATGCAGGATCCGGCGTTGCGGGCGGCGGTGCGCGAAGCCATCAATCGTCAGCAACTGGTGGATAACGTTTATGAAAAACGCGCCGATGTGGCGCAAGGTCTGCTCGGCCCCGCGCTGCCGTGGGCGGCGCCGTTACGCCAACCGGTCGCGCATCCGGCGACGGCGCGTAAACCGGCCGGTGAAACCATCACGCTGGCGACCTTCAGCGACCGCGCCGAACTCCCGGAAGTGGCGGTGTATCTGGCGCAACAGCTCACCGCCGCCGGATTTACTGTGAAACAGGTGGTGCGCGAGTATTCGCAAATTGAAACCGATGCGCTCGCGGGTAAATTCGACGCCTTTATTTTATCCCGCGCGACGGTGCTGGATTCCGGCGATCCGGTGGCGTATCTCTACAGCGATTTCTCCTGCAAAGGGTCGTTCAACATCGCGCAACTTTGCCGTCCGGAAATTGATGAAGCACTACAACGCGCCTCCGCCTTTCCCGCCGGAGAAGCGCGTCGCAGGGCCATTATGCTGGCTGAAAATCAGATCCTCGCCACCGACGCCGCCATTCCGATGCTGCATGAGCGCGTGATCCAGGGCGAAGCCGCAAATGTCCGTGATGCGCTGCGTGACCCGCGTGAACGCACGCTGATCAACGCCGCCACACAGCGCAACTCTCAGGCCGACTGATGAGCGAATCGATATATTGCCGGACCTGCGCGGGCGTCAGCCGGTTACGTCCGCGCCCGTCGAACACGCTGATACCGCTGATTTCTCGCGTGCTGACGCTGGCCGCCGTTGTGGTTTTGATTGGCCTGCTGCCGTGGCTGTCCGGCACGGATCCGGCGCTGTCATTGCTGCGCGCCCGTTCCGGCGAGCAGGAAGCAACGGCGGAAACGCTGAACGCTATCCGGCTGTCGCTTGGGTTAGATCAGGGACCATGGCACGCACTGGCGCACTGGCTCGGCGGTTTGCTGCAAGGCGATGCGGGCGTTTCGTGGGTTTCAGGATTGCCGGTCTTGCCGGGCATGCTGCGGGCGACCGGCGTTTCGCTGACGTTAATGGCATCGTCGGCGCTGGTGGCGCTGGTGCTCGCGCTGCTGTTGTGTGCTGGCACATTGATGCGCGGGTTACGCGGTCATACGCCGCGCCCCGCAGGCTTTTTCGCCGCCCTGCTGACCGCGCTGCCGGAGTTTTTGCTGGCGTCGCTTTTGCTGATCACCGGCGCTGTCTGGCTGCAATTCTTTCCGCCTTACGGCTGGCTCGGCTGGCAGTACGCGGTTTTACCGTCGCTGGCGTTGGGATTGCCTGCGGGTGGTTATCTGGGAAGGCTGTATTCCGATGCGCTAGCCGGAACCTTTGGCGAAAGCTGGCTGACAACCTGGAGCGTGCTGGGTATTTCGCGCCGCCATACCGCGCTGGCGGTGATCGCCCGTTCGCTGCCGGGCGTTATGCCGCTAACCGGGCTGGTGCTGGTTTCGCTGACCGGCGGCGCCATCGCGGTGGAAAAGGTTTTTGCCATTCCCGGACTCGGACGCGCCACGCTGGGCGCGGCGGCTGCCGGAGATTTACCGGCCTTGCAGACGGGCGTGCTGATCCTGCTGTTGCTGGCGTCAGTTATGGGAACGCTGGCGGGCGGCGGACGCCGTCTATTGCTGGGGCGGGCGCTGCAACTCGGCGCGGTGCCGGTGCCGGCGCAGACTGCTCAGCCGGAAAAACAGCGGGTGTGGATCCCGCTGCTGTGTCTGGGGATTCTGCTGATGATGGTGCTCGCCGGTTTGCCGCGTGACCCGCTGGCGTCGGAGTATCTGCGCTTACAATCGCCGTCACTGGCGCTGCCTTTCGGGGCCGATGCGATGGGGCGCGACCTTCTCGCCCGCGTGGCGCACGGCACGCTCAACACCTGTTTGCAGGCGCTGGCGGTGTCGCTGATTTGTCTCGCCGCCGGTCTGCTGATTGGTGCATTTCCCCGCGCGATGACCGGACCGATTGAAGTCACCAACGCGCTGCCGCCGGTGATTGCCGGATTAGTTGTCGCCGCTGTCAATGGCCCGACCGCGACCGGCGCGGCGATTGCTGTCACCGCCGTAAGCTGGGCACCGCTCGCGGCACATACCGCTGCGCTGGTCAGCGAAATTCAGGCGCGCCCGTACATGAAAATGCTGCCGGTCGTCGGCGTGGGCGCCATCCGCCGCACAGTGTTTTACGTGCTGCCCGCGCTGTGTGGCCCGCTACTGCGCCATGCGATGTTACGTTTACCGGGGATCGCGCTGGCGCTGGCGTCACTCGGATTTCTCGGGCTGGGCGCACCGCCGCCGGTACCGGAATGGGGACGCGTGCTGGCCGAAGGCATGCCGTATATCGAGCGCGCATGGTGGAGCGTTTTTGCCCCTGCTGCCGCGCTGGCCGTGCTTTCCGTCATGGCCGTCACACTCAGCGGTTTGCGTTGGAAAAAACGCGCCACCGCACACTGAGCGTTCTCTGAATCATTAGTTTCGCGCTAAGCTGTCGGCCTGAGTTTTTACCGGATGAATGGAAATGGAAGCGCGTAAACCGCTGGACGGAATGGCTACCAGCGTGATGGTAGGATTGTGTGTAATTTGGGGTGTACAGCAGGTGGCGATCAAAAGCGCGGCGGCTGATATTACGCCGTTGTTGCAGGTCGCGCTGCGTTCGGGGATCGCCGGGCTGGCGGTGCTGATCCTGATGCTGGTGCGCCAGCGGAAAATCCCGTTCAGCCATGAAACCCTGCGCCCCGGTTTGCTTGTCGGCCTGCTGTTTTCCATCGAATTTATGTTTGTCGCCGAAGGATTACGCTTCACCACGGCGGCGCACATGGCGGTATTTCTGTATACCGCGCCGATTTTTGCCGCACTGGGGCTGCATTTTCTGGTGCCGGAAGAACGGCTGAGCGCGCTGCAGTGGTCGGGCGTTGGCATCACGTTTATCGGCGTGATTGTGGCATTTTTGTTTGGCGGGCATTCAGCCACTGCACCGCAGGCCAGCAATATGCTGCTCGGGGATTTTTTCGGTCTGCTGGCCGGCATGTTCTGGGGCATGACCACTATCGTCGTGCGCCGCAGTAAATTATCGTCTGGCAGTGCAACGATGACATTGTTTTATCAGCTGGCAGGCGCGTTCGTGCTGCTCGGCGGGCTGGCATGGCTGACCGGACAAACGCATTTTCGCCTCAGCCCGGTTTCCGTCAGCAGTATGCTGTTCCAGACCGTCATCGTCACCTTCGCCAGCTACCTCGCGTGGTTCAGCCTGATGCGCCGTTATCAGGCGTCGCGTCTGGGCATTTTGTCCTTCATGACGCCGGTCTTCGGCATCATCGCGGGCGTAGTGTTGCTGCACGAACCGCTGAAAGTGAATTTCATCCTCGGTGCGTTGCTGATTATGTTGGGGATTGTGACCGTCAGCGCCGAAGGAATTTTGCGTGGATGGATTGCGAAACGGCGGGGTTAATACCCCCGCGGTTTCAGGCGGCAAGAATATGCTGAATCCCGAGGAGCATGGGCACTGCCCCTAATGCATTCGGCAGTGCATCCAGTTGGGCAAATCCCAACCCGGCATAGAAATTAATCACGGCGGGATCGGCATCCAGATACGCTTAGCGCAACATATCTTTCAAATCCGGACTGGTCTTCAGCTAAACACGCGCACTCTTTATATTTCTTGCGTCACGAGGGAACACCGCTTCTTTAGACATGATGATCTCTCGATTCAGATACGGCTATCAGCCGTATCCAGCACTTTACGCGCTGGCTGAAACGTCAACGTTATACGGCTGATAGCCCTATGAACGAGAAGTCCGTGTTTTTCACAACATCACTTTCGCCGCCATTTCGCGGCTGTAATCGCGGCTGGCGTCAACCAGAACGCGGGTGTAGTCGTCCTGAATGTCGCCACGCAGAAGTGCATCGGTTTCCAGCGTTTCGAGGATTTTGCCGTATTTCATCACCGCCACGCGCTGGCAGAGATGCGCGATAACGCCGAGATCGTGCGTGACCATCAGGTATGTCAGTCCTTCCTCTTTTTGAAGATCGAACAGCAAATTGAGGATTTCAGCCTGCACGGAAACATCCAGCGCCGAGGTCGGTTCGTCGAGCAGTAACACCCGCGGTTTGAGGATCAGCGCGCGGGCAATCGCCACGCGCTGGCGCTGTCCGCCGGAAAGCTGATGCGGATAGCGGCTGCGAAAGGCGCGGTTCAGACCGACTTTTTCCAGGATAGCGTTGATGCGCGCATCCCGCTGATCGATGCGGTGAATTTGCAGCGGTTCTTCCAGAATAT
Source organism: Rahnella selenatireducens (assembly GCF_046449555.1). Lineage (NCBI taxonomy): Bacteria > Pseudomonadati > Pseudomonadota > Gammaproteobacteria > Enterobacterales > Yersiniaceae > Rahnella > Rahnella selenatireducens. Next base: position 48,239 of record NZ_JBKEZJ010000017.1, read on the forward strand.
CGCCGATGGTATGGCGCGGATGCAGCGAACCGTACGGATCCTGAAAGACCATCTGCACCAGACGGCAACGCTCTCGGCCAATCCGTTGTTCGAGTTGCTGCCCGTCGATTTCCAGCTCCCCTTTCCAGTGGGTAAACAGCCCCGCCAGACATTTAAGGACGGTGGTTTTTCCCGAACCCGATTCGCCGACCAGCCCGAAAATTTCGCCTTCGCGCACGGCGATATTGACATCCGTCAGCACCTGCGTGATTTTCGCGCCTTCGCCAAATGTGAGGTTCAGGTTGCGGACGTCGATCATGATTTTTTGAGACATTTCAGTTTCCTTAATCGGTCAGCCAGCTGGCCTGACGCTGCATCACCGGCAGCGGGTAACGGCGGTTATCCATGTCCGGCAGTGCATTCAGCAGGCCGCGCGTGTACGGGTGCTGCGCGTTATCCAGATCGGTGGCAGCGATGGATTCCACAATGCGTCCGGCGTACATCACCAGCACGCGGTCGCAGAAACTGCGCACCAGATTGATGTCGTGACTGATAAAAATCAGCCCCAGACCACGCGTTTTCACCAGATCGTCGAGCAGCGCCAGCACCTGTAAACGCACCGAAACGTCGAGTGCCGAAGTCGGTTCGTCGGCAATCACCATTTCCGGATCGGTGATCAGCATCATCGCAATCATGATGCGCTGCCCCTGCCCGCCGGAAATTTCGTGCGGATACAGGCCATACACACGTTCCGGGTCACGGATCCGCACCACGTCGAGCATGTTCAGCACTTTGCATTTGGCATCTTTATACGAACATTTATGGTGCGAGCGCCACGCTTCGGCAATCTGGTCGCCGACGCACAGCACCGGATTCAGCGAGTATTTCGGATCCTGCATAATCATGGAGATACGCTTCCCGCGCACCTGCCGCATTTGCTTCGCGGTAGCATTCAGCAAATCCACATCAGCGAACTGCATTTTGCTGGCGGTAATCTGGGCTTTTGACGGATGAAGGTGCAGCAACGCACGTCCGACGGTGGATTTACCGGAACCGGACTCGCCGACGATCGCCAGCTTTTCACGTCCGAGCTGGAAGGAAACGCCGCGCACCGCGTGCGTCGCCTGGCGGCCATTCACAAAACTGACGTTTAGATCGCGCACGTCGAGTAACGCCTGAGCATCAGTCATTTCGGGGATCGAGGATGTCACGTAGGCCATCTCCTAAGAAGTTGAACGCCAGGCTGTTAATCAGGATCGCCAGACCTGGGATCGTCGCCACCCACCAGCACTCCATCATGTAAGTACGGCCGCTGGAAATCATCGCGCCCCACTCCGGATCCGGTGGCTGTGCGCCTAATCCGAGGAAGCCGAGCCCGGCGGCGGTCAGGATAATACCGGCCATATTCATGGTGATGCGGATGATCACCGACGGCAGACACAGCGGCACAATGTGACGCCACAACACCCGCACCGGAGACGCACCCTGCAAACGCACCGCCGAGATAAAATCGGCCTGACGCAGCGAGAGCGTTTCGGCGCGTGCCAGACGCGCAATCGGCGGCCAGGCGGTGAGCGTAATCGCGATCACCACGTGTTCCAGCCCCGGCCCGAGTGCGGCAACAAACGCCAGCGCCAGCACCAGACTCGGGAAGGAGATGAAAATATCGGTGACGCGCATCAGCACCATGTCGGTTTTGCCGCCGAAATATCCGGCGGTCACGCCGAGTAATAACCCGAGCGGCCCGACGGTGACGGACACCAGCAGCACGATGTAGAGCGTGATCCGCGAACCGTAAACCAGACGGCTGAAGATATCGCGGCCAAACTCGTCGGTGCCAAACCAGTGCGCCGCCGACGGCGGGATGAGCGCGTTATTGAGGTCCTGCACCAGCGGGTGGAACGGCGCAATCCAGGGGGCGAACAGCGCCACAATCATTAACACCAGAACAATCGCGCCACCGATGGCGGTCAGCGGATTGCACGCCATCTGCCAGAGAAAATGCCCGACGCGGCCAAATGCCCGCTTCACGCGCTGGCGCTTTTCGTCGCCCGCGCTGAGCACCACAGAATCGAGGGAAATCGTCATACTTTTGTCCTCGGGTCAAAGACCTGATACAGCAGGTCAGAGAGCAGATTCAGCACCACGAAAATCATACCGACCACCAGCACGCAGCCCATCACGGCGTTCATGTCGCCGAGCATCAGGCTGCTGGTGAGATAGGAACCAAAACCCGGCCAGGAGAAGACGGTTTCGATCAGCACCGCGCCTTCCAGCAGCGAGCCATAGGCCAGCGCGACCACAGTCAGCAGCTGAACCAGAATGTTGCGGAACGCGTGGTTCCACAGCACATCCCATTCGCTCAGCCCTTTGACACGGGCGGTGATGATGAATTCCTGAGAGAGCTGCGCCAGCATAAAGCTGCGGGTCATACGGCTGATGTACGCCAGCGAGTGAAAACCAAGCAGCGACGCGGGCAGGATTAGGTGGTTCAGCGCGTTGCGGAAGACTTCCCCATTTCCGGCGATCAGCGCGTCGACCAGCATAAATCCGCTGTGCCGCGTGACCTGCCCGTCGAGGCTGAAATCCAGGCGTCCTGCGCCGCCGACCCAACCGAGCCAGGCGTAAAACACCAGCAATCCCATCATGCCGACCCAAAATATCGGCGTGGAATACCCGGCCAGGCTGATGATACGCACCACATAATCGGCAATGCTGTTGCGTTTTGCCGCCGCCAGAACGCCAAGCGGAATGCCGACGCCAGCGCCGAGAATGATTGCCAGCGTCGCCAGTTCCATGGTGGCCGGGAAAACGCGCAGAATGTCCTGCGTCACCGGTTTGCCGGTCAGCAGCGCGTTGCCTAAATCGCCGTGCGCCAGCCCGGAAAGGTAGATGCTAAACTGCGTCCACAGCGGTTTATCAAAACCAAGCTGATGATAAACCTGCTGATAAGTGCTGTGGTCGGCGTCCGGCCCGACAATTGCCAGCACCGGGTCCACCGGCATCACGCGGCCAATGAAAAACGTCAGCAGCAACAGGCCGAACAGCGTGACCGCCACCTGAACCAGTCGTTTGCCGATGCGTCCGGCGGGAATGCCGGAATGCCAGGTCCGGGTTTGTGTGGGCTGTTTTTGCGTAGTATGAGCTTGCGTGGTCATAACCCTTTACCTCCCGCCTGTTGTGCGTCAACGGCGTCATCTTTGTAGACGTCGCGCAGGAAAGTGGTTGCCGACGGGTGAGGCAGATAATTTTTTACGTCCGTGCGCACCACGATGGAATCCACCATTTGCGAAACCGGCACCAGCGCAGGGATCAGCGCGTCGTAACGTTCCTGTATCGCAAAGTAATCCTGCTTTTGCTTTTCAGGGTCGCGTTCGAGCAGCGCCTGATCGATATCCGTATTCAGCTGTTTGTCGTAGAAACCGGTGCGCCAACCCTGGAAATTAGTGAGGCGCGCCGCATCGCTGTTGTCCGGGTTGTAGACCAGCGAACGCAGGCTGGAATGCGGATGTGGTTCCACGCCGCTGCCGCCGCGCCCTACCAGCATGGCGAACTTACGTTCACGCATCGCGCCGTAAATCTGGTTGCCGGTGCCGGTGACGATTTTGGCGCGAATACCCGCCTGCATCAGCGTGGACTGCACGGCAATCGCGATATTGAGGAATGGCTGGTCGGCCAGCACCCGCAGCGTGGTGTCAAAACCGTCCGGATATCCGGCTTCCGCCAGTAATGCTCTGGCGCGCGGGATGTCGAGTTTGTAGCCCGGATCCGGCAATGTGGCGGGCATGCCAACCTGAATCGGACGCTGATGCACAATACCGTAACCGGTCATCAGTGCTTTGCCGATGCCCTGATAATCAATCAGATAGCGTACCGCCTCGCGCACTTTCGGGTTGGCGAAGTGCGGCTCTTTCATGCTCATCGCCACGTAATAAATGGTGCCCTTTTTCACCTGATCCACAACCATTGCCGGATCATGACTGAGCGCGGTCACGTCGGACACCGCCATATTGTTGGCAATATCCAGGTCGCCTTTTTCAATCATCAGGCGCAGGGTCTGGGATTCCTGAAAATGGCGGAAGACCACGCGGGAAAGTCGCGGTTCTCCGCGCCAGTACTGCGGATTACGGCTCATGTTCAGCACATCTTTCGCCTGCCAGCTGTCGAGGCGGAACGGGCCGGAACCCGCTTCGTTGGTGGTCAGCCAGCGGTTGCCCCAGTCGCCGTTCACTTCGTGCTCCTGCACGGTTTTGCTGTCCAACGCCACCACGCTGCCGAGCGCGGCCAGCGAATAAATCACCAGTTTCGGGTCGTTCGGTTTAGGCAGCCGGATTTCAACGGTATCAGGCGACGGCGCGCGCACCATTTCATCGACGTTCTTTTTGGTGAATCCGTAGGACTTCCACACCGACGCCTGCGCCAGATTCAGGTGAAGAATGCGGCGCATCGACCACACCACATCGTCCGCGGTGACCGGATTACCGGAGTGAAATTTCACGCCTTCGCGCAGATGAAATGTAATCAGATTTCCGGCATCGTTGACCTCCCACGAGGTCGCCAGCGCCGGACGCACGTTGGTCAGTTGTTGCGGATCAAGCTCAATCAGCGGGTCATAAAGATTCACCACGATGCCGACAATGTCGTTGCCGGTCATCGCTGCGGGATCGAGCGTCAGCAGGTTATTCATGTTCATGCCGATGATCAGCTGGTCGGGCGGCGTTTTCGCCAGCGCCGGCCAGCAGCTCACCGACAACAGGAGCGCGAAAAACCACGCCCTGAGGGGTGTGCCAGAGTTCATGATGTACCTTCCGGGTAGAGTCAGAGGTTTATTATTTTTTCTGCCCGCAGGTCAGTCGCGGCTGACGGTATGGGTCTCTATATATTCAAAATTGATGTCCTCTCCGAGGCCGGGGCGGTTAGAAAGATGCACAAAACCCTGTTCATCCATCGGGTCAACAATGCTGTTCAGGTAGGCGGCGGGTTCGTCATATTCAAGAAACGGATGCAGCAGGCCGCGTTCGTACCAGCGACAGTTGCGGATCGCACCGACCACCGCCAGGCTGGCCGCGCCGTTGCCGTGAACTTCACAATCCATGCCGAACGCTTCGGCCAGACTGGCGACTTTCATGCACGGCGAAATGCCGCCCACGCCGTTTGCACCGGCGCGCAGAATGTCGCACGCACCCGCTTTCACCCAGTCCGCACGGCTGTGGTGTTTGCCTCCCAGGCTTTCCGGGCCGATCACGTCGATTGACAGGTTTTCCGACAGCCACGCGTAAGACGCCATGCTTTCTTCTTCCATCGGCTCTTCGAACCACGCGAAGTTGAGTTTTTCCAGTGCTTTGCCGATGGTCAGCGCCTGACTGCGGCTGTACCAGTGATAACCGTCGAGCATCAACTCAATGTCCGGCCCGACCGCTTCACGCACAGCGGCGCAGGCTTTGATGTCCATTTTCGGATCCGGTGCGAACGCCACCGGCGGCATCCAGGTGTGCAGCTTGATAGCCTGATAACCGCGTGCCACCAGTTTTTCGGCAAACTGACCGAATTCATCCGGCGTCGACAAGCCGCCTTTCAGCTCGTCACCGCACATGGTGCTGCCGTAGGCCGGGACTTTTTCGCGGAATCCGCCCAGCAGTTTGTGTACCGGCATATTCAGCTTGCGGCCGATCAGATCCCACAGCGCCTGCTCGACAAACGACAGCGCACGCTCGGTCAGCTGATGCGCACTGCCGCGCTGCCAGTGAACCAGATCCTGCCACAGACGTTCGCGGTCAAACGGATTCTGGCCAATCAGCACTTTTCTAAAAAATGCGTTCACGACGTGCGGACGCACCACTTCCGGCGGCGCGAACGAATAGCCGCAATCGCCTTCGTCAGTGGTAATCGTCAGCATCGCCATTTTCACCTGACTTTCTTCACCCGGATGCGAATGACCCGCGCTGTCTGAAACACGACGGGTCGGATAAGTAAAAACAGTGACTTCAACAGAACTTATTTTCACAGCGATACCTGCCATTACTGAGAGAGTTAACGCTCATCAGAGCGCCCCCGGACTGCGTTCTTGCCTGGCTTGTGAGCACGCTCACATTGTGTTAAAACCGCAATCCAACATAAATAAAATAGCGTTTCATTATTGAAGTTAGCCAGTTTTTTCGCGCATTGCCACGGCTAAAAGCCGAAAATATCCGTGTAAGTTTGGGCATCTGCACGGGACGATGTGAGCATTTTCACGAAAGCAGAGCGAAGTGTGATCTGTACAGTAAATAGGCGGAGGGACTGTGTGGGATATTCCCGGGTGCTTTTTGTGATGAGAAAAGTGGGCATGAGGAAATCATTCCGTTAGGCTAACGTTTTTAGAACGTGTCCGGCGGTCTCTGGAGTGGAATATGTTGCGAGTTATTGATACGGAAACCTGCGGATTGCAGGGCGGCGTGGTGGAAGTGGCGTCTGTCGATATTGAGGACGGAAGGATCGTCAATCCGATGAGCGATCTGGTGCGTCCCGATCGCCCGATAAGTCATCAGGCGATGGCGATCCACAAAATCACCGAGGCCATGGTTGCCGATAAACCGTGGATTGAAGACGTGATTCCCCGCTACCACGGCAGCCCTTATTACGTCGCACATAACGCCAGTTTTGACCAGCGCATGCTGCCTGAAATGTCCGGCCAGTGGATTTGTACCGTTAAGCTGGCGCGCCGTTTATGGCCGGGGATTAAGTACAGCAATATGGCGTTGTACAAATCCCTGAAACTCGACGTGAAAACCCCGGCAGAACTGCATCATCACCGTGCGCTTTTTGACTGCTATATTACCGCCGCGTTACTCATCCGCATCATGGATGAATCCGACTGGACGCCGGAAGAAATGGTCACTATCACCGGCAGACCTGCGCTGATCAGCACCATGATGTTCGGCAAGTATCGCGGTAAAAAGATTGCAGAAATCGCCGAAGACGACCCGGCTTATTTACGCTGGATGCTTAAAAACATCAAAGAATTAACGCCCGATCTGCGGATGACGCTAAAGCATTATCTGGATGCCCAATAAGCTTTTTGGCCTTCGTACGCGGTAACTCAAAGCATTCATTCTTCAGAGTGAATGCTTTTTGTTTTGTCCAATATCAGCGCTTTTAATTTGTGCAAAATCCATTCTATCGCCGGTTCCTTTTCACGCCGGTTATTCCATAACAGTGACAGGTGATACTTTGATGTTTCAACCGGGACATCATCGAAATCAAAATTATAGAGTTTGCACCAGACATCGACTAATCCCTCAGGCACCGTGGTAAACACGGGCAGACGCGACAAAATAAGCGGCTGTGATGCAAAATTTGGCGTGACATATTTCACTGTTCTTTTGCGTTCTGACAATGCGAGCTGGCGATCAATCAGACTTTGGTTTGCGCCTCTGTACGAAACCAGAAGATGGCCATATTTTATAAAATCCTCAATACGCAGCGGTTTTTTAATATCAATTTGCTTTCTGTCCCATACGGTTTTAAAACCAAATTGCACCAGATTTTCTCTGCCCGCTTCCAGCGTCACGTCTTTTCCGACCGAAATAATCACATCGGCTTTATCATCCTTGATCATTTGCAAATCATTATAAGGATCGGCTGCTAATACCGTCAGGGTTATTCCCGGTGCTTCGGCACTGACTATTTCCAGTAAGTCGGCCATCAGCCAGTGTTCGACCCAGTCACTCATCCCAATACGAAAATTATGAATGTCTGTCGCGGGTTTAAATACAGGGAAATCGAAAATTGTGCGATGAACGTTTTGAAGTGCTGGCCTGAAAGATGCGACAAGCTTCTCTGCACGGGAGGTGGGGAGCATGCCTTCTGACGTGCGGATAAAAAGCGGATCATCAAACATCTCACGCAATCTTTTTAAGGCGGCACTCATCGCGGGCTGGCCCAGATGAAGCCGTTTCGCAGTGTTGGTGACACTGCGTTCATCAACCATAATGACCAGTACGATCAATAGGTTAAGGTCTATTTTACCAAAATCATTTTCATTGATATCTTTCATGATTTTAATCGATTTGAATAATCAGGTGGGCGTAATCATACTTCGACCTTAACAGGTTAACAATCAACCTGCCCAAACATTATCGGGAGTAATATGCACATTTCAGTGACCGTCGGAAATTGTAGAATTTCAAAAATCACCGAGCAAACCGCATCATTTAAATTAACGTCGCTGTTCCCTGACCACCTTTGTGATATGGCTGGCGATGCAGATAAACGTATTGAGCTCTCTATCCACAGCTGGGTTATTAAAACGGCCAACAATATTATTATTATTGACACGGCCACCGGAAATCATCGCAACAGGAATAATGTTCCGCTATTTCATCAGCTGAATACTCACTATCTGCAAAATCTCAATCAGGCCGGATGTTCCCCCGAAGACGTCACCTATGTTTTGTTAACGCATTTACACACTGATCATGTCGGGTGGAATACTGAGAGCCATGAGGGCGAGTGGAAACCTCTTTTCCCTAATGCCCGCTATATTTGCTCCGAAACAGAATTAGAACATTGTAAAACCGATGAAAAACGCCAGGCGTTATATGAAGACAGTATTTTACCGCTTATTAAAAATGGAAAGTTGGAAACGATTAATATTCAGACATCACCACTTTTTGCCGGAATATTGAAGTTTATGCCCACGCCGGGACACAGTATTGACCATGCCTCCATCACCTTACAATCAGCCGGTGCTTACGCGCTTTTTACCGGCGATATCATGCACAACCCGGTGCAGTTTGCGCATCCTCACTGGAATTCTGTATTTTGTGAGAATAAGTCTTTAGCGGAACAATCCAGAAAGAAAGCCATCGACTGGTGCAAAGAACATAACGCGCTCTGGTTCAGCTCCCATTTTCCGGGGGCTTCTTACGGCCGTGTTCTGGAGGTCACTCACGGCCAGAAATCTTCAACAATTTATGAGGAAAAATAGAATGACAACGGATGATTACGCTAAAGCGTCTGTCACTTCATTGCTGCGTTCTCTTGATGACCGGCTCGTCACTTCTCAGGAACTTACTGAGCTCGCCATTGCACGCATTGAAAGTGCCGATAAAACCGGGCTTGCACTCAATGCCATCACAGGGTTATTTGCAGATGAAGCCCGTGCAGCTGCACTCATCAGCGATGAAAAGCGCGCCCGTGGTGCGACTCCGGGAAAGCTGGAAGGCATTCCCATTCTGATAAAAGACAACATCGATGTGGCCGGATGGCCCACCACCGCCGGATCCGTCGCGTTAGAAGGGATTATCGCCAGACAGGATGCACCGCTAATCACCAGGCTAAGGCAGGAAGGCGCAATTTTATTGGGCAAAACGGCGATGCACGAACTGGCCGCCGGGATCACCGGCGCTTCATCATTAACCGGTTTTACGCAGAATGCGTTACTCGCGGGCTACTCTCCGGGAGGCTCCAGCAGCGGTTCCGCCGTGGCGGTGGCGGCAGGCTACGTTCCGCTGGCAATCGGTACGGACACCGCAGGCTCCGTCCGCATCCCTGCGGCGTTTAATAACCTTTACGGGCTGAGAGGAACGCGGGGAAGCATTACAACGGAAGGCATTGTGCCTTTATCTCCGACTCAGGATATTCCTGGCCCTTTGGTGAGAAATGCCGGGGACTTGTGGCTGGCAGCCGAAATACTCTCAGGAAATCCGATTGCACCTTTCAAAGGCGAAATTAGCGCCGGTTTGCTGGACGCGTGGTTTACGGGAACCACGCCAGAGAATGCCGATATCAGGAATTTAATCACGCAAGCCGCAGATAAAATCACCCGCCATGCAGGCAAAATGTCGCATGTTGAGTTTCCTGGCCTTGAAAAACGGGTCAATGAAGCGAATGTAATTGCTTATGAATTTGCCGAATCGCTGGAACAATTTCTTGCCCTCAGAACCGAAGCAAAATTTAAATCACTTCAGGCTATCTATGAGTCAAAGCTTTACCATCCGCAATTAGGCACCGTATTTAGAAACCGCGCTTTTCACAAAGGCACATCATCCGGTGAATACACTCAGGCGCTCGAAATTCAGAAGCAACTTTACGAAGATTTGGAGCGGTTTTTCGCCTCAAACGGGATTAATGTTTTGGTCTACCCGGTGATTCGTCATCCGCCAGTGAAAATTGGAGAACAGCAGGAAGGAAGTAATGCGTTACTTTCAGCGGTGACAGGGGCTCCGGCATTGAGCATCCCTGCCGGGTTTACAAAGAATGGTTTTCCCGTTGGGATGGAGCTGCTTGCATTGAAAAATAATGAAAACATTCTGATTAGAGCAGCGTCTGTGTTTAGTCGGTGCTGAACTACACCGGCGCTTTAGTCCCTCTTTTCATTGCGGCACGTTTTCCCGGCAAACGCTGAGCACCAGTTGTCGCAACCAGCGGTGCGCCGGATCAACTTCTGAACGCGGGTGCCACATCTGTGAAATCGTGATTTCACGGGTTTTCACCGGCAGTTCGAACGCGCAAAGCCCGACGGGATCAGAAATCAGGAATGACGCAGGGATAAGTGCCACCAGATCGGAGTTTTGGGCAATCGCGAGCGCTGCGGAAAACCCCGGCACCACGGCGGCGATTTTACGTTTCTGCCCCGCTTCGGCCAGCGCATCATCCACCGGGCCATGCGTGCCGTTGCGGCGGGCAACGACAATGTGCCCGAACGAAACATATTCCTGCGCGGTAAGCGCCTTTTTCCGCGCCAGCGGATGGCCTTTGCGCACCACGCCGATAAACCTGTCGCGAAATAATGTCTGCAAACGTATTTCCGGCCCCATGTCGCCGACGACCCCAATCTCGAGATCGACCCGCCCTTCGCGCAATGCATTAGACGTTTTTTCCGGTTTTGGGGTGAACCGCAAACACACGGAAGGCGCGACCTGTGCGGCAGCGGCAATCAGCGCTGCGCCAAACGCCACCACAAAACCGTCGTTGGAGCGGATCAGGAAAGTGCGTTCCAGACGGGTTAAATTGAGTTCTGCCGAGGACGGACGAAGTAGCGCGCGCGCTTCAAAACTGGCGTTCTGCGCGCGTTCGCGTATTGCTTCTGCATACGGCGTCAGCACCATCTGGCGCCCGGCGCGCACCAGTAAAGGATCGCCGGTGGTCGTGCGCAGGCGGCTGAGCGTCCGGCTCATCGCGGAAGCACTTAATCCCAGTCGGCGCGCAGCACCGGCTACACTTCTTTCAGCGAGAAGCACATCCAGCGCAATGAGTAAGTTCAGATCAGGTTCAGTCATGCGCGCAGTGTAACGCGTCATGAAACCGGAGAGAAGGCGTTTGGTGCAGGTATTCAATGCAAATGCTGCGCCTTCCGCTATGTCCGGGCTCCCGCTATATTTCCTGCATCCCCTGTGAAAGAGAACGGTTTTAATTATGGAATTATTTTCAGACAGACCCGGCGATGAAGGATTACCGGGACGCGAGCGCGGTTTTGCGATGGCGGCCGTCATGACGATGGCAACGATGTCGGTTTTCGATGGTTCGATGGTGAATATCGCGTTGCCGCAAATCGCGCGGGCACTGGATATTTCGGCGGGCGCGGCGGTATGGGTTTCCAACGGTTATCTGCTTTCAGCGTCCATGGCGCTGGCGATTTTTGCCGCGATGGCCAGCCATATCGGCTTTCGTTCGATTTTCGTCGCCGGGCTGGCTCTCTTCACCCTTTCGTCTCTGGGCTGCGCACTCTCTTCCTCACTCGACGTGCTGGTGTTCATGCGCGTGTTGCAGGGAATCGGCGCAGCAGCGACGCTGAGTATTGGCCCGGCGATTTTACGGTCCGTATTTCCGACCCGTCTGCTGGGACGAATTCTTGGCCTGAATGCCCTGATTATCGCCACCAGCACGGCCATCGCACCCGTTCTGGGCGGCACGATTTTGTCGGCGTTCAGCTGGCAGTGGCTGTTTGCGATTAACATCCCGCTGGGCATCATTGCGATGATCCTGGCGCTGCGCGTGATTCCGGCGAATCCGGCAGCCACGCGCCAGCCGTTTGATTTTGCAGGTGCGGTGTTATCCGCCGCGATGCTCGGTGCACTGATCATGGCCGCAGACGCTTTTTCACGCCCCGGTGCAGATGATTTAGCCACCGCCGTCAGCTACGGGCTGATCGCCATTCTGACCGGCGTCGCGTTTGTCTGGCGTCAGCGCCGCGCGACAAAACCTCTTTTGCCGCTCGGCATTTTCGCCTCCCCGCGCTTTTCTCTGGCGGCGCTGACCTCGCTGGCCTCGTTTGTCAGCCAGGGAATTACTTTCGTGGCGCTGCCGTTTCTGTTCCAGAGCGTTTACGGTTACAGCGCGTTTGTCTCCGCCCTGCTTTTCACGCCGTGGCCGCTGGGCATTATTCTCGCCGCGCCCCACGCCGGACGTCTTGCGGATCGCTATCCAGCTGCCATTATCTCAACGATCGGTCTGGCTGTGTTCGGCGTGGGATTATTGCTGCTTGCGCAGTTGCCTGAACATCCGCAGTTCTGGGATATCGGCCTGAGAAGTTTCGTCTGCGGCCTGGGATTCGGCTGTTTCCAGAGCCCGAATAATCGCGAAATGCTGTCGAACGCCTCGCGCGAACACAGCGGCTATGCCTCGGGTGTACTGGCGATTATGCGCACCTTCGGGCAGTGCCTTGGCGCGGCAGTCGTCGGCGTGATCCTGTCCATCTACGCCGCCAACAGCGTGATCCGTGAAGCCCACGCCGTAAAACTGAGCCTGTGGGTCGCCGTGATTGCCACCATTCTGGCGGTTGTTATCAGCGTGAGCCGGTTGCGCGGTCAGCGACATGATTTGCAGGCAGAGAAATAATAAAGCGTGATACCGGCGCGCAAAGCTTATTGCGCGCCGGTATTAGCAAAAATTAGCGATTTTGATACAAATCCCAGCGGTTGCCGTAGAGGTCTTCGAACACGACGACGGTGCCGTATTCTTCTTCGCGAGGTTCCTCGCAAAACGTGACACCTTTGGCTTTCATCGCGTGGTAGTCGCGCCAGAAATCATCGGTATGCAGGAACAAAAATACCCGTCCGCCACACTGGTTGCCGATGAAAGTTTGCTGGCGTTCATTGGACGCGCGCGCCAGCAGCAGATTGCAGTCGCTGTCGGGATGTGGTGTGACGACGACCCAGCGTTTTCCCGGCTGCGGCGTATCCTCCACCAGCGTAAAACCGAGTTTATCCGTGTAATACTCGATGGCGCGATCATAGTCATCGACCACAATCGCCACGTACCCCAGGCTTCTTTTTTGCACTCTCACAATATCGCTCCTTAATATTTTCGTTCCGGTCACGGCATGCTATCCCGACGCGGGACTTTTCCCAAGCCGCTGTTTCAGGTTATGTTTACGACGATACACATCGGACAATTTTGAAGGCTCTTCCCGACGTCATACCCACTGAGGATAAATTTTTATGCTGGAACTGAGACCTAACTGCGAGTGTTGTAATACCGATTTGCTTCCAACATCAGCTGACGCGAAGATTTGTTCTTTTGAATGCACCTTCTGCGTAACTTGCGCCGACACCAAACTGGGCGGGATTTGCCCTAACTGCGGCGGGGAACTGGTCGCGCGTCCGCGCAGGCCGGAGAACAAATTAGCCAATAATCCGGCGTCGGTGACACGGGTCTTTAATCCAGCGGGTTGTGCGTCTTCGTAAAGCTTATCGGGTGGAAGATCCATGAGCAGGTCACTTTATGCAAAAGTAAAGGGACCTCTCAGCCTGGGCGGCGTTTTGATCGCTGACTGGCGAAGCCATATCTGACAAAACTGCCACCATTTTTCATCCAATTTATTGCACCAGAATGCCCTGGATCAGGCTCGCTTTTACAATAGTGACTTGTGAAATATTCAGCGCCTGCATAAACCCTTCGACCAGCAGCAAATTACTCACGTCAGTTGACCGGTATTGCCCTGCAATCTCGTTATCATTTTTCCATACCTGATTCTTCGAGACGCGTTCAACGTCCGCCAGCTGGTAGGTATTATTGGCCGGATGAATCTGATCCCTAACCGAATAACCGTGAACTCCACCAATTCCAATCACCCGACGTTTTTGTACATCTTGCTTAATCTGTGCGCTGACGTGCGTCCGGGCATAAAAGTTTACGTAACGCAGTACGGTATTGCGCAGCGAACCAATCGGGTTCGGTGACTCTGTTTTATCCAGTTCCTGATTTTTCAGCACGCTGATAATAAATTCTTTCAGTGTCACGGAGGCCAGTTTGCCCAGATAAACATCCGTCACATTCCGGCCATTCTGTTCGCGCATCGCCGTCATCTGCATCGACCCGCCACCGATATCCCAGACCAGCAGATCCTCATTTTTGACATTCCTGTCATGCAAAGCCGCTTTAGCCGAGAGGAACCCCAATTCGGCCTCCTGCTCCTGAGAAATGATGCGCAGCTGAATCCCGGCTTTTTGGTTGAACATGTCAATGACTTGCTGACCGTTGGACGCCGTTCGGAAAACTGCTGTCGCTACCCCCGTAATACGTCGCGGGTGGAAAGTCTGGGCTTTATCCACCATCTGTTTCAGCGCAACGACTCCCTGCTGCTGGATCGCTTCGCTGATCTGATTGTCTCCTGATTTCCCCAGTTCAGCGTTAAAAGCCAGCGGCCGCTGATCCTCATACAGCACTTTACCCAGCTGGTGATGACAGATATCCACTTCTGCGACCTGAATTTTGGTAGTACCCGAGCCCATATCGATTCCCGCACGGGTTTCGATACAGTTAACGGCCTGTGCAGAGAATGTGGTTAATGCGAATACGATGCAAAAAAAACTTTTTAGTGGGTGTTTCATCTCATCCTGCCCTGAAAAATAAAGAAAAAACTGAATCAGCGGCCAGGAAATGATACCCAGCCCCCGGCGCAGTCAGCGTGGACCTCTGAACCCTGCGGCTTTCCGGGCAACGCCGGATGCACACCGCCGGGTCCGGTCTGAATCTGAGCGAACGCAATCTGCCAGCGCGCATCCGGTGCGAAGCGTACGCCATCCAGCGTGATGCCAAGCTGATGTGTGTCATCGTAGCCTCGCAGCACGAGATCGCCAGATTCGCCAACGACATCCCGGAGGACGATGTCGCGGAAAACAGGGATCTCGCTACCCTGCGCGTTGACGTCGTAACGGGTGTCGAAGTCAATCGGACGGCGGTTATTACGCATACAGACATGCTCGTAACGCACACCGGTGGCTAACCCGCCGCGACTGGCGTCACTTTTGATACGCAAACCGGAAGTCGTGCCGTCCAGCGTCAGCCCCTGAACCAGTACATCGCTGACGCCACCGACCGTCTCGCTGCCGATTGACAGACCATGCCCCCAGTAAAAATGGTTATCGATCAGCGAGACGAATCGGGTGGCTCCGCCGCTGCCAGCTTTGATCGCCACATTATCGTCGCCGGTACGGATGAAGCTGTGTGCAATCGTAATATCCTGCGAGGCACCGGGGTCGATGCCGTCAGTGTTGCGCGCATTTGCCGGCGTATCAATACGCACATTCCAGAAGGTCGCTCCCTTTACGCCATTCATCGCCACGTGGAAGTTGGGCGCATCGTGTAGCGTGATTTTGTAGAAAGTAATGTCGTGTGCTTGGTCAATCTGAATCAGGCGCGGGATATTCTGCTTGCTGCTTTCGGTTTGTGCGCGACGCGCGAGTTGCCACCATGTCTCGTTATGTCCGATCATGGCTTGCCCGCCCTGTCCGTCGATCATCCCCTCGCCAACGATGCCGCCGCCATGCGTTCCCCTGAACAAGATAAACGGACGGCAGCCGCTACCTTTGTCATCGAGCGTGCCGCAGCGGCCATCCATATCGTATGCTTGTGGGTCGGTCGTTGCCGCCAGCACTGCATCACGATCGAGCCAGAGGGTGACACCGGATTTCATGATCAGCGGCCCGCTAACGAAGCGGATACCTGCCGCACCGGCGATCAGGCGTACGGCCGCTCCCGGCGGACAGCGGTTGATACTATCTTGTAAACGCCCGGAATCATCTTTCGGTTGTGCAGAAGGGGCTAAAGTTGCGCATACGGCAGCAGGTAATCCGGGTTCTGACACGTGCCGCCGATCCTGCGCCAGGCCAGACGTACTGCCCAGAAGCCCTGACATGACCAAAGCACAGCAGGTAAATCCCAATAAATGACTGCGGATCCCGGACATACAATCAACTCACTGATAATGAAAACAACATCATATTTGAGCCATATGAATAAATCATGTTCTGACTAAAAAAAAACACAGCGCGGGTGACCGTTTTGCAAAACGGCAAGATGTCATTTTTACAACCGGAGAACCCTTTCCGTGCAGTTACAAACTGAGGGTTAGATTGAGTGTGCTTTTTGAGATGGCTAAAGGTTACAAAAGAAGGAAACAGAGTCTGATATGAAGGATAATGCCCCCCTGAACACGGGGGTGAAAACAGTCAGCATTCAGGCTGAATATTCCGGAATGGCATGACAAAAGCCATCCTTATCTGAATACAAGAGGATTTTTATCGATGGCGATTTTTTTCGATTTTACTTTCAGAGACTTCATTGTTTTTCTTATTCCGGCCATTCTCGGTCTGATTATATTCACCAAAAGACGCAAGAATAATAAGGTCACCGCCAACTGTCTTGGGGTCTGGTTCTTTTTGGCTATCGGGTCATTCTGCGAAATATCCAACACTATTTACACCACGTATTCCTACAGACACAATGAGTTATACAACAACGAGAAATTTACAACTGTTTTTAATTATGACTTTTCTAATATTGTTTTCTTTGCAATTCTTATGATTGTCGCAATTATTCTTTTCTTTCAGGAACTACGTCTCAGGAAGATCATAACGGGTTAATCCGGGATCGGCATTACCGGGCTGTGGCACAAAGTAGTAAAAATGCGCACGTTTTGTGTCAGCGTTTTTCAAACCAAAAACGTTTAATTAAGCCGGTTATTCTATTAACCCGCTCAGGCGTTCCCCACGCACCCGCGGGGGTCAGGGACGTCCATACTATGATTAATAAAGGATTTTTATGCCGCGCCTCTCTGTACTGATTTCTGTACCTGCTCTGATAGCGTCCGTTTTTCTGCTTACCGGATGTCCGCCGCCGCCAGATTTGACGCAATGGCAGCGCCCGCATACTTCAATCGATGAAACGCGTGTCGCGATGGGGCAATGCGGCGTGCCACTGCCGGGGCCTGAACCGGATTTTACCGATAACGAAACGGTTCTTTATTACCAGTGCATGGAAGGAAAGGGATTCACGTATAAGCATGATTTTCATATTTGCGATGTGAACAAAAATACGCCCGCCTGCGTCGCAAAACAGCAGGGCTATCCGGTGAGCCAGAAGCAACTCGAAGCGTTGCCGTTTGTCGCTGATGGGGGGTCCTACTCCATCACACCGGGTTCGGGCGTAGACAAATCCCAGTTCATCCGCTGGCGTAAAGCCGGGTCTTCTCTGCATTTTTCCCATGCCGTTGAGAACGATAAGCTCGCGTTACAGACGATGTATGAGTGCGGATATCCGAATCCGATGGGCTCAGTGTCTTATCTTCCGACCGTCCTGAAGGCCGCACAGATTCAGCAATGTATGCTGGATAAAGGCTTCGAACCCAAAAACAAACTCATTCTGGTTTGCCGTAACTACCCGCAGGTGACGGGCTGCCGGGCATAGAAAAAACTATGTCCAGATTTCCCTGCCATCGGGCATGATCCAGACAATACCCGCCGGTGATTTGGCTAAAAACCAGAGACCGGCTCCCTCGGGATCGTCTAACTCATCGACAGGTTCGCCCTGAGGCCACGCGTTTTTTATCCGCTCCAGCTGTTGTTCAGGCGTTCCGGAAAGATATTGGCCGTCCGACGCCAGCCTGATTTTTCCCTCATCCACCAACTGTTCGAGCAGATGGAAGAAAACGTCAAACCTGAATCCAGTGTTATCCGGAATGTGGGCGCATTCAACGCTGATATGCTGCCAGACAGCCCCCATCGAAAGCCCGAAGGCGCTTTGGACGACGGCGTCACAGATTCTTTGCATTCCCATCAAATACCCTTTCATTAAAATGCCTGATATTCGTTTTTTACAAAACGAGCTCCGCAATAAAGTATAAATTATTCTCTGTTTCAAAAGACTAAAAAGACATCGGCACTTTGCCTGAAATATTGAAGGAATCTTTTAATGGTTTCGAGAGGGATATTTCAGGGACAAAAAAAGGCCGCTTTCGCGGCCTTTCCATTAACTTCTCACTTTCTTCAAGCGCGGATTATTTCGCGTCGGGCAGTGCGTAAGCGATGATGTAATCGCCCAGTTTGGTGCCGAACGAACCGTGACCACCGGCTGCAATAACAACGTACTGTTTGCCATTCACAGAGTAAGTCATTGGGGTTGCCTGGCCGCCTGCTGGCAGACGGGCTTCCCACAGTTTGTCACCGTTGCTCATGTTGAACGCGCGCAGGTAGTTGTCTGCGGTTGCCGCGATGAAGAACACGTTACCGGCAGTGGAAATCGGTGCGCCCAGCATTGGCATACCCATTTTGAACGGCAACGGAACCGGTGAGCTGTCGCGCACGGTGCCGATACGTTTTTTCCACACGATATCGTTGGTTTTCAGATCAACGCCGGAGATATAACCCCATGAAGGCTGTTTACATGGGAAGCCCAGCGGAGACAGGAACGCATTCAGGGTTACCGCGTAAGGCACGCCGTACTGATGCTGGATACCAGACTCAGAACCGGAACCGCCTTTATCGTTAGCATCAGGCTCGATTGGGTTGCCCGGGCCACGTGGGATCAGTCTGGACACGAACGGCAGAGCGATCGGGTTAGCAATAGCCACCTGACGGTCGGTATCCACAGAAATACCGCCCCACTCAAACATCCCCAGGTTACCCGGGAATACCAGCGTGCCCTGCTCGGAAGGCGGCGTGAACGTCCCTTCGTAACGCAGTTTGTGGAAGATCACACGACACATCAGCTGGTCGTAGATCGTTGCGCCCCACATGTCCTTGCCGGTCAGTTTGGCTTCAGGACGGAAGGTCAGTTTGGAGAATGGCTGAGTCGGAGATACGTGGTCGCCTTTCGCCGCACCCTGCGGAACAGGTTTCTCAGGCGCATCAACAATCAGCTTACCGTCACGGCGGTCCAGCACGAAGATGTTACCGGTTTTAGTCGGTACATAAATCGCAGGAACTTTGTTGCCGTTCTTGTCGGTGATGTCAGCCAGCGTTGGCTGAGCCGGAACGTCCATATCCCACAGATCGTGGTGAACCGTCTGGTAGAACCACGCCAGTTTACCGGTGGAGGCGTTCAGCGCCAGCAGGCCGCTCGCGAAACGTTCCATATTTGGCGTACGGTTACCGCCCCAGATATCCGGAGTCGCTACGCCGATTGGCAGATAAACCAGATCCAGTTTGTCGTCATAAGACGCCGGAGCCCATGAGTTCGGGGAGTTCGCCACGAAGTGCTCGCCTTCAGCAGGCAGCTTATTCGGATTAGACGCGCCCGGATCGAAGGCCCACAGCAGTTTACCGGTCTCAACGTCAAAACCACGGATCACGCCAGAAGGCTCGCGGGTTGAGTTGTTATCGGTTACCGCACCGGCAACAATGATCACAGATTTAGTGATGATTGGCGGTGAAGTCGGTTCATAGTGGCCCGGAACCGCGTTAGGCATATTGCTTTGCAGGTTCAGCTCACCGTTGTTACCGAATGCCGGGCAACGTGCGCCGGTTTCAGCGTCAAGTGCGAACAGACGGCCATCGTTGACAGGCAGAATGATACGACGTGAACAAACAGCAGGCGCTGCGCCGTTAGTTTCGGTGCCTTGCGCGGCTGGCGTGGTCTCATGATAAGACACACCACGGCAGGTTACGTGCTGGAAAGTCGGGTTGGAGTTGAGCTGCGGATCAAATTTCCACTTCTCTTTACCGGTCGCAGCATCCAGAGCAAACAGCTTTTGGTGCGGCGTACACAGGTACAACATGTCACCGATTTTGATTGGCGTTACTTCATCCGTGATTTCGCCCGGATCGTTGGCTGTTTTCAGGTCGCCGGTGCGGAAAGTCCAGGCCACATCCAGCTTGCTGACGTTCTGATCGTTGATCTGGCTCAGCGGCGAGTAACGGGTACCGCCCTGAGTACGGCCATAGGCTGGCCAGTCACCGTCAGGAATACCGGAATCCGATTTTGCTGGCGCAGAATCCGCCGCTTTAATCGTACCGTTAATCACCTGAGGGTCGTTAAAGATGGAATAACCCAGAACGATCACGGTGAACACCAGCGACAGCGCCAGTGCGCCACGCGCGAAAGCGTTCTTAGCGATCATCTGGTTATAAACGACTGGCAGCAGGATCCACAGACCGAGGAAGAAGGTCACGTCCAGACGCGGTGTCAGCGCCCAGAAGTCAGTGCCCACTTCCCACACAGCCCAGATCGTGGTGCCGAACAGGAACACGGCGTAAAGCAGTAATGCAGAAGAGCGACGGCGGAACAGCAGCCACGCAGTAACCAGCGAAATCACACCGGCAATAATGTAATAAAGAGAACCCCCTAATTTCGCCAGCCAGATACCGCCGACTAAAAGATAAATCCCGCTTAACGCGGCGAACAAAGCGGTAATTATTACGACGATGCGTGATAACGAGGCTTTCGTTTCCATAGTTGATGACCTTACAGATTTTTATAATCGTCGATTCAGGTGCGCTGAATCTTCAAGAACACCCGGTTTACACGGGCGTCATGCCTTGCGAATGCTGCCAGCGTTAACACGTGCAGGCGTCTGGCAGCTTCGCGGGGTACTTTTTACTGAATTCAAACGTACTTCTGTGACTGATGAAAAACGTAAAACTTATTCGAAGCTATAAGAGAGCGTAGCTCCGCCACCGTAGTTCCTGCCAGGTGCCGGTTCGAAATAGCGGCCATTGCCTTCATTTACGATCACGGAACCGACATAACTTTTGTCAAACAGGTTATCGACGCGGGTGAACAGGTCGAGCGTCACTTTGCTCCAGTTGAAGCGGTAACCCGCACTCACGCTGGCGACGGTATACGCCGGTGCCTGCTCGCTGTTTTCATCGTTCACTTCGATGTCGCTCATATAGCGGACATCCGCACCAGCGTGCCAGCCGTCAACCGGTGCCCATTCCAGCGAGGCGTAACCCATGTTGCGGGCAATCCCCGGCAGACGATTCCCCGCTGGCGTACAGTCCCCTGCGCCACAGGTTTCGTTGCGGAATGTCGCATCGAGCAAGGTCCAGGCCATTTTCAGACGCCAGTTTTCTTCAAACTGCTGATCCAGCGATAATTCCAGCCCACGACGACGGGTTTTCCCGGCGTTCATGTAGCTCGAACGGCCTCCGGTGCTTTCGGCAACAATCAGCTCGTCATCGGTGTCGGTTTGGAACACAGCGGCGGTCGCTAAACCGTTACCTACGCGCCATTTGCTGCCGACTTCAACCGTCGTGCTGGTGGCCGGTTGCAGATCCAGATTCAGGCCAGATTTGCCGTCAGTGCGGTAAGAAAGCTCATTAATGGTCGGCGTTTCAAAACCACGTCCCGCAGACACATAAGTATTCAGCGTCGGCGTAACCGCGAAATTCAGGGACGCCATCGGCAACAGTTTGTGGTAACGGCGTGAACCGCTGTCATCCGGATTTTTGCTGGTGATGTAGAAATCCGTTGAGTCGAAATTGACGGTGCTGTAGCGCGCGCCGACATCAAGCGTCCAGCGCGGCGTCAGGTTCCAAGTGGTTTGCAGATACGGATCAAGGTTCCACATCACGTTCTTTTCGTTACGGCGTTCATTCCCCTTCACGCCCAGATCGCCATCAGAATCGAAGTTCTCATAACCGAAACGACGCTCGGTCATGGTTTCATAATCCAGGCCACCGGTGACGGAGAACGGCACGGAGCCAATCTGGTCATTATGTTTCCAGCGCGTATCCACACCGGAATATTTGCGCTCCAGCACAATCACGCCACCTGCGTTCAGCGGGTTTTTCTGCGATGCGGCAGGAATGGTTTGGTATTGCGTAGTGTGGCGTTCGCCGTGATAAGTCATCAGGCTGAACTCATCGTTCTCGCCCATATCACGCTGATAGCGCAGGCCGACTTGCGTCTGATCCAGCGATTTACGCGCATTGTACTGATCGGCGCGGGTCGCCTGTTTCGGGTTATCGTGCCATTCGGATTCGGTCAGACCGCCCGGATCGTTCGCATCTACGGACACGCTGTTAAACATCAGCGTCAGGGTGCTGGCGTCATCGATACGCACGCCCAGTTTGCCGTTACCGAGATTTTTCTGCGTACCGCTGTGGTCGCGGTAGCCGTCGGTGGTGAAACGCGAACCGGAAATCAGGTAATTAACATCGCCCGCATGCGTGCCGTCGCCGGTTGCGCCGCTGGCTTTTACGCTATTACGGAAAGAACCGTAACTGCCAAAATAGGTGCCGGCTTCAAGTTTGGCGGGCTGGGAACCGGTTTGGGTATCCACGTTGACTACGCCGCCGGAAGAGTTGCCGTAAAGCGCCGAATACGGGCCGCGCAGCACTTCGACGCGATCAACCGAGTTCAGATCGATATTGGAGGTCTGCCCCTGCCCGTCTGGCATGGTGGCCGGAATGCCATCGACATAAATGCGCACGCCGCGCACGCCGTACATGGAACGGCTGCCGAATCCGCGAACGGAAAGTTGTAAATCCTGCGCGTAGTTCTGGCGGTTCTGAACCTGTAAACCCGGTACGCTGCCAAGGCTTTCAGACAGATTGACCTGCGCTTTGCTGTTTCTGAAATCGTCTCCATCAATCACGCTGACCGCAGCAGGCGTGTCCAGTTCGGACAAGCCACCGGTACTTTCGCGTTTGATGACCATCAGCGAAGAAGAATCTGACGAATCGTCGGAATCTTTCGCTGAAGTTCCCGGCACTGACTGTGCGTAACTGACTGAAACTGGGTTCAAAACTGATAAAAACGTGATGATAAAAGCAGAGGTTTTGGCGTTCACTTTATGAGTTCTTTTGTTTTAAGTTAAAAGGCTGAGTCAAAAAAGACGACGCACATCTCAATTTTAGACATTAGAAGTAGACACAAATCGACCAATCTGATTGAGAGCGGTGAAGGGCGTCACTATAGTTTTTTTCTTCCTGTTAGTACATACGCAACTTTACAAATATAACTTTTTAACAAAATACCGCACGCAGAGTACATCTGAGGACCATTCTCATTTTAAATCTCCGCGCAAAACCTGCGTGTATATACAAGCTTTGGCGTTTTTTCTCCCCAATGAAATAAACGGCTTGTTTCACATGAAAATTAACCCGATAACCACGGGGTTATTAATTATTTTTCATGGTAGCGATTACATTGAATTCAAGGCATTGATTAAAAAGTAATTTATAAAAATCCTGTATAGGCTGAGATCACGATAAGTTATGTTCAGAAAGCGCCTCATAATTCGGAATATCCTGTTTCATTTCCCTCAGAAAATTCCGCTTACTGAGTGAATATAGACCACGATTTGCACAAGCGGGAATAAGTCGCGGCATTTTTATACGCTTAATGTTCCGATATATGGCACTACCCAGTCTTTACAAAACAAATAGAACAGAGCGACCGGCGACGAGAGGATTTTTGCGGGGAAAGCGTTTTCACAGAAGTCATGCCCCGCGTTTAGCTTCTGAATGGGGATGCTGGGAAGCTTTTTTTTCTTACGGAAACTCTATTTATCAAACAGTGAAATTTCGCTGAGAAGCGATCAATTTTGCGCCGCAAGCAGTTTCCATACCTTCAACAGCTAAGGCCAATCCATCATAGGTCATAGGTAATTTGAGGTGTACCTTCCGTGATGGGGAAAGTCCCTTTACACAGCGGGCATGGCACCCCATTTCCAACGCCTGCAACCGGGATATCTAAATATCTTACCTGTTCAAATCCCTCTGCGACTGTCCCACCATGCGTGGTTTTATCACCTTTAAGTATTACGGCCAGATTAGGCATATTGTTCGGTTCCAAATAGCGTTAAAGATAGGTTGTGGTTATTTTGGTGTCTATGGGTGTGATTTTTTTCGCATCAAGAACTGAATTTTTACCCAGTATTATGACTGTGATCGTCTTTATAAAATGTTGACCTGAACATGAAGTGCCAGGGGTCGAACCTTCAACGGTTAGCTGTGCGACCCCATCATGCTGAGGTGTTCCCGTTATCTCGAATACCCCTCTTGAGATCCCCCCCCTCTTTAGTAGGGTTTATGACATTCAACTTAAGGCCATCATCTAATTTACTGGCATCAAATTTAATATCGTAGACAACGAAAAGAGTTTCTATTTTCAAATAATATGGCTCCCCCACTTTGGACGTTAGAGAATTGCTATATTCCAACTCCAGGTCAGGGGTCTTCCAGCAACAACCATTTAAGAAAAGCAAAATCAATAAATACGTTACAGATCTCTTACAATTATTAATGGATACTAAGAAAGCTTTAATTATTTGCATGTCCTCCCCTTTTGCTAAAGACATTTTATAACCAACGATTCATTTTTCAGTAGGCTTGCACTTTGCATTTTCGATTTTGATTTTGATTTTGATTTTGATTCAGGATCCACCACCAGTAAGTTGAAATTTTTTCTAAACTGCAAGCCAGGACACTGAGTTCCAGGAGTTGAGCCTTCAACTTCGAAAGATATAATCCCCACCTTATTTGGTGTCCCTGTAATTTCAATGAATCCATACATTGAATTATCAACATATGCCCGTATATTCATACCGCTATCTGAAAAGCCCTCTATATTTATAACGTGCAGTCTCCTGACTGGTGAACCCTTTGTAATAATCCTAACATAATAGGGGTTTCCGACTCTCGCTACAGGAGGGTTTTCTGGATATAAATCAACATGTCTGTCCATTAGAGAACAGCAACCTGGGGTCATTAAAATGAGTACTAAAGAAACTAGCTTCATGAAATTTTTCATATTAAACCTTATCAAATACAACAGCGCCGTAAATATAAGAAGAAAACTCTTTTAGAGTGCGGGTTCTTTTTATATGAAACGCACTCATTCTTTTACTCTCTCCCCAAGAGAATAACTCGACATCTATCATTGCTTCCCCAGTTGTATTTTCATCTACAGACTGGAAAGCATTTACAACCTGTAAACCACTTTCAAATACAACCCAATGAGTTGGATAACCACTTTCACCACCATATATTAATCCGTGATTAATTAATACTGCGACATTTGTGTTCTGGCTAACATAAGAACTTAATTTAGCAACTTTATAAATAGGCCATGAAAAAAGAGACATGTCATGATAAACAACTTTAGCGCCGATTGATTTGACCCACTTAATGATAGCTTCAGGCATTGTCAACCCACTGAACTGGTCATCAGGAGATTTATAATCAAAAAAAATGTTTTCGCTATCTCTTAAACTTGCCATTGATATCCAATCAATCGCAGAAACCCTGGTTTCTCCTGACAGTAAAGTGTAGTTTTCAGGATGACACACACCTTTTGAAGGTCTTATATTCAAATTTCCAAGCATTGCCTGCCCATCATTCCAAAGATTTTTTATGTATCGACTATAAACTTCAGGATTATCTTTTAACAAAATATACAGAAAAACAGCTGGACCACACAGACTTGCCTCACCTTGATCCGGATATTTATTCTTCATATAGTCCACATCTGAACTGCGATACTTCAACCGCGACCGCAACTGCCGTTCTATTTTACTTTTCTCAAAGGGATCGTTGGGATGCCCGACGGGGAACTGTGAATCAATAAAAATACGATGATTCGATATTGTACAAATTTTATCAAATGTCGGGTTCTTCGTTGTTTCCGCAGAACTAAATTTTTTATTAAACACTGTCCAGTTATTCGTAGTACTGGCATCCGGGAATGAATTAATCAGAATATTTTTATCTGTGCATAATCCCTGACAAAAAATATCACAGTACACCAGGGGTTTCTCAGAAGGCACATTGACAAACGTCATGTGATGATGTGCAGAATGGCCGTCCTGCGTGAAAGCGGTCTCAGGTTCAGAATGTAAAATATCCTGCTCACCTGAAGCTTCACGAAGGCTCATCACATACGTGTATTTTGTAAAATCAATCGTAACGCAAGCATCCTGATTTAATGCTTTAAGGGTGAAATACGCATTAACGTCCATGATTATTGAATCCTGCTTTGATTGTTATGCAGTACAGCCTCAACATGTATCTGATCGGCTTTTTCGCTGGTAAATATTTGCGTGTATCCCTGACGGTCAGTCTGGCCGGTTATCTGACTCCCATCAGGTAAAAAGGCGATATAGTCCGTCGCGATATACGGTTTTTTCTGATCGTCTTCGAGTAAGAAACGGACCTTATATTTATCCTCTTCATTGTCTTTATCTCCTTCTTCCTTTTCATCATCAGAATGATCATTATCTTTATTATTCTGGGGTGAGTTTTGCGGGTTATCGTTTTCAACTGGCGAGAAGGTTGAGGCGTGAATTTCATCGTGATTAAAGCTTCCTCCGCCACCTTTTGATGCAGACAAAGAGGAAACCACAGGCGGAAGGATTTCAACCTTACCCCGGAGCCGGATAATCGGGCCATCCAGCGTAATACCGGACTCATCTATAATGATGCGCCCCATAGGTCCCTGAATATCGACTTTCTCGTTGCCTTTAAGGATAATTTTTTTGGCCTGAATAGTGTTCTCTTTACCCGTTAAGATGGTTTCCTTACCCTCAGTCAGCCGTGAGTAATCACCGGCAGTTTCGCTGTGATAATTCGCCTGCGATAATTCTTCTCTGTGAGCTTTTACATCAAGATGCCAGCCACCTTTGATGGTGGTATGCCGGTCCCTTTCCACGATGACCGTATCATCCCGGGCAACTGATAAACGCTGATCGTTTCCTACCACTATTTCACGATCGTGCTGAACCGCATTAAATTGATC